>JAGQPF010000355.1 GCA_020426845.1 Planctomycetales bacterium
GCGGCCGTCGATCGGCTTGCCCAGCAGGTTGAAGACGCGGCCCAGCGTGTCTTCACCGACGGGGACCGACACCGGGGCGCCGGTGTCAACGCAGTCCTGTCCTCGCATCAGGCCGTCCGTGCTGCCCAACGCAACGCAGCGGACGCGACCGCCGCCAAGGTGCTGCTGCACCTCGCCGGTCAGGTCGATGTCGACGCCTTTGTGGCTGCTCACCAGCCGCACCGCGTTGTAGATCGCGGGCAACTTGTCCTCCTCGTACTGGACGTCGAAGGTGGAGCCGATGACCTGCGTCACCTTGCCGATGTTCTCTGTGGCTGTGGCCATGAAGGAATCTCCTGAACCGCGGGTCACGGCGCGAGCCGTGCGGAGTGGGTTGTAAATCGGTTTTGAACGATGTGTCTGGTTGCTGAGTATTGAGCGTTGAATCTTGCGGGCAGGCCGGTTGAGCCGGCTGGTTTGCTTACTTGTTCAACGCCTCGACGCCGCCGATGATCTCCATGATCTCGCCGGTGATTTGCGACTGGCGAGCTCGGTTGTAGGTCATCGACAGAGTCTTGATCATGTCGCTGGCGTTTTCGGTCGCGGCCTTCATCGCCACCATCCGCGCGATCTGCTCGCTGACGGCCGCGTCCAAAAAGCATTTGAACAGCTTCACCTTGAAGCTGGCCGGCACGACCTCTTCGAGAATGCTTTCGGCCGAGGGCAGGAATTCGTAGTCCGAGCTGCCGCCGCCGCCCGCCTGCTTTTTGTCCTCATCGTCGCCCAGTTGGGACAGCGGGAGCAGCGTCTCGATGACAGCATTCTGTCGCGAGATGGACTCGAACTGCGTGTAGATCACGTCCAGTCGGTCAATGGCGCCCGAGGCGTATGCCTCCAGCAACGAGGTCGCGATCGGCTCGACGTCCTCGAACTTGGGCTGGTCGTCGAACTTCGTGTAGCTCTCGTCCGCCGTCAGGCCGCGAAATTTCAGCCCCACGATGCCTCGCTTGCCCGAGACGATCATGCGCAGCGACTCGACCTGCTCGGTCAGCTTGGCGTGCGTCGCCGCCGCCAGGCGGAGGATGCTGCCGTTGTAGCCGCCGCAGAGCCCGCGGTTGGCCGAGAGCACGATCAACGCCGCGTTCTTGACCTCCTCGCGCGGCTCGAGCAGCGGGTGTCGCAGCTCCATGCCGCTGCCGGCCAAGTCGGCGACGACTTGCGTGATCCGCCGAGTGTACGCGGTGGCGGCGGTGGCGCGGTCCATCGCCTTTTTGAAACGAGCGGTCGCGATCAGCTCCATGGTCCGCGTGATCTTGCGGATGTTGCGGATCGACTTGCGTCGTTTGTCGAGTGCCCGTGCGTTGGCCATCTGGGGAAAACTCCGAGCCGTTCGTCGCTGCCTCGCGGGGCGGCGCCGCCGGCTGTGGCGGTGGTGGTGACATGTGGGTGTCACCGTGAAGCGGGTTAGCGGCCGTTGGTTCGACGGAGCAAGTGGACCGTCAAGCCGAAGCGTTGGTTGGGGTTGGGGTTGGGAAACTCGCAAGTCGTGGCGAGCCACGAGCTGAGGGTGGCGGCCGCCCCAACGTTCCAGTGTTGACGGAAACTAGCCTCGCGTGGACTGGAAGGCTTTAATCGCCTCGATCAATTGCTTTTCAATCTCCTCGGTGAGCTCCTGCTTGTCCGAGAGGGCCTTGTAGACGTCGCTCTTCTGCGTGTGCATGAACTCCAGGAACGAGGCCTCCCATTGGGCGACCTGGTTGATCGGCACCTTGTCCAGGTAGCCCTTCGTGCCGGCATAGATGACCATCACCTGATCGATGACGTTCAGCGGCTTGTACTGGCCCTGCTTCAGCAGCTCGACCATGCGGTAGCCGCGGTCCAGCTGGCGTTGCGTCGCCGCGTCCAGGTCGGTGCCCAGCTGCGCGAACGCCTCGAGCTCGCGGAAGGCGGCCAGGTCGAGTCGCAGGCTGCCGGCGATCTTCTTCATCGCCTTGATCTGGGCGGCGCCGCCGACGCGGGACACCGAGATGCCGACGTTCATGGCCGGCCGCACGCCGGCGAAGAACAAGTCGGGCTGCAGGTAGATCTGGCCGTCGGTGATCGAAATCACGTTGGTCGGAATGTACGCCGACACTTCGCCTTCCAGCGTCTCGATGATCGGCAGCGAGGTCAGCGAGCCGCCGCCGAGTTCGGCGGAGAGCTTGGAGGATCGCTCGAGCAGCCGGCTATGGCAGTAGAACACGTCGCCAGGGAACGCCTCGCGTCCCGGCGGACGTCGCATCAGCAGCGACAGCTGGCGGTAAGCGGCGGCCTGCTTGGAAAGGTCGTCGTACACGATCAAGGCGTGCTCGCCGTTGAACATGAAGTACTCGGCCATCGCGGTGCCCGCGTATGGCGCCACATACTGCAGCGGCGCCGGCGAGCTGGCGCCGGACATGATGACCGTGGTGTACTCCATCGCGCCGAGCTCTTCCAGCGTCTGGATGACGCCGGCGACCGACGAGTCCTTCTGGCCGATGGCGACGTAGAAGCATTTGACGCCGGTGTGCTTTTGATTGAGGATCGCGTCGAGCGCCACCGCAGTCTTGCCGGTCTTGCGGTCGCCAATGATCAGCTCGCGCTGGCCACGGCCGATCGGCGTCATCGCGTCGATCGCCTTGATGCCCGTCTGCATCGGCTCGTGCACCGGCTGTCGGCCGGCCACGCCGGGCGCGAGAAACTCGACGGGGCGAGTCTCGTTGGACTGCACGGGGCCTTTGCCGTCCAGCGGGCGGCCGAGCGGGTCGAGCACGCGGCCCAGCACGCCGGGGCCGACCGGGACGCTCAGCAGCGTGCCCAGCGCCTTGACCTCGTCGCCCTCGTTGATCTTCAGGTAGTCGCCGAGAATGATCACGCCGACCGAGTTCTCTTCCAGGTTGAACGCCAAGCCGATGACGCCGCCCGGAAACTCGACCATCTCGCCGGCCATCACGCCGGACAGGCCGTAGACGCGAGCGATGCCGTCGCCGACCTCCAGCACGGTGCCGGTCTCGCGAACGTCGATCTGGCCCTCGTACTGCTCGATCTCTTTCTGCAAGACCGATGCGATTTCGTCAGAATTGAACTTCATGGCCGGAGCCCTTTGGAAACGGGGCGTCGAACGCCCTTGAATTGATTAAGTCGAACGGAAGGTTCGTCGCAAATGTCGAATGGTAGGAACTGAATTTGGGTGACGAAGTCGCGTCACGAGGTGAAACGCTGCATCGACGAGCGAACCGTGTTGGCGGCGTTGGTCAGCGCGGATTGCCGGAAGCGATCGAGACGGTTGGCGATGCTGCCGTCGTACACCGTGTCGCCAACGCGGACCACCAACCCGCCCAGCAGCTCGGGGTCGACCTCGGTCAACATCACGACTTCCGCCCCTAACATCCGGGAGAGCTGACCCTGCAACGACTGGAGTCGTTCCGGCTGCAACGGCGCAGCGGTGGTGACCCGCACTTCGACGCGGCCGTTCAGCTCGTTGTACAGGCGCCTCGCCTCGGCACGCACCGCGCCCAGGCAGTCGAGGCGACGCCGTTTCGAGCAGACCTTGAGGAAGTTCAGCAGGATCGGCGTCATCTTGCCGCGAAACGCCTTATCCAGCATCGCCTCCTTGTCGCCGTGAGGAACGCGCGGCGACTGCAGCATGGCGCTGAGGTTGGGCAGCTGCTTGAGGACATCGTCCAGCAGCGAATCCAGCTCCTCGAGCACCTTCTCGCCGTCCGCGCCGGCCGCCCCGAGCAGCGCCTTGGCGTAGATCTTGCCAAGTTGCTGTCGATCGGTGTCAAAGGACTCGTGAGCAGCCGTGTCTGCGGCCATCGGGTTCGTCTCCTGAGAAGAAACACAACACGATCGATGATCGGGCTAATGAATGGTCCGGTCTTGGCCGGGTGGAATGCTTGCGACTTCGTGGTGGACGAGCCAGCGTTCGACCTGCGGTCCAAGCGCGGACGGCACTAGACCGGGAACTTCTCCAACGCTTCCTTGATCAGCGAGTCGTGATCGGCAGACTGAACCTCGCGGCCCAGAATGCTCTTGGCCAAGCCCAGCGCGATGTCGACGCTCTTCTGCGTCACCTCGCCCAGCGCGTCGTTCTTGGCCAGCTCGATCTCCGCCAGCGCCTGGTCCTTCTCGCGCTGCGAGGCGGTTTTGGCGTCGGCGACAATCCGATCGGCTTGATCCTGGGCCGACTGCTTCGCCTTGGCCACGATCGCCTCGGCCTCGACGTGTGCCTCGGCCAGCTTGGCCTCGTAATCGGCCAGCTGCTGCTGCGCTTTCGCCGCGCTCTGCTCGGCGGTGTCGATCAACGAAGCAATCCGGTTCTCGCGGTTCTCCAGCGAGGCCATGATCGGGCCCCAGGCGAACTTCAACAGGATGCCCATCAGCAGCAAGAAGACGATGAACGTGTAGATCGCCAGGTCGAACTTCCATTCTTCCGGGCTCTCCTGGCTTGGCAACGCGTTGCTATGACTCAGATCGAACTTGTCGACCGCGTCATGCTTCTCGTGATCGTCACCGTGGCCTTCGCCTTCCGTCGCGTGACCGTCGCCCTCTTTGGCATGGCCGTCGCCCTCTTTGGCATGGCCGTCACCTTCCGTCGCGTGGGCGTCTTCCTTGCCGGCGTCATCCGCCTTGACGTCGCCGGACGCGGCCGGGGTGTCGTCGCCTTTCGCTTTCGGATCGGCGTCATCCGCCGCCACGGGCGAAATCATCCAGGCAAGCAGGCAAGCGGCGAGCACGCCGCGGAATGCCCATTGAAACATGCTTCCACTCCCGAAATTGGAGCTTGTCGTAAACGTAGTGGACCGTCAGGTTGGCGTTGGCGGGCTGGCAGGGCCGCTAGGTCGCGGTCGACCGCGATTTTGAGCGGCTTCCGACCCGTCGTTTCAACACTGAAGGCAGGTTGAATCCGGCCGCAGCTTGCGAAGAGCCGTGAGGCGTCCGGTCGGCGAGCAAACCATGCCTGCCCAGCGGGGCGCCCGGGCTGATGCGCCGGCAGCGCGGGGTGATGGTCGTGGGCTGGGCCCGCGGCCATCTTCAACTCCAGCGGTTACGCCGTTAGCTCATGCAGATGTAGAGCGCGAAGAACGTAAAACCTTCGATCAGAGCCGCGGCGATAATCATCGCGGTCTGAATGTTGCCGGCCACTTCGGGCTGACGAGCCATGCCGTCCAGCGCGGCGGTGGCCAGCTTGCCGATGCCCAACGCGGCGCCGATCACGACCAGGCCGGCGCCGAAGTAGTTGCTGAACTCGATCGAAGCGTTGCCATCTTGAGCCAGCGCCGGAGTTGCGGTCAGCAACAGAGCCACCAAGCACAGCAGAGCGATTTTGGCAAAATTGTTCACGAAACTCTCCTCGGAAAATCAAAAAGTGGAGTTGATGACCGACTTCACCCTCCACCCGTCCCGGGCGGAACCGCGAACTCAGCCGAAAGCTTGACAAAACAAAACGCCTCGCTCGGACGGCGCCGAAGAGGCAATAAGACTCGCGTCAGTGCTCGTGCACGGCGGCGCCGATGAACAAGGCTGACAAGAAGGTGAAAATGTACGCTTGCAGGAACGCCACAAAGAGCTCCAGGCAACTGAACAGCGTCGAGCCGACCACGGCGATCACCGCCGCGATGCTCCAATAGCCGGCCGCCTCGCCCTGGAACTGCATCGCCGCATGGGCGCCAAAGGCCAAGCCCATCACGCCCAGCAGCACCAAGTGGCCCGCGACCATGTTCGCCAACAAACGAATGGCCAACACGGCATGCTTGATGCATAGGCCCAGCAGTTCGATAACCAGCAGCATCGGCTTCACGAAAATCGCGATGGCCAGCGGCAGGTCCATCGAGGGCACCTGATTGGCAAAGAAGCCCAACGGCCCGAACTCTTTCATGCCGCCCAGCACGACCGTGGAAAAGGTGAGCAGCGCCAGCGACGTGGTCACGGCGAACGAGCCGGTCGGGGCGCCCGCCCAGGGCACCATGCCGAACAGATTGCAGCCGAGCACGAAAAAGAACATCGTCCACAACAGCGGCACAAAGCGATCGGCCGGGTTGGCGTGCCCGTGGGCGCCATGACCGTGGCCGTGCGAGTCGCCGTGCGCGGCGTGAGCATCTCCATGGGCTTTGTCTCCATGGCCGTGGGTGTCTCCATGGCCGTGGTCGTCGTCATGGTCGTGCCCGCCGCCAATGGCGGGACGAGCGATGTCGTCCCGAACAAACAGCAGGAAACTTTCCAGCAGGTTCCAGAGCCGTCCCTTGGGACGCTCTTCCTCCTGCATTCGCTTGCCGAGCCAGCTAAACACCCAGACCAACACGATCGCCAGCACCAGCTCGATGATCATGAACTTCGAGATGCAGAAGCCCGTCTCCGCCTGATACATATTTCGCAGCTCGCCGAACGGCTGAGGAATCAGCACCTTGCCGTGCAGTGCGCTGTTGTAGCCGGCGATCTTGGCCTCGTCCCAGCTGTGGTGCTCCTTGTATCCGGCGGCGGAGAGCTCGCGCTTTTGGATGTTCCAATCCATCGCGAACTTGGTGTCCTGCATGTGCGGGACCACGAACCACTTGAAGGCCGGCTCGGTCTCGTTCAAGAACCGGACGAAGTCATGTTCCGCGTGATCCGGGCTCGCCTTCTTGTAGACTGCGAACTCCTTCTGCAACTCGTCGCGTTTCATCTCCAGAAACACGTCAAAGGGGCGGCCATGATTGGCATGGTCGGCGTGCTGCCAATGCTCCCATTGGTGCACCAGGTCGTGTGCATCGGGACAATCATCCAGCGCCGACTCCAGGAAGTGGGCCAGTTGGTCCGCCTCCCAAGCTTGGTACTCGGGGTCGAGCCGAATCCAGAAGTCGGGGAAGTCTTCAATCGACTTCGCATTCCAGCGGACCATAAACTTCGGGAATTCGAAGTAATACGAGTCCTTGATATGCAATAGATTGGATGCCATCGATCAAACCGCCTGAGGCGAGTCCTCGGAGACCTTGGACGACTTATGGACACGGGACAGGCGACGTGCGGCGAGGCACGTCTCCACGGCCAATCCCGGCAAATAGCAAGCAAGCAAATAGCGGCCGAAGCCGGATTCCATCCAGGCGGGGAACTGCTCCCGCAC
>JAGQPF010000356.1 GCA_020426845.1 Planctomycetales bacterium
TCGCGAGACTGGAAGCGGCAGGACTCGCGCCGGCACCTGCTGCAGATCGCGTTGCGTGGTTGCGTCGAGCGACTTTCGATCTGACCGGTCTCCCGCCTACGCCGGAGGAAGTCGCCGCCTTTCTGTCCGACACGTCGGATCGTGCCTTCGAAACGGTCGTCGAGCGGCTACTTAACTCGCCCGCGTACGGACAGCGATGGGCGCGGCATTGGCTCGATGTTGCTCGCTATGCCGACTATCACGATTTCAATCCGGCAGCGCGTGTCGCCAGTTGTGAAATCACCGAGGCGTGGAGATATCGCGACTGGGTTGTCGATGCCCTCAACCGCGATTTGCCATTCGACCAGTTCATCGTACATCAGATCGCCGGAGATCAGCTCCCCAGTCCGACCGGCGAGGAAATCTACCCCGACGGCCTGGTCGCGACGACATTTATGTCCAACGGCGTCTGGGATCGCGGCGATGCGGACAAAGAAAAGATTGTCAGCGATATGGTCGACGATAACATCGGCGTGATCGGCAAGGCGTTTCTCGGACTGACGCTCGATTGTGCCCGCTGCCACGATCACAAATTCGATCCGATCTCCACGGAGGACTATTACGCTCTCGCAGGCATGTTCTACAGCTCACACGTCTTGAAAGAGCTGGGCGCCAAGGGGGGCGAATACAACGTCAATCGCGTGCCACTCATCGGACCAACAGCCCTGGCAAAGCGTGCCGAGCAAGAGCAACGTCTCGCCGAAGTCGCCGCGACGCTGGAGGAACTCGACCAACAACACCGATTTCAACAATTGACCGCAGGGGGACGACCGCTGACGCCAACCGCTTTCCAGAGCGAAGCCGGTGCAATGGGAATGATCGCCGACGATGGCAGCGTCACGGTCAGCGGAAAGCTCGCCAAGGACACGTACGTTGTCGAGATGGTCGTTCCGGAGGGGGTGAAGGGTCAGTCCATCCGCATGGAAGCCTTGCCCGACGAGGCATTCCCCGCTCGCGGGCCGGGACGTGCCAGCGATGGGAACTTTGTGGTCAGCCGATTCTCGGCGTCGTTCATTCCTCCCAACAGTGAGGCGGAACCCACGGTCATCAAGTTCGTCTCCGCCCAAGCCGACTTTGAACAAGTGAACTTCGCCGCCACAAGCGCGCTGGATGACGACCTGAAGGACGGCTGGGCCGTGTCGCCTCAACAAGGCAAGGCGCATGTGGCAGTGTTTGAAGCCGCCCCGGAGACAGTGATTCCCGCAGGCTCAAGACTGCGCGTCGCGATTGAACAGCAACACTCCCATCAACACGCTTTGGGCAAGTTCCGACTGTCTGTCGTGGAAATGCTGGACGCGCCTCAGCCCACGGAAACACCCGAGCGGCAAGAACTGATCGCTCTGCGGGACACCTTGCAGATGGAGCTGGCTGTTCCGGTGCCGCTGGCCATGGCGGTCACTGAAGGGGGCACTCCGGGCGGACTCTTCCCCGGCATTCAGGATGTCCCGATCCACATTCGGGGAAGCTATGCGAAACTCGGTCCTGTTGTACCCCGACGCCTGCCTCGATTTTTCGTGGGTGAGGATCAACCGTTGATTGCCGAGGGGAGCGGGCGTCGCGAACTGGCAGCGTGGGTCGCATCGCCCGCTAATCCGCTCACCGCACGTGTGATCGTCAACCGCGTCTGGCACTGGCATTTCGGAGAGGGACTGGTGCGAACGCCGAGTAACTTTGGAATGCTCTCTGAACCGCCATCACATCCCGAGTTGCTCGACTGGCTCGCGAATCGGTTCGTGGAAGATGGCTGGTCTCTAAAAAAGCTTCACCGCCGCATCATGCTCTCCGCGACCTACCGCCAGAGCAGTCGCGTTTCACGCGAGACATTCGACAAGGATCCAGAGAATCGCCTGGTTGGTCGCTTCACGCCGCGACGCCTGGAAGCAGAGGCGATCCGCGACGCGATTCTGGCGGCGAACGGCCAGCTTGACCTCACGTTCGGAGGTCCGGCTGGTGATGATTTCACCATTCGACGCAGATCGCTCTATGTGCAGACGGCCCGTTGGCAGCGCGACAGTTATGCGAATCTGTTTGATGCTGCGAATCCCGATTCCTCGACAGAAAAACGTGTGACCAGCACGGTCGCACCGCAGGCGCTGCTGTTGCTCAACCATCCGTGGTTGCAGCAACAGGCCAGGCACCTGGCCGAGCGGCTGATTCGCGAGGCGCCGGACGATGATTCGTCCCGCATCGAACGAGCCTATCAATTGCTGTTCGGCCGCCGCCCGCACGCGGCGGAACTGGCCGTCGCGCAGGCAATCGTCGCCGGGGGAGACCCGGCTGTGGCGAACGGCGGCTGGGTCGATCTCGCGCACGTGCTGCTGTGCAGCAACGAATTCATTTACGTCGATTGAGCATCAGTGAGCACCATCATGACTAACATGCAGACAACTTGCACTTCCTCGCGACGCCAGTGGCTTATGCAGTCTGGTTGTGGGTTTGGAGCGTTAGCTCTCGCAGGACTACTGGCTCGTGAATCGGCGGCTGATAGGTCGGCCGGGCCGCCAGCGAGCCGCTCGGCCAATCCATTTTCGGTGCAGCCACCGCACTTCGAACCTAGCGCCAAGCGGGTCATCTTTCTGTATATGCCGGGCGGGCCGTCGCATGTCGATCTGCTCGACCCGAAGCCGAGGTTGGAGGCTGACAATGGCAAGCCATTACCCTTCGAAAAACCGAAACTGGAGCGGACGAAGACTGGCAATTTGCTCGCCTCGCCCTGGAAGTTCGCTCGTCATGGAGAGTCCGGGATCGAGGTGAGCGAACTGCTGCCGGGACTCGCGTCGCGAATCGACGATGTGTGCGTGATTCGGTCGATGGTCGCCGACAACATCAATCACTCCGGCGCGGCCCTGCAGATGTGTACGGGCGAGCAAGCCTTTTCGCGGCCCAGCATGGGATCGTGGCTCACCTATGGTCTGGGGACCGAGAACCAAAATCTGCCGGGTTTTGTGGTCGTCTGTCCCGCGCCCGTCTTTCAGGGGGCGCAGCTCTGGGCTTCCAGCTTTCTGCCCAGCGCCTATCAAGGGACTCTCGTTCGTGACATGCAGAACCCGATCGCCAATCTGACCACGTCAGGCGGCGTCGATCGCCAGCGAGCCAAGCTCGACGCACTGCAAAAGCTCA
>JAGQPF010000357.1 GCA_020426845.1 Planctomycetales bacterium
CACGGGCTCGCGCCCGTGGCTAACGTCTGTCGCCCCTCCGGGGCTTGTGCGCTTGGCCGCCGCTCACCAAGCCCCGGCAGGGGCGACAGACGTTAGCCTTGGGCGCAAGCCCAAGGAACCGCGCACGTCGCGCGCAAACCTCGCGCCTCGCGCGCACCAAGCCCCGGCAGGGGCGACAGAAGTTAGCCTTGGGCGCAAGCCCAAGGAACCGCGCATTCGGGTTACCTTCCCGATGTTGAAGGGATGGCGTTAGCAAGCAAACGTCACTGGCTCGCCGGACAGCGATCGCAGCTTGTCCGGATCGACATCCACGCCGAGCCCGGGGGTGGCGGGGATGGGCAGCAAGCCGTGCTCGTCGGGCCTCAGCGTCTCGACGAGCAGGTTCTCGAGATAGAGGCAGGGCGTCAGATACTCCACGTAGTGGGCGACGGGAAGCGCGGCGGCAAGTTGCAGGTCGGCGGCCAAGCCCACGGCGGTGTTCCAGCCGTGCGAGACGAACTGCAGATGGTGGTCGGCGGCCATCCAGGCAATGCGTCGCGCCTCGGTGATCCCGCCGCACTTGGTCGCGTCGGGCTGCAGGATGTCCAACGCTCGACGCTCCACCCACGGCAGAAATGATTGCCGCCGCGTGAGCACTTCCCCGCCGGCGATCGGCACGGGGCTGGTGCGGGTCAGTTCGGCATGTCCCTCGAGGTCGTCGGGCGCCAACGGCTCCTCGAACCAGCGCACATCGTAGTTCGCCAGCATGTCTGCGGTGCGTCGCGCCCATGCGCGTCCATGTGGCCAGAAATCCTCGCTGCCGCCGGCGTCCACCATCAGCTCCACTTGATCGCCAACGGTGCTTCTCGCTGTGCGGACTAGAAGTTCGTCTTTGGCGTGGCTCTCGCGTCCGAACGGCCGCCAGCCGAGCTTGATGGCGCGGAAGCCGCGGGCCAGCGCACCCTCGAGGCTCCGCTTAAGCGGCTCGGGCTCGTCAAACAGCATGGAGCCATAAGGTTTGATGCGGTCGCGATAGACGCCTCCCATCAGCCGCGATACCGGCTGGCCCGCGAGCTTGCCATAGAGATCCCAGAGTGCGATGTCGATGCCGCTGATCGCGTGCTCCACGGCGCCGCCGCGTCCTTGCCAGAAGGTGGACTGCCGCAGGATCTCCGAGCGCCGTTCCGGCTCCACCTCCTGCCCGCCGATCCAAGGCCACATCAGCTCCACCGCGCCGGAAACGAGCGCCGCGGAGGTGAAGCAGCTGCCCCACCCCCATCTGCCCTCGGATTCAATGCGGATCAAGGTATGCAGATTCTCTTGGGGCTCGTGTCCCTCGGGCCAGCCGCCGTCCACGGTGGCTCCGACCAACGGAATCACACTGAGCTTCTCAATGACGGGCATCGTTTCACGCAGCTTGCAAAAGGGGGCGACGTTGTCACTTACGGTGCTGACTGAGCTAGGTGCGCTCGGCGGCGTTCCGTTCCGCGAGGTGGAAGCAGCTAGCTCCACACGCGCAATCTCGAATTCACCGGGATCGAGTAGAATTTGAGGATTGGCGAGTCGCTGTGTCAACCGTTGGGCACGTCACCGAGTTGGCAGGAGGTTGCCTGTTGCGTTGACTCCGTTGGCTCGTTGTTTGTCCGATCGTCAGGAACTCCATCATGTCTAACCTAAACACTGTGCTGCAGCGAGTGGCCGATATCGCGAAGCAGGCCGGCATCAGCGGAGACATCCATCCTCAGCCGGGTTACTTCGTCGCCGGCTTTGAACTGCCCGAGCAGCGCAGCCAGATCGTCTATGTGCGACCCAAGGCGGGCGTCGAGGACCATTCGCTGATCACGGTCTTCTCGCCCTGCCACGTGTTCAAGCGAGGATTCCTGAGCGGCATCGGCAAATCTCAGTGCATCGAGCTGCTGCAGCTCAACGAGAAGCAGCCGTTCGCTCGCTTCGGGATGTGGGACGACGGGAAAGAACAGATGATTGTGGCCAGCGTCGACCACCTGCTCGAAACGCTGGATCCCAGCGAGCTGCGATCCGCCATGTGGTACGTCGCCATGGCCGCCGATCAGTACGAGAAGCAGCACGGCAAAGACGATTTCTGACGGATGAGGCGCCGCGCGATGCTTTGACGACGCCCGCTGGCTCAACCATAATATGCGGCTGCCCGGTCAGCATGCCCTGACACCGATTACCGGCTCACCCCACACCCATCCGACGAGTCTTCCATGAATTTGCTTCGCCGCCTTGCCGTCATTTTGCCCTTGTTGGCTGTCTCCACGGCGTTCGCCGAGGGCCAGCAAGCGCCTCCCGAGCCCAAGGATATGAAGTCCCTTTTCAACGGCAAGGACCTTTCGGGCTGGGACGGCGACACGCGTCTCTGGTCGGTTAAAGACGGGGCGATCCGCGGAGAGACCACCAAGGAGAACGCCGCCAACGGCAATACCTTCCTGATCTACCAGGGCGAGACTTTGAAGGATTTCGAACTGCGGATGTCGTTCCGCTGCACCAATCAAAACAACTCGGGAATTCAGTACCGCTCGAAGCACATCACCGACGGCAAGGTTCGGAACAAGTGGGTGGTGCGCGGCTACCAGCACGAGATCCGCAACGAGAACAAGCTGCCCAACGTCGCCGGTTTCATTTACCACGAGGGCGGCCGAGGCCGGATCTGCCTGGTGGGCGAGAAAGCCCACTGGGACAACGGCAAAAAGGTGGACGGCAGCTTGATCGATGCCAAGGAGTACGAGCAGCTGTTCAAACTGGATGACTGGAACGACGTCGTCATCATCGCCAAGGGGCGGCACATCCAGCACTACATGAACGGCCGCCTGATCCTCGACTTCACGGACGCCGAGGACACACTGCTCCCGGAAGGCATCTTGGCGCTGCAGCTCCACGCGGGCAAGCCGATGTGGACGGAGTTCAAGAACATCCGCATCAAGCACAACTGACCGCGCAGAGCTGCGCCAAGCGCCTCGCCGACGAACAGCGGGACCAACGGGACCAACTAGGTCAACGAGTTTAACGAATAATGTTCGTTAGCTCTTCGAGCACCTCGTCGGTCACCGTAATCGTGCGCGCGTTGGCCGAGAAGCCTCGTTGAGCGACGATCATCAGCGTGAACTCGTTGGCGATGTCGACATTCGACGCCTCCAGCTGAAGGCCCGTGACTGCGCCTCGGCTGCCGCTATTGCCGAGTCCAATCTCCGGCTGTCCGCTGTTGGCCGAGGCCTGCAGGTAGTTGTTCCCCGTGCTCAGCAAGCCCTTCGGGTTGCGGAACGAGGCGATCGCCAGCTGCGCGATTGGAAAACGAATGCCGTTGGTGGCGACGCCCTGCAGCAGCCCTGTCGTATCGACGCTGATCGTCGTGAGCACGCCCGGCGCGTACCCGTCCTGCGTGGTTGAGACCGAGGACGAAGTCGCCACCTGGGTCACGCCATTGAACGAGTTGTTGTCGCCAAAATTGAACTGAATGGTTTGCGGCGTGGCCAGCGAGTCAAATTGAATCGTGAAGTTCGCGTCGCCAAGCCCCGTGCCGGCGACCTGCTGCAATGACCCGTCGTCGTTGAAGCGAATGTCCTCGATCACGCTGTCGGTCAGGGTGCCGCCGCTGGGGATCGAGGCGGAGAGATTCCACGAGTTGTCGGATTGCTTCTCGAAC
This sequence comes from Planctomycetales bacterium, assembly GCA_020426845.1. Lineage (GTDB taxonomy): Bacteria > Planctomycetota > Planctomycetia > Pirellulales > Pirellulaceae > JAGQPF01. The sequence goes on from JAGQPF010000357.1 coordinate 3,644, forward strand.
GTCATGGTCA
>JAGQPF010000358.1 GCA_020426845.1 Planctomycetales bacterium
AACACGATCTGCCCAGCCTGCAGGAGCCGCTGCCACTCGGCGTGCACTTGATCATCGGGCGCGTCCGCGGCGGTCGTGTTGCCCAGCAGCTCAAGTGCACGGCGTCGCACGTGGTAGGTCTTTCCCGTGCCGGGCGGACCGTAGAGGATGATGTTGCGGGGGTCTGTGCAGGCGAAGGCAACCGGGCCGGTGCCGAGCACGAGCGCCTGGAACTTCTCTTGCGACAGCTCACGCAGCGTGCGCACCCAGTCGGATTGATCGTTGATTTCGCGCGCGTTGGTATCGTCCCACTTGACCCTGATCTGGTGCGGGAATTCTTCCCCTTCAACGAAGTGCTCGCCCGGGCGGAATCGATAGCCCTCGGTCACCGTGCCGACACCGAGGATCGACTTCCGGCCGTTGTTGGCGATGACGCGGTCGCCGGGCTGAATCCCACGAAACGACCACACCTGGAACGGACCGCCGGAGCGCTTGTCGCTGTCGTACGTGCCCTTGGACCTTGCGCGAAACTCAGACTCGGAGATGTCCGAGATGTCCCCGAGGTCCGGCCAGCCAATTGCCGCGATGCCTCGCTGACGCCATTCCGGCCATGCAATGCCATTGCGGCCGGGCGCGACCTTCCAGTAGCGGACCGTCGTAGCCCCTGAAGTCGGCTGGGACGACATCGCGTGCGCCGTTGGCGCGACGGAGATTGAGCTGAGCATCCGGCGAAGGTGGGCTTCGTCGTGACCGAAGAGCTTGGCGCGGTCCTCGGCCTGCAGCTCCTTCGGTTCGTACTGCGGGCTCACGAGCAGGTTCGGCTCGAAGCTCACAGGCAAGATGACAAGTCCCTGCTGGCGAACCATTCCCAGACCACAGCAGCGCCCCATGTCCATGACTGCGACTAGCGCCCCGGTCTCGAGACGGAGGCTCGAGGGTAGCGAGAGCTGCAAGGGGCCAGCAGCGTCCGCCGAGAAGTCGGACACCAGACTCAGGTCGATCGCCCACGCCTTCGGCTCACTCATGACGCAATCGGCTTGGTCGTGAACGCACCGGGCCAGCCGCCGTGCTTGTCGATGACCACGTCGATCTCCTGCATCAGGCGAATGGTCTCGCTGAGCGCGACGACGATCTTTTCATAGTGAGCAATGTCGTCCTTCGAAAGCGTGCGGCCTTTGCGATCCTTGAGCCACTTGTTGCAGACTTGGTAACCGCCAATTTGGAAATTCCACACGTCCTCGCGCACGCCCCGGAAGCCGCTGGTCTGCGCCTTGTCCACCCAAACCGTGTCGCGCAACCACGAGATTTTTTCGACCTCGGGACCGCGGCCGCCGACGAACTCTGTGACGGGCTGGGCGAGCTTGGGTGATTTCAGCAGGTGCAGGGCGGTGAGTTCGCCGCCGAGCCGGGCTAGCGCGCGGAACAGCTCCAAGTTCCCGGTCAACGGCAGGCGCGGGAAATCAATCTTCAGAAACTCCGCGTAGCGGCCCCGGTAGCTTGGACTGTGAAACACTGCGTAGGCGTAATGGAAGATGTCTTCGGGCGTCAGTCCGACGGGGAGGCCGTCAACTGTCGTTGCTGCTCCCAGAGTTTTGGAAAGCTGATCACAAAATCGAGATTGGAAATTGTGCTCGCGGTTTGAGGTCGCGCCGAGGCGTCGCTGCGTGGGCTTGAGGTAAAGCGGAAAGCACGAACTTGAACCTTGGTTACCCATGTAGAAGTGACCGTGGTCAACGACGCTGTTGATGACTCCGAAAAAGGAATACGCAAATGTCGGAACTATCTTCCGCATGGCGAATAGCGCCATGTTCCTGCCATCAACTAAATGCGGCATGATTGCGGGCGAAGGCCCGGCTGAGCTCAAATGAGGACGGGCAACCAATCAACCAACCA
>JAGQPF010000773.1 GCA_020426845.1 Planctomycetales bacterium
CGATCAACAGCGTAACGCCGTCGCCGATGCGGCGGTCGGCCGCCATCACCAGGAGCAGCACGACGATGGAGCCGGTGAGCGCGGCGAGCACCAAGGCCAGGTCCACCGGCAGCCCCAGCGCCAGCCAGAGCGGGCGCGCCAGGAAGATGAGGGCCACGCCCAGGCTCGCGCCCGAGCTCACGCCCATGACCGATGGGCCTGCCAGCGGATTACGGAACACGGTCTGCATCATGAGCCCGCCCACCGCAAGGCCCATCCCTGCGAAGAGCGCGGCGAGACCCTGCGGCAGCCGGATACCGCGCACGATCGACAAGGGACCATCGCCTACTGCGGCATCACCGGCAAGCGCGCCCATCACCACGTCGAGGGGCAATTGAACCGAGCCCACCATCAGCTCCACGCCCAGCAGCGCCAGCAACAGCAGCGCGAGGAGCAGGAAGAGCAGCGGACGGTTCATGGCTTCCGGCAAACATACTCGGGCGCGATGGCCTCACTCGATGGTGCGCCAATCGGTGTATTCCAGCCAGAAACGGACCAGCTCACGGCTCTTGAAGGGAATGTCCCAGTCACCATCATAATCCACGCGCACGGGCACCAGGGCCTCATGCAATCGGATGTTCCGAACGGAGATCGTGATATCGAAATCGAGGAAGATCGAGGCGTGCGCGATGCGATAGGTACGCGCCAGCACATCGTGGTTCTCCTGGTCGAACCAGGTATCCATGCTCTTGATCACGGTGCGGCCATCCCGCGCTTCGGGCTTGGGGCTGGCGCTGAACACCCAGCAAGGCCGCCCGCCACGCACATCGGACCAGATGCGGAAGTCATAGAGCGGCACCATCTCCGGGCTGAAGAGGGCGAGCTTGTCGCCGATGAAGGGCACGCTCGCGATCTCGGTGCCCGGATCGAACATGAATTTCTTCAGCTCGCTCTTGTACTTCTCGAAGCGGCTGCCCCGCTCCACCTCCAGCTTACGGCCGGCCACGGTGTTGTCCGCCACGATGGTGCCCTTCGGGAAGAAGACATCATCGTACATCTCCATGGTGAGGTAGCGGAACGCGCCTTTGCGGTCGCGCAGGCGCCCTCGCTCCTCGGTGCTATCCATCACCAGCTCAGCCTGCCTGCCCTCGCGCACCAAGCGGGCCGTGCGGCGCAAGCTGGCGGTTTCCTTCTCCCCTTTGCTCCGCACGCGTGCCTCGCTCCGCAGCTGATTGGGGAAGTAACGGGTGTTCAGGAAGGCCTTGTGGAACGTGCTGTCCTCGCGCACGCGTCGCACGAAATCCGCCACATCGAAGCCATCGGCCTGCGCGCTGATCACCACCGGATCCAGCGTGATGTGTCCGATCAATGTATCGACCTGCCCTTGCGCGCGTAACACCACGCAACCAGTCAGGACCACGAGGGCGCAGCGTGGAAGCCAGGACCTCGACACGCTCAACATCGGTGGCATCAATGCTGGCGCGTGGGTCCCAGGCTCGCGTAGAGCTCGTACTTCTTCTTCACGTACAGCAGGAAGTCGTATTGCGTGAGCCCTTTGATCACCGCATCGGGCACGGCGCAGAAGTCGATGAAGTCATCGAAGGCCTCGTCATTGAGGTTGATGATGTCGTAGGCCACGTATTGCTGCAGCAGCTCGCGCAGCAGCTCGCGCTTGCGGTCCTCGTTCCGCAGCTGAGCCACCATGCGCTTGCTGCGCTCGCGTCGGCTGAACTCCTGGTAGAGGAAGGTGATGGGGCTCTGCAACGCGTCCACCTGACTGATCCGGAAATCGCTCTCGCGGTAGCCGAGC
>JAGQPF010000359.1 GCA_020426845.1 Planctomycetales bacterium
CTGTTGCGCGTGGCCGTGCGTTTCCTCGAGCGCGCCCTTGGCTAACATCTGTCGCCCCTGCCGGCCTGCCGGGGCTGTTGTGCGTGGCCGTGCGTTTCCTCGAGCGCGCCCTTGGCTAACATCTGTCGCCCCTGCCGGGGATGTTGCGCGCGACCTGATGTTCATCGGGCTTTTGGAACCGGTGCAAAGCCACTTGGGAGATTCTGGGGGCTTTGCGGAGTTACGGTGGATGAGTGGACGCAGTCCGGTTGGGGCGAGAGTTCCGGCAAAGGAGTTTTTCTGTTGCGCGGAGAGCGTGCATAACCTCAAGCTGCATCGCAAACCGGGCTCGTCGCGCGTGCGATCGAGGGCGGCGGCGCTAATTGCGTCTGCGACTCTGCGGGTTGTCGCGGGGGTGTGGAATAGGGCGGTCATTGCTGTAGTTCCGCCATTTCCCGGTACGCGGGTTCTCGTCGATCTCCCGGCTGGCGCGTCCGAAAACAGATGTGACGTTTGTTTGAAAGGACGGGAGCATGCGGCTCTTTCCAGCGCGTTCGGGTGGCGGAGCGCGTGCAGCCAAGATCGGGTCAATGGGCAAAGTCCCAAGGGTCAGAACACTTCTTACTGCGATGTGCGCTGCGCTCGTTGCGTGTGCTTTGTGCTGCGCATTCGGGCCGTGGGGGGGAGACAGTGGCAACCGCGTCGCGGCGGGCGGACGTGTCGAGATGTCGGTGGCCAAGTTGGCGGGCGGCGAGTCGCGGCGGGCAGAGTCGGCAATGACTCGCCGTTGGCGAGAGAACTACGACCAGCTGATCGAATTGCGGACCCTTCCTTGCTTCAGCCGGGAGCAAGATTATCTGGAGTTGCTCCGGCATCTGGAACAGGCGGAAGCGGAGCGGGAGTTGACGACTACCCTTGTGCAGTACCCGGAGGGGTTGGTGCCGAGAGGCAACGGCTTGATTCGCCCAGACGATTTGCTGCTATTGCCTCCTGGTGCAGCGGCGCCTGATGCGCAATCCTTGGATCGAAGCGGCGAGACTGAAACTCCTGCGCGACCGCCGGCAGCAGATAAAGTGACGCCGCCAGCCACGGTGGAAACTTCCCCCGCGTCGCAACCGGTCCAGCCGCCATTGGAGTCACTCCCGAGTGCGCCACATCGGACTCCTAACCAAACTCCATCGGGAACAGACGGCGGCGCCCAGCGATTCCCTCGCGCGACAGGGGAAGACGAACTATTGACGCCGGACGCGGCGTTGCCGGCGGCGCCCGCCCTGCCGCCATCGCTTGCTGCTCCACCGGCGGCGATGCCGCCAACGTCGCCGTTGCCCCAGCCCCCCATGACCGGGCCCTTGAGAACACCGCCAACTCCCCTGCCAACTTCGCCACCGGGGCCGGCAAGCGGCCTTCCTCGTGTGCCGCCGAGCGCGCCGTCGCCGTCGCCGATGACTCCCCGTGCGCCTACAGGAAACTTTCCGGGTGCGCCTCATGGACCGATGCAACGGCACCAGGCAGGTCCGTCAACGCCAGGCGATCCGCATCGCGCGGTCTTCGAATGCGATCCGTTTCCCTCCGCAACGTCGTGCAAAAAGTGTCACGAGAAAATCTTCCACGAGTGGTCGATGTCGAGCCACGCATATGCGGCGGTCTCGCCGATGTTCCACAAGTTCGAACAGAAGATCAACGATCTGACTCGGGGCACGCTCGGCTACTTTTGCATGCGATGTCACTCGCCGGTGGGCACCACGCTCAAATTCCCGCGCAACGAGCCGATCTTTCACTCGGTTCCAGCGGCGGCGGAAGGCGTCACCTGCGTTGCCTGCCATCGAGTCAAGCAGCGGTACGGCCGTGTCAACGGCGAGCGCAGGGTCGAGCCCGGGGACATTTACGCGCCGGTGTTCGGCGGCAGTGACGGAGCGGGCCTGCAACACGTGTTGGCCAACAAGTCCGCCTACAAAGTAAAAACACATCCCGGCGAAAAGGGGCCAGGGCAGCCCATTCACACGGACGCGATTCAATTCGAGCAGCTCTCGTCCAGCCACTTCTGTGTCAGTTGCCATCAGGTCGCGGTGTTTCCTGGCATCAAGTTGGAGGTGGTGTGGGAGCAGTACCGCGCTTCGCCGGCGAGACGCCAAGGCATTACCTGCCAGAACTGCCATATGGGAGCGAATCCCGGTCGAGCAGACGGGTACGAATGCGGTCCGGCCGCCATCGTTGCGGACAAGCCAGTCAACCCACAGCGCAAGCACTCCAACCATATCTTCCATGGCCCGGGCTACTCGATCGCACACCCCGGCACATTCCCCATCAATCCCAAGGCGCAGCGCTGGAACTACCAGCAATGGCTCTGCTTTGATTGGCGAGCGGGCTGGGGGACGGAGGCGTTTGAGCAGGCGTTGGAGCAACGGCGATTTCGCGCGGTTTTTCCACCGGAGTGGAGCAACGTGGACGATCGCTACGACGCTCGCGAAGTGGTGGAGGAGAACCTGAAACGCCTGCAAGAGAAGCGCGAGTCACGGCAGCGCGTGATGGAGAACGGTTCAAAACTCGAGGGTCCGTTTTTCACTCGGCCGCGGCGCGTGGGGCAGCCACTGCACTTCAACTACTTGCTCACCAATATGAATGGAGGCCACAACTTCCCGACCGGGTCGTTAGGGGCACAGCCACAGATTTGGCTGAACGTCGCTTTGACGGGCCCGGATGGCTGCCGGCTCTGGGAGTCGGGATATCTGGATGCAAACGGAGACATTGCGGATCGGCACTCGCTCGAGGTGGCCGCAGGCCGCATTCGACACGACGATCAATTGTTCAATCTGCAAACCAAGTTCCTCACCACCAACCTCAAGGGAACGGACCGCGAGATGTACTTGCCGGTCAACTTGGATGTCGACCAGTTGCCGTTCATTCGCCCTAGCGGCTTTCCCATCACGACCATGAATCATCCCCCGTTGATCCGCATGGAGGCGCACTCCTTGCCGCCTTTGGCGATGCGGCGCGCGAAGTACCGGGTTCCCGCGGATGTCGTCAAGCGACCCGGCCGCTATCGACTGTCGGTGCGAATGCGAAGCCGCGCCGAACCGATCTACTTTATGAAGTTCGTCGGCGCCACCGATTCGATGGTGCAGGCGATGAACGAGCGAATGCTCGACTTTCACGCCTACGCCGTCGAGTTCGAGATCAAGCCGTGACAGTCTGTTGAGAGTACGGTGCATTGACACTCCATTGAAAACAAGATTATCGACACTCAGAGGCCGCTGAAAGACAGACAGTTGAGACCGTGTAGCGACGAACGCTGCTCGTAGCAACACTGAGCTAATTGCCAACCATGGATCTATGCCGTTCGATCACTGTTGCGCGCCTAGCCACTTGGTGGTGTGTGTTGGCATGCGCTCAGGCGGCGGCGCAGGCGCCGACTTCGTACCCTTTGGATCGCGAGTTGGCACGCGCGCATCGCGAATCACAGCTGCGCCGGAGTGAAGTGCCGACGGCGGTCGCGGGCATACCGCCGGCATTTTATGGGCCAGCGCCGGGGCACTCGGCGGTGGCGGTCGGCGGCGCAACTTTGCTTCCCACGCCCCCGCAGTTGCCCGTGCAACGGTGGGCAGGTGCGCCTGTCAACGGCCAGGCTCGAGTCTCGACGGGGCCAACTTCCGCAGCAGCGCCCGGTGGACCGGGCGTGCCGTGGGCCGCATATGGAGTCAAGCAAGGGCTGCCTTCCATGCCAGCCTATGTGCCCACCGAGAGCTCGATGGCTTTTCCGTCCGCTTCGTTTTTGGCGCCGCTGCCGCAACGTCTGCCCTCTGGCGGCGCTGCCGTGAACACGAACGCCAACCCGTCCATCAATGGGCCGCCGCCAACGCAGCAGCCAGCTTCCCCCGGTGGGCCGATCGGCAGAGGCCCCGAGCAGTTCTTGCACCGGGAGACCTACCACGCGGACGAGATTCCTTATCACCGCCCTTGGGTCGGCTCCGACACGACACTGGTGCCGTTTGACCCTTCGCGTTTTAAGAGCGACCCCAACTACGACCATCTGCCGTACGATGCGGGCAGCGAGATCGGCGTGTTCACGGGAAAGCATGCCAATCGCACTCAACAGCCGTGGGTCAACGGCTTTCGCGGGCTTTATCGCGATGGCCCGATTCCTGTCTCACCGACTTGGCTGGGCGAGACCAATCTGATCGCGCCTCACTTCCTTGTGTACGGTGACTGTCGTCTTGGGGCCGCTTACATTCAGCAGAATGCGCGTGACCTCGTGAACATCGCGACGAAGCTGAACCTGGACGTCGATTTCAAGCTGACTGCCACGGAGCGTTTTCACGCGTTTGTGACTCCGTTGAACGATGGCGGGTCCGTGACACGCATCGAAGTCCAAGACGGAGAGGCCAGGTTCATCGACGAGTTTGATCCGAACTTCGACACGATCTTCTTCGAGGGCGACATCGGCAGCTTGTGGGGCGGACTGACGGGGCAGGACTCGCCGTTTGATTTGCCGATCGCAATGGGCATCTACCCTTGGCTGGCCCAGAACGGCGTCTGGTTTAACGATGCCGTGCTGGGAGTCGCGACGACGATTCCGGCGCGTAACAACGCGGCGCTCAATTGGTCGAACTACGACCTCTCCTTCTTCGCTGTCTTTGACGAACTCACTTCGCCCGCCTTTGGCGGTGGAAACGACGTGCATGCCTATGGCGGAGCGCTGTTTCTGGAAGCCTACGACGGCTATGTCGAGAGCGGCTACGCGTATCTCAACAATCTCGATGTGCCGGAGCTGAGTTACCACAACGCGACCTTGGCCTACACGCGACGAATTCGAGCGCTCATGTCGACATCGTTGCGGGTGCTGCTAAACGAAGGTCAGCGAGGGCCCGTTCGGACGGCGGACGGGCAGTTGTTCCTGTGGGAGAATTCGCTGATCACCCGTTACCCATCGACGGTTGTCCCGTACTGCAATTTATTCGCCGGATTTGGTCGGCCGCAATCGGTGGCTCGCGCGGCCGGGGCTGGCGGCGTGCTTGCCAACACCGGCATCGTGTTCGAGACGGATGGGCTGAACAATACGCCCACGCTCGACGCGACGGCCGCCAACACCTTCGGCGGCGCCGTGGGTATCAACTTGTTGGACAACACCCTCACGCAACAATTGGTGTTCGAGTTCGGCGCCGTGCAGATCCAAGGCCGCTCCGCCGCCCGCAATGCTGCCGGCAACCAATACGGCTTTGGGGCACGCTACCAAAAGGTGCTCAACCATGCCTGGATTCTGCGCTTCGATGCCCTGTACGGGTTCCTCGATCAGGCCAGCGACATCGCGGCCATACGCTCCGAGCTGCGCTGGAAGTTCTGACCCGGCCAAGCCGTCCTGCCGGGCGTTGCCCACGGTTTTCCCCCTCTTGCCGCCCATAAATTAAGGGCTCCGCTCGAGCTTCATTCGTGAAGCGATCGTGAACGACGCGTGAAGTCGGCCGGGGAGACGGGCAGGGCGTGGCTTTGACGTTGGCTTTTTGGCCGCTTACCTGCAACAATACCCACGGGTCGTTCAGC
>JAGQPF010000360.1 GCA_020426845.1 Planctomycetales bacterium
AGATGGACCCGGCCGAAGTGTTGAAGCTCGGCATGGAGCGGCTCACGCAACTGTTCTCTTAACGCAACGATCAACGCAACTGTTCTCTTACGTTGGAGGAACATCGATGGCGCGCGTTTGGAGACGTGTTGGCGCAGTGGCACTAGGGGTCGCTTGTCTGGCAATAGGCGCGACGTGTGCCGAGGCGCAGCCGACCGGCAACACCGAGGCGCAGCCGACCAGCAACACCGAGGGCATGCGGCTGCTCGTGCCGGCTTACTTCTACCCCGGCGGCGACGGCGCCAAGCACTGGGAGCGGCTGCTGCAATCGGCGACGGCAACGCGAGCGGAAGCTCCTGCAGCTCCCGTGACGAAGCAAGCGCGCGGGGCGCGAGTCACCGTAATCGTCAACCCGGCCAGCGGACCGGGCGAGCAGCGCGATCCTCAATACGCCGCCATGCTGGCCCGCGCGGCCCGAGCGAATCTGGAATTGATCGGCTATGTCTCCACGCGATACGGCAAGCGGCCCGTCGAGGAGATCCGCGCCGACATTCGCCGTTGGCAAACGTTCTACCCGCAAATCACCGGCATCTTCCTCGACGAGCAGAACAGCTCGGTGGACTTCGTCAAACACTACCGGCAGCTCTATCTGTTTATTCATAGCCAGCCCGGATTGACGACCGTCGTCACGAACCCGGGGGTCGCCTGCGATCGCAAATTCTTCGAAACACGCACGTCCGACACTTGCTGCATTCATGAGCAAGCCGGCAGCCTGGCCAAGTTTCAGCCACCCGATTGGCTGCGAGATTTTCCACCGCAGCGCTTCAACGCACTGTTCTACAATGTGCGCGACGAGGCCGAGATGCGGCGTTGCCTGGCCGCCGCCAAAGCGGCCGGCATTGGCTCGATTTTCGTCACGGACGACCAGCTCCCCAATCCCTGGGATCGCATGCCGGACTACTGGCCGGCCGAAATCGCCGAGACTCAATGAGCCCCTCGCCCAATCCCTACCAATCACCGGAAGGCCTCGAGGGCCGGCGGACTTGGTGGCGGCGCTTGCTGCGTAGCCTCCATCCCGTGGTTCGCGGCTCGCCCGCCCTCGTTCAAGCACTGCTTGCCGGCCAACCCATCATCCACTACGGCGTCGTTTTCCAGTTGCAGCCCAAAGAGGACGAGTTCGTTTACGCCGCGTTGCCGCTGCTTTCCTCGCCGGACCCTGAGCGAGTGGATCGCTGCGTTCGCGAGGCGCAGCGGGTGTGCCACGAGTTGATGGCGGCCAATTCGGGACTGGAAGTGTTGTCCGGAAGAACGCTGGTTGTGAAACTAGTAACGAGCTACGAAGCACTCGACGAGCTCGTTGTGCCGCCGATCTATTGCGACGCGCCCCTCTGACGATGTCCATCGACAAGACGATCCAACAACATCTCCATTGGCTCAACCGCGGCACGCATCGTCTCAACGTGCTGGAAGGATTCGCGGTGGCGGAGCAAGCCTCGCGAGTCGCGGGAGAAGATGCGTTGCCCGATCAAGCGACGTTGCTCACCGGCATTGGCCTGGAGCAAGGCAGCTCCGCTTACGGCAACGGCAGGCTGGCGATCCTGGGCTTGATCGAACGCGGATTCGTGATCAACGAGGCCGCTGAGCCACGTCGCTACGCCTTGCGAATCAACTGGGAGCAGGTGCGCATCTATTCGGACTGGCTCGAGGAGCATGGACGCCCGCGGCTGGTGGTCGAACGTCATAAACCGGTGTAAAACGGACGGTTTGATTCGAGAGGCCGTTAAAAAACGACTCGCTCCGCGACCCACGTGGATCGTAGATCAACCCTGCACAGGTGTCCAAATATGAAGCTGGTGAAGTTTGAATCGGCGGGCCAGACCGGCGTGGGAGTGCTGGAGGAAGGGCAGATCGTGCCACTGGCGCTAACCCCCGAGTGCGATTCGCTGGCCGCGATTCTCAACAGCCCCAACGCGCGGGCGACGGTTGAGTCGTTGCAGCGCAGGGAGCCCGTGGCGCTCAGCGAGGCGCAGCTGCTCGCGCCGATCGATGAGCAGGAAGTGTGGGCGGCCGGCGTCACCTACCTCCGCAGCCAGACGGCGCGGATGGAAGAGTCGGAGACGGCCGCCGACTGTTACGACCGCGTCTATCAATCGGAACGTCCCGAGTTGTTTATGAAGGCGACGCCGCATCGCGTCTCCGGACCCGGCAGCCCGGTGCGCATTCGCGTCGACTCGAACTGGAATGTTCCCGAGCCGGAAGTGGCGTTGGCGGTCTCGAGCGACCTGCAGCTCGTCGGCTTCACGGTCGGCAACGACATGAGCTCGCGGGACATCGAAGGAGACAACCCGCTCTATCTGCCGCAGGCCAAGGTCTACAACCAGTGCTGCGGCCTGGGGCCGTGTGTCGCGCTGGCCGACAGCGTGCCGGAGCCGGCGGAGATGACGATTCATTTGGTCATTCACCGTGACGGCGCCGTGGTGTTCGATGAACAAACGGACGCCGGCCAGATGGCTCGCAGCTTCACGGAATTGATCGGCTGGCTGGGCCGTGACAACTCATTTCCCAACGGGGCGTTCCTGTTGACGGGCACGGGCATTGTGCCCGACGACTTCACGCTGCAGCCCGGCGATGTCGTCGACATCGACATCGCCGGCGTCGGACGACTTTCCAATCCGGTGGTGCAGGGCTAGCCTTGCCGTGGCGCAGGCTTGTCGTAGTGCAGGCTGCCAGCCTGCAACCTGTGGCCAAGCCACCATCATCACAGGCTGGCAGCCTGTGCTACGAGCAGCGCAACTATTATCGAAAGACAACACACGATGCAACCAGTGCTGATCAATGGCCAATGGCGCGACGCAAACGCGGCGGGCAGCTTTCAGGCAACGAATCCCTCCACTGGCGAAGCGCTGCCCGACGAATACCCGGTCAGCACGTGGGATGACTGTGATGAGGCGTTGTCAGCCGCAGCCGGTGCCGCGCGCGAGCTGGCGGCGTTGCCGGCGAGCCGGATCGCGGACTTCTTGGAGAAGTATGCGGAGCTGATTGAGGCGAACAAGGACCAGCTGGTGGAGATGGCGCACGCCGAGACCGGTCTGCCCAAATCGCCTCGGCTGGCCGATGGCGAGTTGCCCCGGACCACCGGCCAGTTGCGCCAAGCGGCGGCGGCCTGCCGCAGCGGATCTTGGCAGCTGGCGACCATCGACACGGGCGCCGGCATTCGCTCGCACTACGCAGCGCTGGGGCCCGTGGCGGTGTTCGGCCCCAACAATTTTCCGTTCGCCTTTGGCAGCGTCTCGGGCGGCGACTTCGCCGCGGCGATCGCCGCCGGCAACCCGGTGATCGGCAAGGCCAACTCCTCGCATCCGGGCGTAACTCGATTGTTTGCCGAGGCGGCGCTGGAGGCGGCCCGGGCTACCGGGCTTCCGCTCGCGACCGTCCAGCTGATCTATCGCACCTCCCACGCGGACGGCGAGCGACTGGTCGCCGACCCGCGACTCGGCGCGACGGGCTATACCGGCAGCCGCGGCGCGGGGCTGAAGCTGAAGGCCGCCGCGGACGCGGCCGGCAAGCCAATCTACCTGGAGCTGTCCAGTGTCAATCCGGTCGTGCTGCTCCCGCAAGCCGTCGCTCAGCGCGGCGAGCTACTGGCGGACGAGTTCACCGGCAGCTGTTTGATGGGCGCGGGACAATTCTGCACCAACCCCGGCCTGGTGATCCTGTGCGATGACGAGCCGGGACGTGCCTTGGTCAACACCGTCGCAGCCAAGTTCTCCGCGGCGCCGACGGGCACGCTGCTTTCGCGCGGCGTGGCCGCGTCCCTGCACCAAGGCCTGCAAACGCTGGTCGACGCCGGAGCCCGGGTCGCCACGGGGCACCAGCCTGGCGACGAGCCCCGCATCACTTACGCCAACACGCTGCTCACAATCACAGGTGACCAATTCCTGTCAGACCCCGAGACGTTTCAGACGGAGGCGTTCGGAAATGGCTCCCTGTTCGTGCTGGCCAAAGATGCGGAGCAAATGGGCGAGGTGCTCGAACACCTCGAGGGCAATCTGACCGGCTGCATCTACTCGGCCGACGACGGATCGGACGACGACGCCTACGACGCCCTGGCGCCCCGGCTGCGCCGCAAGGTGGGCCGGCTGCTCAACGACAAGATGCCAACCGGAGTCGCAGTCAGTGCGGCGATGAACCACGGCGGGCCGTACCCCGCGACCGGGCATCCCGGCTTCACGGCCGTGGGCATTCCCGCTTCGTTGTTGCGATTCGCGGCGCTGCATTGCTACGACAACGTGCGTCCGCAGCGGCTGCCCGCCTCCCTGGCTGACAAGAACCCGGGCGACATGTGGCGGCTGGTCGACGGCCAATGGTCTCAAGGCGACGTGGCCTGATGGTCGTACGACGGACTTCCAGTCCGTCGAAGAGTACAATGGACTTCCAGTCCGTCAAACAGTACGACGGACTTCCAGTCCGTCGCCGACAGTCCTGTTTGATGCTTTAGGAATCTATCGAAAAACGGTTCGAGCATCCGTTTCATGAACGCGTTGGCTCGTCTCGATCCTCGACGGACTGGAAGTCCGTCGTACGATCCTACCGAGTTCACCTTCATCTTCTGGCATGGGCGTGTACTGATGGTCTCGTTGATCGTCGCGATGGCGGAGAACCGCGTGATCGGCCGGGATGGCGACTTGCCCTGGCGACTGTCCTCCGACCTCCGCCGGTTCAAGCAGCTGACGATGGGGCACCACCTGCTGATGGGCCGAGTCACCTGGGACTCCCTCGGCCGCGCCTTGCCTGGGCGCACCTCCATTGTGATCAGCCGCCGACCGCTGGACCTGCCCGACGGCGTGCTGCAGGCAACGTCGCTCGAGTCCGCACTGGAGCTGGCCGCCGGTGATGACGAGCCGTTCGTGATCGGCGGCGCGCAAATCTATCGGCTCGCGCTGCCCGTCGTGTCGCGAATCTACCTGACCGAGGTGCTGAGCAGCGTCGATGGCGATGTGCTGTTCCCCGAGCTTCACTGGTCCGAATGGCGGGAATTGCGATCCGAAACGCTGCCCGCCACGGACCGCGACGAGTTCCCGCATCGCTTTCGCGTGCTGGAACGCATCGAGTAGCCATTTTTTTTTCATGGTCGATGTTCGGGAGAGGCGATCGCGTCGCCTTACATGATGGAGAGCCGTGCGCCGGGTCCGCGCTTCGGTCGCGCTCGCTCACCGCTACGACCTCATCCGTCAGATCCTAACCTCGGAAATGAAATCGCCACGACGCTTGCGTTGGCGATGGACCACGAGCTGCGGTTCGACGGGCGCCTCAGGTCGAGGCACTCTCTGCGGGTTCACACAAGCAGTGGGATGGCCTCGGCACCCCCGCACTTGCCGGATGGGCAACGCGGAGGCCGCACGCACGGGCTCGTCGTTTCATCGCGACGAGCCCGTTGCCATTCTTGCCCGAGAATCTGAAGGTCGCCCTCATTTCAGAATGTGAATGAGAGTGGACCTTGTGAAAGTTTGCCGATCACTCTGATCGCACTTCCCCTTTCACCCCTTTGTTGGCCAAGCCTTTTCCAGCCGTCACAGCTTGACGCAATGTCGTTTGCCAACAGAGAAAGCCGTGGCGCATATTGCGTGGGCGCGATCGACGCATAAGCGCGAACGCTTCATGCGCTTTCTTGCAACATCTCTCCTTTCTTATCGTTCTTCCATCTTTGAACGAGGTCTCCCATGGGGCAGCCTGCGAACAGCTCCGCGTTTGCGATTTGCGGTCGGCAGTTGACGAAGACACTTCGCGGAGCGGCGTTCGTCATGGCCGCAGTCGCCTGTTGCTTTGCCGCGGACCAGGCCCCGCGTGAAGCCGAGCGACGCGAGCCGACGCCGCGATCTCCCGAGCTTCATGAGGCCAAGTCACAACTGCGGCTGGTGTTCGCCGACCACTACGCGTCCGCTGACGAGGCCGAGAGGCGAGGCAAGTTGGCGGCCTACCTGCTGCGGCAGGCGAGTCGCCTGCAGGACTCTCCCGTGCAGCGTTACGCGTTGCTGGACGACGCGCGCGAGGCGGCCGTCGACAGCGGCGAAGTGAGCCTCGCGATGGAAGCCATCGACCAGTTGGCGATGCGCTACGAGGTCGACCGATTGCGACTGCTGGGCGCCGCCCTGGCACAGATTTCCGAGCGTGTGCGTCCGGCCCAACGGGCCGCGTTGGTGACCGCGCTCAGCGCCACGGCGGCAGACGGATTGCAAAGCGGCCGACTGCGCGGCGCGGCGCAGCTGGCTCAGCTTGCCCAAGAGCATTCCCTGCGTTTGAACGACGCGGAGCTGCGCCGCACGGTGCATGAGCTCCAACAGCGAATTCACAGCCGCCAAGCGGAGGCCGATGCACTGGCGAGCGCCGAGCGCACGCTTGAGCAGGATTCCGCCGACCCCGGAGCCAATCTGCTCTGCGGACTGCACGCCTGCCAACAGGGCAATTGGACGCGTGGCATCGCATGCCTCGCTCGCTCAAATGACACGCAGCTTCGCGAAGTAGCTCGGCGTGACTTGGCACAGCCCGAGCAGTGGACGGATCAGCTCGCGGTCGCGGAGCAATGGCGAGCCCTTGGCTTCGCGCAGCGCAGCTATCTGCTTAGCCGCAGCCGCCATTGGTACGAGCTGGCGCGCACTCACGCCAGCGCCGTCGGCAAACTGCGGATCGAGGACCGTTTGCAGGAGCTCGCGGGGCAGGGCGCCGGAGTCCGCCCGGAGCAGCCGCTTCGGGACGCCGGCACTCAGTTGGTCCGCGCCGAAAGCCATGCGCCAGCTGAGACGTCGACTCGCTCGGCGACGACGCGAATCGAGGTCGAGCAACTGCAGCGGCCCTTCGCAGCGCTCCAAGGCCATCATGACACCGTTTGGTCACTTTGTTTTCGGCCCGCCTCGACCGGCGCCCGCCGCCCTCAGCTGCTTGCCAGCGGCGGAGGAGACCGTGACATTATGCTCTGGGAATTCACCTCCGCCGGGCTGCCGCCCGCCGCGCCGACATCGCGTTTGTCGGGACATTCGGATATCGTCTACTCGCTCGCCTTTGCCGGCGCCAACCGCCTGGCGTCGGGCAGTCGTGACAAGACTGTGCGAATCTGGGACCTGGAGAAATCGACCTCGCAGCCTGTCGCTCGACACGAAGCGGAGGTGCGAGGCGTTGCCCACAGCATGCGTGGCAATCTGCTAGCCTCGTGCAGCGCGGACCGCTCCATCAAGATCATCAGTTTGAAGGACGGACAGCAACAATCGGTCGCCGCGCATCAGAACATCGTGCATGCGGTGGATTGGCTGGACAGCACGCTGGTCTCCGGCAGTCTGGACAAGACGGTGCAGTTCCGTGACAGCAAGGGCAGCGCGGGCAGCTTTCCTGTCGGCGCAGTCGTTCACGATGTCGCCGCTTGCCCGCTTGGTCGGTGGGCGGCCGTTTGCCTGGACGACCACAGCGTGGCATTGTTGCAGCCAGGGCGTCCCGAGCCTGTGCGGCTGCGAGGACACGAAGGGCCTGTATTCGGCGCCGAGTTCTCTCCCGATGGGCGCTGGCTCGCCTCCGCATCCAAAGACAAGACGGTCAGAATTTGGGCGGTCGACGATGGAAAACTCGTCGCTACGCTGCGTGGCCACCGCGACGAAGTGAAGTGCATCGCGTTCTCGCCGGATGGAAGTTGGCTTGCCTCAGCCGGTAAAGACAAGCAGATCTTGCTCTGGAGGCTGAGTGGGCAAGATTGAGAAACTTGCGCGAACAAACAAATGGCGACGACCTGATGACGGACAACTGGGGATGTTATCCCTCGCTTATTCGCGATTCCATCCCTCGCTAACGCTTCGGGTTTCCTTATTTGCGATTCCATCCCTCGCTAACGCTTCGGGTTTCCTTGTTTGCGATTCCATCCCTCGCTAACGCTCTAACGCTTCGGGTTTCCTTCGAGGCGTTGTCTACGCACCCCCAATCCCTACAACCGGACCATCGCCAGACACCATGTTCCGTTCGTGCTGATTCATCCGACCAAAGGTAGAGATTTCTATCTCTGTGCCGAGCGTAATCGCTCGCACCAATGCAAGGATGCAACGGAAACCGACGAATGACGAGCTCAGGCGGAGCGCGGCGGGTTGTTTGTTTTGTGCTGGTTTGGCTCGCAGGAGCTCACTGCGTGTTTGCCCAGTCGCCCTGGCGCCTCCAGGACACCATCGCGCCCGACTCGCGGATACAGTTCGGAGGCTGGACCAGTGTTGGTTACCATAGCGGGACCAACTTGTTCTCCGGTGTGGGCAATCAGTTTTCGACCAATACACACCCCGATCAACTGAATCTGCATCAGTCGTGGGCTTATCTTGAGCGCACGGCCGACGGACGTGACGGCTGGGACTGGGGTTTTCGAGCCGATGTTTTGTACGGCGTCGATGGCCAAGACCTGCAGGCCTATGGTCACAATCCCGCTCCACCGTTCTTCGCCAAAGGCTGGGACAACAGCCTGGACCATGGGAA
>JAGQPF010000361.1 GCA_020426845.1 Planctomycetales bacterium
CGGCTGGCTCACGGCATTCGCGACGAGCTGATTCGCATCTCCGTAGGACTCGAGCATCCCGACGACTTGATCGCCGACCTCAACCGCGCGCTTTCGTGACGGAGCCGATCGTCTCGGGACAAGTCACAAGGTGTCGTCCGGCGCGCCGGACATCCGCAATCCGGCCACGGTGACGTTGCGGTCGCGGCCGCCGAGGTCGAGCCAGTCGATCGTTAGCTGACCGTCGAGCACCTCCACCACAAAACGAAGCGTCTGCATTTCACCGCGCGCGGTGGTCACAATCGCTCGCTGTTGGCCCTCGAGATAGATGCCCATCTCGTCGTGTGCATACGAGCCACGATCGCCCATCAACACGTCCACTTGGTAGAGTCCGGCGGGAACATCCACCACAAACGTCAGCTGCGGCCCGAAGAGAAAGTCTTGCTCCAAGGCATCCGCAAAAGTTCGGCTACGGCTAGCTGGAGCAGCGCCGATCCAGCCGTGCCCGCTGGTCAAGCTGTAGGTCGAGAACTCCGAAACGCGCGCATACCCCGTCGCAAGCGGCGAATTGGCTGTGCCAAAGTCGAACGAGGCCTCAAACGGCGGCGCGTCGTCGTCAAGCACATCGACCAATGCCATGCCGTCCACATACCCGGCCGCGGTTGCCGTGATCGTCACCGCTTGCGCGCCGTCAGCCTCGGCATCGTCCAGTGCGCCGACGGTAAACGTGGCCGTCGACGCGCCCGCCGGAATCGTCACGGCACTGGGCACCGTGGCCTCGGTCGGGTCGCTGCTAAGTAGCGACACCAACAGCGGCTCGTCGAAGGAGCCGGTACGCTCGACTGTCGCGGTCGCCACACCGGAGGCCTCGGAGATTGCCTGGGGTGTCAATTGCAAGCTCAGCGTGGGCGCCGCTGGCCCGGCCAACTCGATGTGCAACGCGTTCAGGACGCCGTTTCGATCTCGGCCGCCCAAATCGCGGATTCGCAAAGTGAGCTGCCCGTTGTCGACGTCGACTTCGTGCGTCAACGCAACGATCTCCCCCGCCTTGGTGCTGATCGTGTCGCGATGAGTCCCTTGGAGATACAATCCGACTTCATCGTGCGAATAGCGTCCAAGATCACCGAGCGTCACTGTGATTCGATATCGTCCGTTGGGGAGGTCGACCGCAAAGGTGCCGTCTTGGGTGAAATGAAAGTCGCGTTCGAGGTCCGATCCCGATCTGCGGTCCGCAGCGCTGATGGCCCCCGCCGTCCAGCCGAATCCACGCGCAGGCGAATAGAGCGAATCGAGTGTCACTTCGGTGGCGCCCGGGGCCACGGGCGAAGCGCCCGTGCCAAAGTCGAACGTTTCGTTGTAAGGAGGCACTTCGTCATCGGTGACCACAATGACAATCGTCTCCGTGGGGTAGCCCACCGCGTGTGCTGAAATCGTCACGTCGCGCTGCCCCGTGTGCTCGCCATTGTCGTTGGCTTGCAGCCAGACCTGCGCAACACTCTGCTCCGGAGCAAAGTCAATCGAAGCAGGCATGGTGATCAGCGAGCCACCGTCATGCGAAAGCTCCACCGTGATGGCGGCACCGAGTTCGCCGGTTCGCGTCACGGTCAGCTGGCTGGCAATGGAACCGGCGGTCTCGGAGAATCTATCCAGAGATGCCGACAGGGTCAGCATGGGCGCCAGGTCTTCATTGACGAAGCGAACGATGAGGGACTCCATGACCACGTTCGCGTCACGGCCGCCAAGATCACGCAGTCCCAGCGTCAATTGGCCGTCTTGAACTTCGGTCCGGTACGTCCGTCGGATCACCTCGCCGGCAGTCGTGGACACCTCGTCGAGCAGCTCACCCTCGACTTCGACGCCCATGCGGTCATGAGCGTACCGCCCCGTGTCTCCCAAGGCGACTTCGACTTCGTATTCGCCATCGGGCACGTCCACCGCAAACTCGCCGGACCGGGTGTAGTTGTAATCGCGGTCAGCATCGCTGCCCTTGGCTCGATCGCCTTCGCGAATCGTACCCGATAGCCAGCCAAACCCGGCGTTGACGCTGTAGACGTCGTCACTATGCACCTGCGCAAAATCCAGCCCAACCGGAGACACCGAAGTGCCGAAGTCAAACCGCCCTCCACCAGGCAACCTGTCGTCGAACGGCTGGTCGCCAATGTTGACGAGGACGTTGTCGGGACCCAATACAACTCCTGAACCGCTCAAGGCAAAGCGTTCCGCATAGTTTCTGTCGACGGTGAGTTGTGCGGGGGCAAGCCCCGTCCGGCCAATCTCCGCTTGCGCAGGGCCATAGCTGATCACGCGATTTCCCACGACGTCAATCATCCCCGGCGCGTGGGTCACGTCGTCGTTCTGAAAGTGCTCAACGCGAATGCCGTAGAACACGTCGCGCAGAACGGCAGTGCTCGGAGTGCTGGCGACCGCGTCGATCGACCCGCCGAAGGACTCGATCACATTGTCGACGATCGCGATCTCATCGCCGCCACGCGTCCGAATCCCGAAGCTGATCGGCTCCTCGGCGCCCGCATAGAGATGATTTCGCAGGACAGCAATGTTGGTGGGCGAAGTCGGGTTGTAGACGCCCTCGGTCGACACCTCGATCAAACTGCCGCTTTGCCCCCAGTCTCCACGGGCGTCGACCGTGTGCTCGACGCGATTGCCTTCAATCAGACCGTCGTCCGAGCTGCCGACGAAAATGCGGCCATCCACGGAGTAGCAAGTGTTGTCGACAATCCGGAAGCCAGTCACCAGATGGGCTCCAACACAGTCGTCGCCCGATCCCCGCATCAGATTGCCCTCGACGGTCATGTCGCTCGCCAGCGGGCCAATCCCGACCTGCTCGCCGCCGTAGGCGAGCTGATTCAAGTCAAACACATTGTCGCGGTAGACGCCACTTTCCTTGTATGCATTGCTCGAGACGTAGCCTTCGGCACCAATCGACGCGCCGACCACCTGTTGGGACGCCCATGAAATGGACTTGCCCAGCGGCGCCAGCATGCCGTCGAAGACATTGTTTTCCACGACAAAGTTTTTCGCCGAATGAAACAGCAGAGCCCGCGTGGTCACGGCTTCTTCGCCAAGCGTGAATCGCAGGTTGGTAATCCGCCCCGAATAGTCCGTGCCTCTCGACAACGCCAGCGCATCACGCAATTCCAGATCGAGCAAATCGCCAAAACGTCGCTCGATGCCAAAGTTGATCCAGAAACCGAAACGCGGATCCTCCTCGGTCAACAGAGTCTTGTTCAGTGCCAGGCCGCTCGACGTATTGTCCTGGCCGAGCAAACTAACGTGATTGCCAAGAAACAGCTGACCATCGACCCGGAAGGTCCGGTCCTCCGGAAAGTAAAGGGTGCTGCCGCTGGGGAGTTGATCGATGCAGCTCTGCAGTGCTTCGGTATCGTTGGTGACGCCATCCCCCGCCGGCGACGCCCCGGAGGCGTCCCACGTGGTCACGTCCACGACCTCCAGAAAGTTCAGCTCATCCAGCTCGACCAGCGTGGTCTCATCCACTGCGGCCACGCTCACTACGAATCGGACGTAGGCCGTGCCAGCCGGGAACGGCTGGCCGCTTGGCTGTGTCCCGGACGAGCTCGCTTCACCGCGCATCACCCCCGAGACGGGATACTGCCACGACGAGTCGCCTTCACCCACTTGCCTTTCTGCCAAGCCAATTGGAGCAGCGGCCGAAAGCAACTGAAGGCCCGCGTCGGAGGCCTCCAGGCTCAACGACACGCTCGCCTGCCCGCCGGCGGCGCGGAATCGCCCCTGCAACGCGTAACTGAGGGACGTGTCGATCGGGATCCATTGGTTGGAGCGATAGGTGCCGGCCGACAGTGCATAAACGTAGCTACCGTCGGCAAGCTGCTTGGTGGTCGCGTCGTCGAACAGTGCTGGCTGACCAGGGTCTGCCTTGACGCGCACCACCAAGGGAGGCGCACCGGCCGGCGACTTGGCATCCCCTGGAGGCCAGCGTGCAAAAACTTCGTCAAGCTCGGGCCCTTGCTCCAGGCGCACCTTCAGCCAATAGAGATCTTCCGCCGTGGCCAGCCCATCGCCATCGATGTCGACTCGCTGGCTGACATCCGGAGACAAACGCCGCTCGCCGTTGGAGATCAGATCCGCATAGACGGCCCACACGTCCCCGATCGTCACCTGTTGATCCAGGTTGACGTCAAATACGGAGCCGGCCAACAGCGTCCGCTCGTCCAGCAACTCGATCGCCAAAGTTCTCGTCTGCATTGCCAATTCCCCCAGCTGAGGGAACGAACCAACAAACGTTATTGACGGCAAAAACGATGCCGATGGCGAGACTTGCCATGAAAATCGGCGGAAATTCGTTGAAGAGGTACAAATGGCGTTGGAACGATGACTTGCCTCGTCAACGGGTGCTGAACGTCGTGGACGTAGAGGGCAGATTCGGCGCGTAGATGGCCGCTGGCCGCCCGTTGAAGTACTCCCAATCGTACACACGAACGGACGTGCTGGAGAAACCGCTTCGATTCAAGCGATCGATGCCCGCGCCCCCATAGGCGAGTGTGCTGCCGGCGGTCGTCTCAAATAGCAACAAGCTGTCATCACCGGCGCCCAGGTTCGCGGTCAGTGAATCACAATGGCAGAACGAAATCGCGGCATCATCGTCGCCGCCGCCGGTGTTCATGGAGAGGGACTTCAGGTCCATGTCTCGCAGCGTCGCGGTGTCGGCTCCGGCCCCTTGGTTGATCCAGAGATAGTCGACCTGAGCCGCGTCCATCACGACTCGGTCAACTCCAGGATCCGCGGCGTTTCCGCTGGCATACGTGGTGATGAAGGCGTA
>JAGQPF010000362.1 GCA_020426845.1 Planctomycetales bacterium
GCTGTCTTTTTCCAGATCCGGATCGTACAAGCCCGTCTTGGGCGGTGGCCCGAACTGAGCATGCGCGGCGTTGAGACGCTGAGACGCTGGTTGATTCATCTTCGTTTCCATCTGCTTCCGACAAGTTGACTCGAGCGAGAAGAGAAGAAGGCGCGGGCCTACTGGGCCGCGTCCGCCGTCTCGCTTGAGGAGGATTTGGCAAGGCCCGACTCGCCCGCGCCAATCGGCGCGGCGGCCTCGTGTTTCAGGGGTGCGGCATCCGTCTCCAACAGCAGGTCCATGAACCGCTGCGCAGTGCGTCCCAGCTCCCGGCCGCGGCGATAGACGATGCCGACAGGTCGAGTGAATTCGACGTCGGCCAAGGGAACGGCGACCAAGGTTCCCATCTGAATCTCTCGAGCCACCGTCGGCGCCGGCAACAGACTCACGCCGACATCGATCTCCACGGCCCGCTTAATCGTTTCGATGTTGTCAAACTCGATGACGGTCTCGGCCGCCACTCCGTGCAAGACGCGATCCGTCTCCCGACGAATCTTGAGCTCCATGTCGAAGCCCACCAACTTGGCGCCCGACAGCTCATGAATCTCCACGCTCCCCATCGCGGCAAACCGGCTTTGCGGCGAGCAAACCAGCATCATCGGCTCGCTCCGCCACATCAACGCCTCCAGGCTGCGCGTGCTTTTGGGAAAACTCACCAGCCCGAAATCGCAGACCTCCGACTCGACCATCTCCAACACACGATCGGGATGCTCGTAACGCAAACGGACTTTCGAAGTCGGGTGCCGCCGCATGAACTGCTGGACGGCCTGATTCATATGGGTCAGACCCACCGAATAGATCGAGGCGACCGTGACCGTCCCCAGCGCCTCGTGGTGCATCGTCCGCACTTCTTCGGCCAGACGCTCGAACTGCGTGACCAGTCGCCGACAACCCTCGTAAAAGATCTGACCGGCTCGCGTCAGCACGAGCGGCCGCTTGGAGCGATCGATCAGCTGCGCACTAAGCTCCTCTTCGATCTGGTGGACAATCTGGCTGGCGCCCGATTGCGAAATCCCGTTTTCATCCGCGGCGCGCGAAAAACTGCGCCAGTGGACGATATCGCAGAACACTTTGAGGGACTTCAGGTGCATCGGCCAAACCTTGTCCCGCACTCACCCACCACAACGGTGGTTTGGGGAGATGATCGAGGCGGGAAGGAGAATCAGAAACAAAAATAATAGAGACTCTAGAGATTAGAAGATTTGTTAGAGTAATCCGGCGGATGGTTCCTTGTCAAACGACCCGCCCCCCTACGGGTACCACTTTCCCGTACGCGGACGCGTCCCCATAAGCCGTTCATGGGACGCAGCTTATGCAAATTGGGGGATCCCGCGCCCGACATCCGTCGCATGCGAAGGGCAAGAATTCTCTGCGCCGGATGTCGCCGCTCTCCCGCCACGGCGATATACTTAGCGGTAGCTCGAACCGGGTTTTTCCCGGTTTTGGCCACTGGCGCGGCGAGTTGCGGTTATGCCCAATCGGTACGCTCGATTGGGGTGCTTGATAGCTCGCCAGCAGCCAACATCAATCAAACCACCCTTGGGGGTGGGATGTCAGGCTAGGAGGCCGAGGGGTTCAACAGGCCGTTAGCAAATCACAGACAAACTCGGAACGCTTCCCTCGGTTCAACCGCCATGACCGTCTGGTTTTGCGATATTAACGGCGTCGAATCCGGCCCGTTCTCGCCATCGCAGCTAATCCAAAAGATCCACGAGGGAACGATCAACAAGGACACCCCCGTGCGAAAGGACGATTCCCAGTGGGTCCGCGCGATTGAAGTCAACGGACTGTTCGAGGCGGCGGCGCGGCCGATCAAACGCAAGGTCTGTCCCTACTGTTCCCGCGTCAATCCAGGCAACCCGCCTTGCGTCTGCCCGGGCTGTGAACGCGAGATTCAACGCGTCATTCAAAAGTCCGAGCCCTCGCCCGTCACGGCCAACGGCGAGCGCAACCCCGATGCCCCGTCCAAGCCGAGCAGCAACGGCATCAAACGCTGGGTAAAGAAGCTCTTCGATTAATTCGCACGCGAACGAAACGTTCGCGCTCTTCGCGCTCTTCGTGGTCTTCGTGGTCTTCGTGGTTTAAAACGAAATCGCCACCACGCGACTGCGAGCCACGGGCCCGAGCCCCCACGTCGCCGAAGACACGGGACTCTTTGCGTATCCGTGTTTCATCGGTGTTCCATCCGTGGCCATCGCCACACGATGCGCAGCCTACTTGGCCTTCTCGGGAGATTTCGAAGGCTCGGGTTCCGGCGGCGCAGGTGCGTCCGCGGGCTTCTCGCCGACCTTAATCGGCTTGTACTCATGCCCTCGGTCTCGGATCACGGTGGCCCGCAGGATCTTGTCCGGCTCGGGCCGCATGCGGTCGTCGGGATTGCGGCGTTGGATTGCGGCAAGCACCTCCATGCCGTCAATCACGCGGCCAAAGACCGTGTGCCGACCATTGAGAAACGAGGTCGGCCGAAAAGTCAGAAAGAACTGCGAGCCGCCTGTATCGCGGCCGGCGTGCGCCATCGAAAGCGATCCACGGAAGTGGTTCCGGTGATTTTCTTCCTGACATTCGCAGTAGATGTTGTAACCGGGACCGCCCGAGCCAGTGCCCTCGGGGCAACCGCCTTGAGCCATGAAATTGCCTAGCACACGATGAAAGGTGAGGCCATCGTAGAATTTGTTCTTCACCAGAGAAATAAAGTTCGCGACTGCCTGAGGCGCCTCGTTCTCAAACAGCTCGATCGTGATCGCGCCTCGATTCGTCTCGAGCTTGACGCGCGGCAGATCATCCGCCGCCTGCTCCTTCGCCCGGATCTCCAACTCCTCTTTCCAGAGCTTTTGGAGCTCATCAATTTCCCCGCTCAACGACAGCTCGCGTCCGCCCAGCACGCGGGCCTCCTCCGCCTTGGCCAACTCCTCCTTGGCCATGTCGAACTGCTGAGTGCTATAGGCAGCCACGCCAAGGATGTAGTGAACCACCGGGTTCGTGGCGCCGCCGTCTCGCAAGACCTGGCCGATCTTCAGGGCGGTCTCGTAGTCATCGTTGCGAACCGCCTCGACCCCGAAACCCAACAACAACTCCGTCACTCGCTCGGTCTTGCCGTTTTCCTTGGCGTACTCGGCAATTGCCGCTTCGCGAAGTTTCGGCAGCAGGCGTTGCGCCAACGCCACGAGCGGACGATAGTCACCGTCATAGATCTTCTGCTTGTCGTCGGACGAAAACGCCTTGCGATACTTGTCGGCGACGTCCGCTAGCTCCGCCTCTAATTTGGTCCATCGCGCCTCGAGCCCGGCAAAGTCGGCGGGCAGCTGCTCTTCCACCTGATCAGCTGGTTTGTCGGCTGGTTTATCGGCAGGCTGGTCCGACGGAGCATCGGTCTTCGGAGCGTCCTTGCCGTCCTGAGCGACGGCAAACGGGGCGCTGGCCAGCAGTGCCAGTATGCCGGCTCCCAGGCAGAGCGACAGCGCGCGAGGCGCGGTGGCGAACAAGGTTACGAAGCGATGGGTAACTGGCATGTGATGGTCCGTATTCAATTGGATTGGCCTGCCGGCCTTTTGGCGTGATGACTGACTTGGGCTCGGCGCCGATGCAAGAAGTCGGGGCGCCGTCAATTGTTGCACAAGCCGCTATTGTACGCGATGCGGCACGTACTTCTTGTTTTCGTCCTTGCGAATTACCCGAACTTCCAGCATTCGATCCGGAGGCGTCTTCGCGTCAGGCTCCCGGCGGCGGAGCTTGGCGAGCACCTCCATGCCGTTGACAACTCGGCCAAACACCGTGTGCTGGCCGTTGAGGTGGGCAGTGGGGACGAACGTCAGGAAGAACTGAGAGCCGCCGGTGTCTCGGCCCGCATGAGCCATGCTCAGTTCGCCGCGAAAGTGGCTGCGATGCGCCTCCTTGTAGCACTCGCAGTAGATCTCGTAGCCGGGGCCCCCGCCGCCCGTGCCATCGGGGCAGCCCCCTTGAGCCATAAAGTGCTCCAGCACGCGATGAAAGGTCAGCCCATCGTAGAACTTCCGCTCAACGAGATAAATAAAGTTAGCGACGGTGTCCGGCGCCTCGTTCTCGAACAGCTCGACTTCGATTGTGCCGCGATTCGTCTTGATCGAAACCCGCGGCAAGTTGGACTCGGCGTCCCGTTTCCGCGCCTCCTGCTCTTCCTTCCAGAGTTGCTTGTATTCGGGAATCAGACCGGCAAAGTTTTGAGCGGTCGGATCGAGGGTCCCGCCCGCCTCGGCAACTCGCTTGTACAGCTCCTCGGCCTTGTCGAACTCGTTGACACAAAAGCAGACGGTGCCCGCCATCGACAGCAATTGGGCGTTGGCCATGCCCTTTTCGGCTGCGAACGCCATCGCGATCGGGTAGGCCGCCTCGAAGTTGTCCGTCTCGTAATCGCGTTGCAGCATCCCCAACAACAGCTGGGTGAGGTCTTTGTCTTGATTGGGAGCGACGAGGAAAGCGGCCACCGCCGCGGTCCGCAATTCGCCCAATCGCTGCTCGGCGGCGATCATCTGCGAATCCCAGACCTTCGCCACTTCCGACGCCTCGGCATCCGACCTGGCGTCTTGGTATTTCACCTGCGTCGCTTGCAGATCCTTGAGAGCGGATTTCCATTGATCCAGCGCCTGATGATAAGCATCTGCCTCCTTGCTTGCCGGCGCCGCTTTTTCGGGCTCTGGAGTGGACTCTTGAGCCGTCGCGATGCATGCCAGGCACAGGACAAGACCTAATCCGGCAATCGACGCCGCAACTCCTCGCAGAGTGAAGGCGGTCCCGATTGGCGGTTGGCCCTTTTTCACCAGGCTGCCCGCAGTCTGCCTAGTTTGATCGCAAAAGGTCGCGTTCGACTTCATGACTCGGTTCTTCCGGGGAAAGGGACGCCTCGCCGCGTTGGATGCTCGACGGAAGGCGAACTCGAGGCGGACGGGCGTGGACGGCCCGTCGCACAAGCGATAGAAAGGCACGAGACCATAGAATAAGGCTCAACGATTTTCGAGGAAAGTCCCATGGCGTCACGCCGCCCCGGCCGCTCCAACCCCCAACCCAAGTCCGGTGGCCGCAAGCCTGTGAAGGGAGGGGCCAAAGCAGGCGCTAAAGCAGGCGTCAAAGCGCCGGACTCCACGCCACGGATCATTGGCGGGCGTTTCCGCGGCAAGCGGCTCGCCTACTCCGGAGATGCCCGCACCCGACCGATGAAAGACCGCGTCCGCGAGGCAACGTTCAACCTGATTGGGCCCGTGGATGCTACGACGCTCGCCATTGATTTGTTCGCCGGCACCGGAGCATTGGCTCTGGAGGCACTGAGCCGCGGCGCCAGAGACGCGATCCTGATCGAGCGACATTTTCCGACGGCGAAACTGATCCGCCAGAACGCCGAGAACCTGGGCGTCCAAGACCACTGTCGGATCGTGACGAGCGACACGTTCCACTGGGTCCGCAAGTATCTCGCCGAAGCGGCCAATTCCGCTCCATGGCTCGTCTTCTGCTCGCCGCCTTACGCACTTTACGAAGAGCTTGCCGACGAGATGCTGCAGCTGCTCGTCACGTTCCAGGACGCCTGCCCCCCGGGCAGCACCCTGGTGGCTGAATTCGACGAACGCTTCTCCCCCGAGCAGCTGCCCCTTCCCGACGCCTGGAACACTCGCGCCTACCCGCCCGCCATTGTCAGCATCTGGCGCAAGCGCCCGCCCGTCGCGGAGTGAGCCGGCAGCCATCCCGGTAGCCACCCTGCTCACTCTCTGTCGATCGAAGCAGCGCCAAGTCACCCCACGCTGGTTGTTGCCAAGCAACGGGCCGGCGTTGAGCCAAGCTGATTGCGCACCATGTGGCAACAGCGGCATCTGACCACCGCTTGGCTCAGGCGCCGACTTCTTTGCTCGCATGGTAACAAAGGCATGGCACACGTGGTCCAGATTCCGCGCTGCTGATCGCCGGTCTTCCGCTACAACAAGGCCGAGACAGGCAGCCAGACGCCCGACGACCGACTGGCCACGGATCCGCTTTTGCGGGGAGCACTGCAGCTGCTAAAATACAGTCGCCACCATCAACTTGGACTATTTCTACGCGAAATCCTCAGCCTGTTCATCTCCGCGATCCATCCACTTGACCAGATCGACACTTGGATTCAGGCGATAGGAGCCTACGTCATGGCCACCAACAAGGAAATCGGCGCCGACGAATTTCGAGCCGCATTGGCGACCGCCGCTGAAGAGATTCTCGGAACGCAAATTGAGCCGGGCTCCCTCGCGGATCGTCTTCTCCATCAAGGGCGTGAGGAGGGGCGTGAGGAGGGACGTGAGGAGGGGCGTGAAGCGGGGCGAGTGGAGGGACTGCGGCGCGGAGAACTCATTGGGAGACTGCAAGTCCTCTCGGAATTGCTTGGCGAGCAATTGTCGGACCTTGAATCCTTGAGCCTCGATGACCTCCGAACATTGTCGCAGGAATTACAGCTCCGGTTGGCGGGCCGCCGCTAGCAACCGATCGGTTGATCTCGTGCAATGCTCTCAGGAGTTGGCCGTCGTCGGTCAAGTCTGGAGTCATCGTTTCACGGCGATGTCATCCTGCTCGATCGAGTTGGCGCCAGTCCAGGGGCCGGCGCCTTCGTCATCGCGGAGATTGCGGCCGACACTGTAAAGCAGGAAGCCCTGCGCCGTGCGCTCATACTTGAGCGGCTCGTCGGAAAACAGATCGTTGGCGACCGCGCCACGGAGGTCCGAGAGGCGAGCCGGGTAGCTGCCATGCAGCTGGCGGTGCTCGTCCAATCGATACGCCAGCGTCGCGAGCTCCACGCCCTGTCGCGCACGCTGCTCGGCATCGCGAGCGGCGCCGCTGGCAGGGAGCAACACCGACACAAGAATTTTGCCAATCTGTTGTCCCAAGCGCTTTGGCGCACTGCCCGACAACAAGATCGCAGCGACTCCCAGCGGCGTCGGTCGAGCAGACACGGCCAATTCCTTCATCGCCTTTTCAAGCTCCACGTTCGCCTCCAGTCGCTCGCGGTGCGTTGGCCGTGACATGGCTACGACAATCTTGTCGTAATACTCGTTGCCGACTTTCAGTGTCTCGTTCCAGTCGAGTGTCGAGCTCAAGATTCGCTGGACAACGGCGTTCTCACCGAACAGATCGTCCGATTTGCGCCCTGCGGCGAGTCCCGTCACTGCATCCAGAAACATCATTCGCTCGCCACGGTTCAGCACATCTACCGTTCGAGGCAGATCGGGCAGCCCTGCCAGATCTCGCAGAATCGTCGCCCGCAACGACGCCGGCAGCGGCAATTGCGACAACTGCACATCGGCCATGCAAGCCTGGCCGTCAATCGCGATTCCCACCAGCATATCGATCATAAAGGCCCCCTTGCCCACATGCCGTCCCAGGCGATGGCACGCGCGGATATCACGCCAAGCGCCCTCGTAGTCCTCCTGCTTGGCGCGCAGCATGGCTCGCGCCACCAGCGCGCGCGACACATCCCGAGGCATGGACACGCTGGGCAGTTTCATCCCGATCAGCAACTCCGGGGCGCCATCGATGCTCGGCAACAGCGGCACATGCCAGTGGGTACGATTTAAGCCGCGGACCACCTCGTCCAGTGGCGCCTGGATGTCATCCAGCCACTTCGCCAGCTGCGGATGCTCATCGCGTGCCCACGGCTTCAATTCCCAATCGTCATACGGATCGCGCTCCGCGCCTGCGCCGGTCCGCAATTGCCAGTAGGGACCGTCGGCGGGCGGCTGCGGCGCGCCGAGCGCTCGATAGAACGCCGCGACATCCACTTCCATCGACTCAACCTGCCCAGGCCCCATGGCAAGCCAAAACGGCACCGCGGCGTTGTTTTCGACCGTCACCCCCTTGGCCAGCGACTCGTTCAAGGCCGCCAGGTAGTCCACCTCGCCGTTGCGCAGCGGGCCTTCAATCCAAGTTGTTTGCTTGCCAATTTCGATGCCCGTCGACGTCTTTTCGGGCTCGGGCGCCGGGGCGGGAGGCTTTGGCGCAGGCGGCGTTTGCGCCGAGAGATTGCCCACGACGCCAGCGGCAATCGCTTGGAGCATGAAAAGGGTAAGGAAGGACCGCGCTTGCATGGCAAGTTCTCTCGGCAAGGATTGCTGCGGGCACCGACTTCCGTCGAGCCGTGATCTTTCAAGTCTATTTGAAGCGCAAGGTGAATCCCACTATCGCAACGTGGTCTGGAGCGTCCAGCGAGACTCGTGCGCCGCGGTTCGCTATGCTGACAGCTCAACGAGGGCCCAACCGCCGTTGAGGGCATGCCTGCCCGTCGTTGGAAAACAAGTGAACTGTTCGCCCCGCTCCGGTGTCTCTTGGACAAATTCTGCCGGAGCTGGGCAAATTCCCCGGACGGGAGCCTGTCGGCCACCACCGTTGAACGGCTCCTACGTCGTGTTTTGCCGCGAGTTTCGCCCGACGCCTGCCCCAGCTTCAACATTGACCGAGCGCCTGCCCATGGACATTCAGAATCTCAAGGACGCCGCTCCGTTCACCACCAAGGACGGCTCCGAAATTCGCGAGCTGCTCGCCCATCGCAACTCCTGCATTCGCAAGCAAAGCTTGGCCGAGGCGAGGGTGCCGCCGGGGGCGATCACCGAGGCGCACTATCACCCGCTCACTGAGGAAATCTACTACATCCTCGAGGGCGAGGGAGTGATGACCATCGACGGTGAGCGACATCGCGTGCGCCCTTGGGACGCAATCGCCATCCCGCCCGGCGCCGTCCATCAGATCGAGAACACCAGCCCGACGACGCTCCGCTTCCTCTGCTGCTGCGCTCCGGGCTACGAACACGCCGACACCGTCCTAGTGCCCCGTCAACACTAAAACGTTGGGTTGGTCGCCGCCCCAACCTCGTGCTCGCCACGACTTCGCGAGTTCTCCAACCCCAAAACGAAGGCTTGACGGTCCACTAGTGCCCCGTCAACTCTGAACACCGTCGGTTGGCCGCCGCCCTCCCTTCACCATGTGACACGTCCATGTCCCAACACCCCTGCGACCTCTGCCGCCGCATCACCAAGACAGGCACAACCGAGCACCATTTGATTCCGCGGACATGCCATAAGAACAAGTGGTTCAAGAAGCGGTTTACTCGGAAGGAAATGGCAGTGACTGTGTCGCTGTGCAAGGATTGCCACAGCGCGATTCACGACCTGATACCCAGTGAAAAAGAGCTGGGACGCAATTACTACACTGTCGAGTTGCTCAAGGCACATCCCCAAATGGCCAAGTTCCTCGATTGGGTGCGCAAACAGAAGTAGCCATCGCCGCTGCAAACACACCGTGTGTGTCCATGGGCGTCAGCTTTGGAAAGCGGCGATGCTCGCGCCGCGCTCGAACCACTGCTGGAACATCTTTCGATCCTCCTCTTCGGCGATCGCCTCACCCAGCTGACGCGCTCGCTCGCGCTGCTGCCTCGCCTCGCTCAGCAATGCTGCGGCACGCTCCGTGTCAACCTGCGTCCTGGCTTGCTCTTCCTCCCAAGCCGCTGCCGCCGCGCGTGAATGCGCTTCGGCCAGAAACGCCAAGTCCCAATCAGCCAGTTCGGCCCCCAGCTTCGCCGCCAGCGTCTCGGCCGACAGCGCGAATCGGATCGCCGACCCCGCCGCACCCAAGGCCGCCTCGGTGGTCGACACCATGCAGAGGCCGCGGAACCAGTTCACGTCGTTCCCCGCCTCGCGCCAATGCGCCACCGACGCATGCGCTCGATGCAATGCATCCGCCTGTTGTGTTGCGTCCAACGACTCCGCCTCCAAGGCGTCCCACGTCGCATTGTTCCACTCAATGGCAAACCAGCGATGCGCTTGAGCGACGTCAAAAGGTGGATTCATGCGAGCAAGCTCCGAGGAACAGAATGGAAAGCGAGGCAAGGCAGGCTCATGCCGCAAACGCAGGCGCCGCCAGACATGGCGTCAACGAGGTGAGCTACTTGTCGTCGGCCTCGCGTTGTGACGCACGTTTCAGCCGCTCCAGGCGTTCAACAGCCCAGCGTGCGGAGTCGAGATCGTTGGCGAGCTGCGCGGCGGTCAAGAATTGCAAATAGAGATCCGGGCGAAATGGATTCATCTCGACGCCCTTTCGCATCAACTGAATTGCCTCGGCCGCGTTGCCTTGGGACAACACCGCTTCGCCAAGCCGTAGCCAATCGTCGGGCAAGCGTCGCAATGTGGTGAGTTGCCGGAAGAGCCGCTCCGCCTCCGTCCACTGTTGGCCGAGCAGTTGGCAGTCCGCCAACACAAACAGCGCATCGGTGTTCTCGGGATCTTGGGCCAGCGCGGCGCGAGCGCGCTTCGCCGCCTCCACCATATCCTCGGCCGCCCAGGCAAGCCGAGCAAGCGCAGCCTCCACCAGCGCATCGCCGGCGCCCTGCCGGTGGGCCTTGGTCAGCAGCTGCAGGGCGAGCGCAGTATGGCGATCCTGCTCGACCTGGCTTCGTGACTTGCCGATCATCTCCAAATGCGCAAGGCCCTGACAACGATCCTGCTCGACCTGAGGCAAATGGTCGACCTTGTGGATCGGCCGCAGCGCAGCGGTGACCTCCGGCGGATGCTGCTCCTGTTGCTGCTTTGCCTCGGGATCGTGAATGCCGATCCGATGATGCGTGAACGCGAAGTGCGGGATGTCCGTGTCGCCCGTCGGCATGTGACATTGCATGCAATTGTCCGTCGCCGACTGTTGCAAACGCTGAGCCTTCTCCAAACCGCAATCGTCATCGCTGGTGTGGCAAGCCACGCACTTGTTACGGAAGTAGGTCTCGCGATCCTCCTTGCGCGGCCGGAAGTGCGGATCGTGGCAACTGGTGCAGGTCAACGTCTCCGTCTGGGTGTAGCAGCGACTCCGTCGCATTTGTTCGACATGCCCCACCACGGTCATCTCCGTGTCAGCCACGTCCCGCACGTAATCGACTCGGTGATCCTCGATCAACATGCCTGGCCGAAAGTCGGTGAGTCCTCGTCCCTGCAACGTCACTCCGGCGTCGCCGCGCAAGTGGCAGCCCGAGCAAACGGACTCCGCCTCTCGCCGCGTCAAACGACCCAAGTGCACAATCGTGTCGTCCGGAGTGCCTAGCGGGTGCTGAGTCGACTCGTGGTATCGCTGATGCGCCTCGCCAGGCCCATGGCAACTCTCGCAGCCAATCGACATCTCGTGGATCCGCGGGTGGTACCGCCCCTGCTCGTCGTCCACGCGGCCCGCGTGACAGAACAGGCAGCCCGCGTCCACGACGCGTTGGAAACTCGCGTGGTCGGGCCGGTCGTATCCCGGAGACATCCGCCATGACTGCGTCGATGCATACCATGTCAACGGCGACTCGACGAGAAACCCATCCAGATTGCAAAGGTAGCTGCGCGAGTGATTGCCCGAGCCGATTGCGTACTTCACCTCGAGCTCTTGCCGCAACGGCGCGGCGCCCTCGGGCGACGGACCCGGCTCGTCCAACTGCTCACTGTGACGCATATCGGCGCCAGTGAGCTTCACCTCATACGAGCGGCGCGACACCTCGTGGCGCAGGGCGACATCGCCCGGGTCATCGCTGCGCACGTGCTCCAACGCGCGGCTATGCGGAGTCTCGAGGAACGAGCGGTGCTGATCCTCATGGCATTTGGCGCATGCCTCGCTGCCGATGTAGCCAACAGCAAGGTCCTGATTCTTGAAACGAATCGGCTTGCGAGGAGTGAGCAGATCCCCATGAGCAACGACCCGAGTCTGCTTGGCGGTCGGCCCCTTGGGGGCCGCAGGTCCCGCGCTCCGGCCTCCGCGCGGCGGCTTTCCACATCCCGCCGGAACGGACAGAACGATGGCCCAAAGCAGGCACATCGCGATTCTTGTCGACGCTACAGCGGGCCGATCGGCGCTGAATCGAACCATGAGTGCTCCGCGACATGGACTCCCGGTCCGACGCCGCGCTATTTGGTGAGATCGCGCGCGGCGCCAAGGCGGAAGGGTTTCCGGCATGCGGCCGGAATCGACGGGACCCGGCCTCGGGACACCTATTCTACAGCACGCGAGCCATCATCACTCCCTGGATTCCGCGCACATTTTCCACCACCGATTCCGGAACTGCGCTATCGGTGTCCACCACGGTGTAAGCGATCTCGCCGCGCGACTGGTTGATCATGTCGTGGATGTTCAGCTTCCCCGCGGCCATCGCCGTCGAGATTTGGCCGACCATGTTGGGCACATTCAGATTGGCGATCACCAGCCGATGCTCGGATCCGCGACGCATGTTGACGGCGGGAAAATTCACCGAATTCGTGATATTGCCGTTTTCCAGAAAGTCTCGAAGTTGATCGGCGACCATCACCGCGCAGTTGTCTTCAGCCTCGGCCGTCGATGCTCCGAGATGCGGCAACGCGATCACTCGTGAGCAGGCCTTGGTGCGGTTCGTGGGGAAGTCCGAGACATAGGCATGCAACTCGCCGCGATCCAGCGCCGCACAAATGGCCTCGTCATCAACCACGCCGCCTCGGGCCATGTTCAGCACCGTGGCCCCTTGCTTGAGCGAGCCGATATTGCTCGCGTTCAACATGTGCCGCGTGGCGTCGATCAACGGCACGTGAAAAGTGATGAAGTCGACCTGCGGCAGCATCTCCTCCACCGACTCGGCGCGCCGCACTTCTGCCGACAGCTGCCAGGCGCCTTCCACCGTCAACCCCGGGTCAAAGCCGATCGCCTTCATGCCCAACGCAACGCAAGTGTTCGCCACCATGCGCCCGATCGCCCCCAATCCGACGACGCCGATGGTGCGACCCGGCAGTTCGAAGCCGGCGAACTTCTTCTTGCCCTCCTCGACCAACTTGGCCAGCGCCGCGTCATCTCCCTCCAGCTGCCGCGTGTAGTCCCATGCTTGAGGCAGATTGCGACAGGCCAGCAGCAACCCCGAGATGACCAGCTCCTTGACCGCGTTCGCATTGGCGCCGGGCGAATTGAAGACGGGAATTCCCAGCCGCGTCAGCTTGTCGACCGGAATATTGTTCGTCCCCGCGCCGGCCCGCGCCACCGCCTTCAGCGACTGAGGAATTTCCATGTCGTGCATCTTGAACGATCGCAACAGAATCGCATCCGGCGACTCCATCGAGTCTCCGACCTCATACCGGTCTTGTGGCAGCCGTTCGAGGCCCGTGGCGGAAATGTTGTTGAGGGTGAGAATCTTGAACGTCATGGCGGCGGCGAACTAGAGGGGGCAAAAAGCGGGCAAAGCAGGCAGAAGGGAGCGAAAACAGGCAAAAAAGGGCCCAGAGCGGTGAATTATATCCGCTCTGCCGATTTTCACCTATGGCGGGCAATTAGGCAGACAAAGCGCATAGCAGCGGCGCACGTCCTAACGGGCGAGAGCGACGCCCATGCGACGGGGCCGGGAAGATGCTCGCCGCGCACTGCCATGCGACGGAACGCAACCGCGTTCATCCGCGGCTTGCAGCCACGCGAACGCGTCAGACCAGCTCGCGAATCGGCCGGGGATCGCTGACCAGATGCGACGGACGGCCCTGGGGCGTGTAGAGAATCTTGTCCGGATCAATGCCCAACAGCGTGTAGATCGTCGACACAAAATTCTCCGGCGACTGCACTCGCTCGACCGCCGAATGACCAGTGCGATCCGTGGCGCCAACGACCACGCCGCCGGGAATGCCCCCGCCGGCCATCAACACCGACATCGCATTGGCCCAATGATCGCGGCCGGGCGTCGTCTGACCAGACAAGGTCGAGAGCTTCGGCGTGCGTCCAAACTCGCCAAGCGCCACAACCAGCGTCGACTCAAGCAGTCCGCGCTGCTCCAGATCGTTGATCAGCATCGCCACCGTCGAGTCCCAATCGGGCAGTCGCGTGCGCAGCGCACCGAACAGATTGGAGTGGTGGTCCCAGCCGCCATCGTAGACGGTCACAAACGGCACACCACCCTCAACAAGCCGCCTGGCCAGCAGGCAGCGCTGGCCAAAACCGTTGCGGCCGTAACCTTCTCGAATCTTGTCGTCCTCAAGGCTGATATCAAAGGCCCGCTGAGCGTCGACGGAGTGAACCAAGTCATAGCCCTGACGATAGTACTCGTCGGCCGCGGTCACGGGATCACCGGCAGCTTCATCGTCAATGCGCCGCATGCGATCCACAAGGCTGCGCAGGCCCGATCGATCCTTGAACCGCGTCTCGGACAACTGCTTCGGCAGCGCGACGTCGGGAACGCGGAAGCCCGATTGATTGGGATCGTCCTTGACAACAAACGGGGCGAACTTGGCGCCGAGGAAATTGGGGCCGCCGCTACGGGACATTTGCGGCATCGAAAAATAACCGGGCAACGCTGCGTTGCGCGCACCGCACTCCTTGGCCACCACGCTGCCCATGCTCGGATGGAAACTCACGAACGCGCCACACCCCACCGGAATTCGTGGCGGCGCGCCCGTCATCATGTAGTGGTTGCCCGCGCCATGATTGCCTTGGTTGTGGCGAATCGACCGCACTAAAGAGAACTTATCGAGCGATCCGGCCAGCTTCTTCATGTGCTCGGAAAAATAGACGCCGGGCACTTTGGTCGGAATCGCCCCGAATTCACCGCGCAGCTCGACGGGCGCCTCCGGCTTCGGGTCGAACGTCTCAAAATGCGTCGGCCCGCCGTCCATCCAGATCAGGATGCATGCCTTGGCGCGGGGCGCCGGTCCTGCCGGCGCATCAGCCGCCAAACCTCGCAACCGCAATGCGTCAACCAAGCCGCCGCCCAGCAAGGCGCCTAGCCCCAATTGCAACGCATCTCGACGCCGAAAACCTTCACAGTTCCTCAATGGAGTCGCGCGACGGGCCATGGTGAAATCCAGGTGGGCAAAGGAGGATTTAGGAGGCCGTTGAAAAACACCTGATCCGGCAATCGACAATCGACATCGCCAATCCCTAGACGAAAGGCGGATCGGATTGCCAGTTGGGTCTTCTTCAACAGGCTGTTAGGAGGGATTCAGGGGGACGGCACATGGCAGTGCCGTGGGCATTATAGATGGGGGGAATCGCCGACACCAACCCGAAGTCGCCCCAAACCGTCGAATGCGTTGGCCCCGGGTGAGCGTGGGCGCCCCCGCCCGCGGACAGCGATTTCCCGGCTGTTTGGCGCGAGTCAACGTCCTACCCCACACCCTGGGCCTCTCCTCCAACATCGCTCAGGCGGCGGGGTGACCGAGACTTTTCTCCCGGGACCCTCACGACCCGCGCCACCGCTGCAGCTTCCCACCACACGCAAGGCGGACGGGCGAGGACGCCGCTCGCGGGCGAAAACGCCGCCGCAGATGATTGATCGACACGGCTGCGCAATCCATCGCAATCTTTGCCAGCCTGCAATCCTATGTCATCACAGGCTGGCAGCGCTGGCAGCCTGTGCCACGAATGGACGTCATCCGTGTTTCATTGGTGTTTCATCCGTGGCTACTTCTCGCTACCGAACGGCAATCTCTAACCCCGGAAAAGCCTCACGCAGCAA
This sequence comes from Planctomycetales bacterium, assembly GCA_020426845.1. GTDB lineage: Bacteria > Planctomycetota > Planctomycetia > Pirellulales > Pirellulaceae > JAGQPF01. The sequence goes on from JAGQPF010000362.1 coordinate 15,485, forward strand.
CTGGACGCCGTCCGCGCTGATTGGAGCACCCCGCAGGTCGATGTACTCGAGTTGCTTGGCAGTGGTTAGATACTTGAGCCCCTCATCGGTGACTTTCGTGCCGGCGAGCATCAAATGGACCAACGTCAGGTGGCCTTCAAGCGACGCCAGCCCGCGATCGGTGATCGGATTGTCGTTCATCGACAACGAACGCAGTGCCGGCAACTTGGCCAGCGACGCAAGTCCTGCGTCGGAGATCATCGAGGCGTCCAGCGCGACCGCCTCCAAGGTCTCACTGGACGCCAGCGTTTGGCAACCTTCATCGCCGAACCGCGTTCCTCGCAATCCAAGTCGTTGGAGCCCTCGAAGTTTGCCGATGGAGGCTGCCGCCGTGTCGTCGATCCGAGGGCAACGATTCAACTCGAGCTCCCGCAACTTGGCGAACTGCGAAAGCGGCTCCAGCCCGTCCGCGGAGATGAAGCTGCCGCTCAGGTCCAGCAACGCCACGCTGCCTAACGACGTGAGTGATGACATATCACTGTCACGCAGCCGGCGCGTGAATGAGCCCTCCTCGTTCAGATCGATTCGCAGCAAGGCGGGCTCGGCTGGATCCTCCACCACCTGCACTGCCAACTCCAGCAGTGCCTCGCGCACGCCGCCCGGCGCAGAGCGGACTGCCTCCTCCAAAGGCCCTTGCTCCGTAAGCTGCTCAAGGCCATCTTGCGCCACCTCGCGACACACAGGGTTGTGGTCGGCGGCCGCTCGCTCCAGCAGCGGACGATGGCGTTGATCGCCAAACATCGCCACTAATTGCAACGCCTTGATGCGGACATCCGGGTTCTCGTGCTCCAACAACGGAATCACGGACTCGGCAGCAATCGCCTGCAGCCGCACCGAGCCAGTCAAAATCGCCTGCGCGACGCCGACATCTTGTCGCGGCATGCTCGCCAACGCCCGCACAACCCGCGGGTCTTCGCTATCGGCCAACAGCGCGGCGGCCATCCATCGATTCGACTCATAACCATCCTCCAACAATGGCAACAGCGCCTCTACCGACAGGTAGACCCCCTCGCGACGCCAAACCCGCAATGTCTGCAATGCAGCGCCGCGGACGTCCGCGTCGGCGGACTGCAACAACGGAGTCACGGTCCGCGCCACTTGACGTCCCCGCCGCCAGTCATCGGCGAGCGAAGCCGCGGCGCGCAAGTTCGACAGGCGTTGCAACGCCTCTACCTTCGACGCCTTCAGCGCCGTGCCACAGGACTCTAGCCGCTGCTGAAACTCCTCTTCCGCGAGCGGAACGAAAACGAGCAAGTCCATCAACGGCGCCAACGGCTGTACCAGCAGCTTCTCGAACTCCGCTCGTTCCATTGGCAGGCCGTCATTGGCGACCATCAGCTGCCTGAGCAATTCGGAGTCGACGTCCGGCGGCAATTTTGCCGCTTGAAGATTGCCCATCACGCCCCAAGAACCATCGCCGCGCAGATGCTCCGTGGCGGACTCCACCGGCAGGTCGCCCGGCCTCGTCCACTCGATCTGCCGTGCGGACTCGACGAGCAACAGGGTGCGTTCCGGACCATCGGGCATCTCGTCCGTGTCGGCCAGCGTGCCGGCGCCGCGCGGCAACCGATGCGAAGTTCGCGTCTCGCCGCCGCCCCGCGAACGATAGGCTTCGGGCATTTGCAACAACAGCTCGCGATTGTGCTCGCTGTCCCACGGCTCGTCGAATCGAAACAACTGCAACAGGGGCGCCTCGTTGAGCCACGGCAACAGCTCCACGCGCCAGCTCAGCAGTGGCTGACCGTCTTCGGTGATCAGATCTTGCGGCAGCCGGCCGTTCTCCGTGTAAAAGTTCTGCAGCGCTTGGCCGACGCGCACGAGCATCATCGAGGCCTGTTCGTCCACTCGCTGTTTCGCCGACACAAGATCTCGCAGCCCAAGCAGATCCGCGGCGGTCGTCAGCACCGCGGCGGCCGCCGGTGGCGATCCCTTCAACACCAGCTTGCCGCCCCCGGGCCATCGCCAAGGCAGCGGCGCCAGCCAGCCACGCACCTCGCTATCAAACTGTCGGAGCGCCACATGGAAGTCGCCGGCCAACTGCTCGCGCAGCCACTGTGCCGCCTGCTCGACGCGATCCTCGAGCCAATTTGCGGCTGCTCGATCGGCGACGTCGGAAGGATCAGCCAGACTCGTCATGACCTCGGCCCAGAGGCCATCGGCTTCGGCAAAGTCAACGGCGGCGGCAGCGTGCTGCCAGCCGTGTGGCAGCTTCGCCGACCAAACGGCAAGATCGACTCCTCGGTCCTCCGGATATCCGCCGCGAAAGTGCTCGGCGAAGTGTCGCAGCCGCTCGACATCGGCAACCACCGCCAACTGTGCCCCGACCGGCGCCGTCGACAACCAACGTCGCAACGGATGAGCGTCCGTTTCCGGCGCAGCCGTCGCTTCCGTCTCGACAGCTCTCGCGCTGCCTGCGCCCATCACCTCGTAGACGTAGCGATACGGTCCACAGATGACGGTTTCCTCGTCCGGAAACCCATAGCACAGGCCTCGCTCGGCCGCCGGAAGGTAGACCCGCTGCAGGTCTGGCGCCGGTGTCGCCCCGGGACTGAGCCAATGGCCGACAATCCGTCGCGGCACGCGTGGGTCCAATCGTAACGACCAGCCAACGGCAAGCGAGTTGCGAGTCGAGTCCGGATAAATGCAGGCCACCAACTGCTTCACCTGGGCGGGTGAGAACGGCGCCTCACCCCTCCAGGCGTTTAACAATTCCGGCGTCACTCCCGGCAGGGCCAAAAGCTGAGTCGGCCGGACCACAGCGGCTAACAGCGCATAGTCCGGCACGTACTCCATGGCGCTCGACCAATCGGTCAGCCCCGAATCGGGCATCGGCGCCGCGTTCCCGGTCGTCGGATGGAATGGAGCCGTGCGTTCGTCGCCGCTGTCGCTGCTACCCTTCCCCTTCGGCGCCGCTGGGCGAGTGCGAGTCTCCTGACCGGATGGGGCATTCTTCTGATTGGCCTGGCTGCCCGCAGGCTGTTTGCCGCGACAGCCAACGAAGACGCACATCATGACCACCACGACAATCCATCGAGAGCATGCCTCATCGCATCGACTTCGCGAGGGCACTCCGACTCGGGATGAACTACGGTACATGGCGTCCTCGATGGAAGCGTTGAGCCGGCAAAGGGGCTCGCCAAACGAACGGCCTGCTCACAGGCGGACTCGGCAATGCCCGTGTGATTATACGGATTCGCCCTCGCCGTCAGCACTGGCGAGCTAGTGCCCGATGGGAAACTGGGCACCTAGCCGTCACACCAAGTCCACTTCGTTCTCGACGACCGTTCCATCAGCGACTACCGCCTGGTCCCCCGTGACAGCCTCGTCGCCACCGTAGAATGCGCGTTGCCACTGCACGTCGGGGAATTGTTCACGCAGTTGGCAGCGAACCTTAAGGCTCATGGCATCCGTACTCATGCGAATTCTGCTTCGTTGCGGCGGGCTCGCTGCCGTTAGCAACATGCTCGCGTCTCCCGGTTCCATTGATGTGCCCAACAAGTCAAGCGAGACCAGCTCGGGAAAACGCTGCCACGCCACCAGTTCGTCCGCGCAGCGCGGCGGCAACTGCAGGTAGCGCAGCTTGAGCGCCCGCAACTGCTGCAGTGGAGCAGCGGACAGCAGCGGCTCGAGCGTATCAGTCGGTGGAAGCGCACTGTGTTCGACGGAAAAGCTCGTGAGACGTACGGATTCCAACCGTGCCAAGGCCTCCACATCCGCGCGACTTGGAGCGGGAATCAAGAGGTGCTTTAGCCCCTCGCAACAACCAGCGGAAAGACACCCCAGTTCGTCTTCCTCGATTTGTCCAAAAACCTCCAGTCTCCTTAAATAACAGTGACCAAGCTGCTGTACAACGTCTCCGAGTGACAACGGGTGCTGATCGTGGATCGAACGGCCCACAACAAATGTGTGCAGCCGCGGCGGCGCAGCCGCCAGGAAGTCGCGAACATCCGAGTCGTGGGTGTCGTAGAGCCGCAAGGATTGAACGTCGCGCAGCCAATGCAATCCCCGAGTCGCTCCTACACATTCCGACAGCGACACCTCCGCCGGCGGTCGCCGCCCCAAGCGACGTAGGAAGCGTTCGGAGCTCTCCTCGGTCGAGCGAAACTTCTGCAACGTCACCGACTGCAGTCTTGACATGAATGGCTGGCTTGCCAGCTCCTCTGACATGGCGCCGCGTGCGAGCACCAGCCGCTCCAGCGGCGTCATCCGCAGAACCCGCTCGGCCGCGGGCACGAATTGATGCGTCGAGGACCGGCCCCACGCAATGAAGCCGCGGCGGAAGCGATACGGGTAAAACATCTCATGGAGCTCGCCGGCCCATTCCCTTCCATGTCGACTCGCCAACTCGCGTTCTCGCAACAGCGACTGTTGCGCCTCGAGCGAATACTGAGGCAGTCGCTCTCGCTCGCACTGCAGCCGGATAAACTCGCCGCGCGGGTCCTCGCGCTCGCTCAGCCAATCGGCGTACACCAGTCGCGGCGCATCGTCGTCGGGATGCGCGAGGATCTCATCCAAAAACACGCGGTGCACGTCCAACGGCCCGGTTCCTGATGTCTCTGTTTATGCTCGTTTGGGCCGGCGCGAGAGTTGATCGACGCGTTTCAACAAGGTGGGCACACGATGCGCGCCATGCATCGATGCGACCCAAACCGCGGCTGTCGCCAGTGCGACACCGACCGCCGTTACAAAGAGTGGTCGACGGCTAACGCCCCGAACCACTTCTTGGCATGACAGCTGATCGTCACCACAGGTGCCAGCGTCGTCCCGGACCGAGTTGAACGAAGTCTTGGCGACGCCAATCACCGGGATCTTGCCGTCGAGAGCCTCGTAAAGATGAGCGCCGAGGCCACGACGCCCCTGCCCGTCGAGCCACACATAGCCATCGACCAACAACGTGGCGGGCGTCGGCACTGCTTGCAACAACTCCAGCAGACACGGCAGTTCGCGGAGATAGAAGCTTCCGGGCACGTACTCTGCCACGTCGTCAATCTCCACAGTCCACTCGCGGGCGGGCAACGGATCGGACCAGTCGGCGAATGCCACGGCCGCGGCAGTTGCCCCGTGCTTGTGATAACCGACATCCATGGCGACGTGCAGTGCTGCCACAACCCGACCGAATGTTAGGAGGCCTGCTTGGCTTTGCCCTGCCCTTGCTTCGCCTTGCCCTTGGCCTTTTGCTTGGACTTTTTCTTGGCCTTTTGGTTACCGCCCTCCTGCAGATTCTGGTCAAACGCCGCGTTGGGCGCCTCCTCGGTCGGCAGCCACTTGGCCAATCGCCGCTTCACGTCGGCGTGCTCCTCGACGCCCGCCAAGTTTTTCCACTCGTTGGGATCTTGTTGGTGATCATACAGCTCCTCGCTGCCATCCTCGTAGCGAATGTAACGCCAGCGCGGATCGCGGACTGCATGGTTGCCACGTCCATGCGTGGTCACCGCCGGCCGCTCCCAAGCAGCATCGACGTCCTTCAGCAGTGGAGTCAGGCTGGCGCCCTCGCAATGCTTCGCGGCGGGCAAGCTGCAAAGATCCACGAGCGTGGGGTAGATGTTCATAAAGTCGACGGGCGTGCGGCAGACGGCCGGCTTGGTGACGCCCGGAGCGACGATCATCAGCGGCGCCCGCGTCGCTTCCTCCCACAGCGCGAACTTTCGCCAGTGGTGTTTCTCGCCCAAGTGCCAACCATGGTCGCCCCAGAGCACGACAATCGTGTTGTCCTTGTGCGGGCTGCTGTCGAGCGCATCCAGCAGCCGCCCGACCTGCGCGTCGGCAAACGCGATGCTGGCCAGATAACCCTGAACCGCATGGCGCCAATTGTCGGTCTCCAGAATCGTGGCGTGATCACCTTCCGGTTTGGCCATCCGCTTGCCAGCCCCGGGAACATCCGCCAAGTCATCATCCAGCACCTTGGGCAGCTCGATCTGGTCAAGCGGATATTGGTCGTAGTACTTGTCCGGCACTTGCCACGGCATATGCGGGCGGAAGATGCCACAAGCGAGGAAGAACGGGCGGTCGTGTTGCTCGCCGAGATAATCTACGGCCCAGCTGACCACGCGGTGGTCGTTCATCGACTCGTCGTCGACGTGCAGCCGGCCCCAGATGATGCTGCCCGCACGGCTGTGCGGATCCGACGCCACTTTTGCGTCCGGCTTCGGATCGCCCTGCCCCTTCAGATACGAGTCCCACGATTTCGCATCGTTGTAGCGGCCGTGGTAAATTTTGCCACCGCCGATGACATGGTAGCCCTGCTGCCGAAACAGCTGGGGCATGGTGACCACATCCGGCATGGCGGGACGCCACGGCTGCGGATTCAAGTAAACACCCGACGTCCACGGCCGCACGCCGGTCAACAAGGCAGCGCGAGACGGATTGCAAGCGGGCGCCGCGCAGTGCGCTTGGTGAAACAGCACGCCGCGAGCGGCAAGGCGATCCAAGTTCGGTGTCTTGCACTGCGAATTGCCGCCCAAGCAGCCGATCCAGTCGTTCAGATCGTCCACCGCGATGAATAGCACATTCGGCCGCTCGGCCGCGGCGGCGGAACTCGCGAACAAGCACGTCAAAGCCACCAACGACACCGGCGCCGTCCAACGAAATACGCTCCAACGAATCATGCCGCTACCTGTTTTCTGAAATCACTGTAGTTTCCGCGACGAGGCAAACTGCTGAAAACACCCAACCTGGCAACGAAACAGCGTTCGTCGTGCAGCAAAGTGCTGGGGCGATGGCCGGAGCAGGTGTTTTTGAATGGCCAAGGCAAGCGACAGCACAAACGAACCGAATCTAAGACAGTCGTAGCCGGTTGACGAACGAGTTTAAGACAGTCTCAGCCGGGAAATTGGACGATGTCATTCCGACAGGAAGCCTTGGGGGCGTATCCAGGCGAATCCGAGAACACCTCCGCCCCAGGCCATCCCCCACACCAATCCCGACAGTACATTGTGTGCCATCGACGCGTTGACAATTGTCATGAGGACTGCAGCAAACAGCACTATCGGCCATAGTCCCAGATTGCGGAGGCCACGTCCTTGCACCGTGAGTTGTCTGATTTGGTACTCCACAATTAGCCCCACAACTCCGCCAATCACCATCAGTGCGCCAAGTGATATATGAAGTGTGATGGCATCGGCAGTCCCGAATACCAAACCCGCAACCAAAGCAAACCAATAATAGTGGAGTGGGCTGACCAGTTCCTCTCTCATTCGATTCCGTAACCTTAGAAAGGAGACGGTGAAAATCGGCAACGCAACCACCGCCACGGCCGCCAGAAAACACCTAAGATAACCGTCCCTCTTAATAGTTCCCAGCAGCGCGCCGACAAAAACGATGGATGAGTTGATCCCTGCCAGCGTCCATCCTTCACCTCGTTTAATCACATTCCGCCCTCAATCCGGCACATTCCGAAATGTTGCGCAGCAAGACTTGTTGGTGCCGCTTGGCTCTCAATCACCGATGATCCCTCGCTTACGCTTCGGGTTTCCTTCTTCCCTTGCTTACGCTTTCGGCCTCCTTCAGGGCTTCGCCTTGACCCAATCGTTGAGTTGCGGCTCGGGCAACTGTCCCCAATAGACGCGGACATCCTTCAATTCGCCCCGAAAAGGCAGCGGGTTATCGTAGTCGCCAACCAACGAGCCGCGGTCGGCGCCGACGTGAAAGCTGTCCGCGGGCGGAGAGGAGAGCAATCCGGCGTTGCGAGCGCGGCGGGCCATGGGCTTTCCGTTGACCAACAGCTGCGCCTTGCCCTCCACATCCAGCACGCCGGCCAGGTGCGTCCACTCGTTCACCGCGACCGGCTGCCGAGCGGAAATCGTCGTCAACTTGCCGCCGACGCGAACGGCAAAGTGCGGCCGGCCACCTTTGATGTACAGGCTGTAGCCGAGGCTTTCTCCGCCCTGCGCCACCAGCACGCCGTCAGACGCCGACGGTTTGCTCCAAGCGCCGACTACCAGCGGCTTGTAGGCGGGGTCGAGCTCACGGCTAGACTTCTCGGCCGCGACTCCATCCCCGTTCAGCGTGGCCGATTCCAGCGCAAACACCTGCTGCAGCTTGACCTCCTTGGCCTTGGCCGCCGCATGATTCACGACCGAACCGTCATCCTTGTACTGATCGCGCAGCCGCTTCAGCTCCGCCTCCAACTCTTGTCGAACCGTCGCGTAATCGGGATCGTCGTAGACGCTCTTTAGCTCATGCTTGTCGGCCTCGAGGTCATACAATTCCCACTCGTCGATTTCGTAAAAGTGGATCAGCTTGTAACGATCGGTGCGGACGCCGTAGTGCTTCTGCACCGAATGAGCGCCGGGGAACTCGTAGTAGTGGTAGTAGATCGACTTGCGCCAATCCTCGCGTGGCTGGTTGGTCAGCACGGGAACCAAGCTGCGGCCCTGCATGTCGCCGGGAATCGGCAGGCCGGCCAGTTCGAGAAACGTCTCCGGGAAATCCAGATTCAAGCACAAATCGTTGCTCACCGTGCCTGGCTTGACCTTGCCCGGCCAGCGAATCAACAGCGGAGTTCGGAACGACTCCTCATACATCCAACGCTTGTCGTACCAGCCATGCTCGCCGAGATACCAGCCCTGATCCGAGGTGTAGACAACCATCGTGTTGTCGGCCAAACCGGTCTCATCCAGATAGTCGAGCACGCGGCCGACGTTGTCGTCCACCGCGTCGACGCACCGCAGGTAATCCTTCGCGTAGCGTTGGTACTTCCATTTGACAAGCGCCTCGCCCTCGAGGTTCAGCTTCTTGAACGCCTCGTTCTTGGGGCCATAAGCGGCGTCCCAAAGTTTCCGCTGCTCGGGAGTGAGCCCGCCTTGCGGAACCAGCTTGAGATCGTTGGGCGTCAGATGCTCGGCAATCGTCATCGCTTGTGTCTTCGCCGCGCTGCCGCGCCCTTCGTAATTGTCCCAGAGCGTCTCGGGCTCGGGGATCTCCACATCGTCATAGTGGTTCAGGTACTTGGGGCCGGGCTGCCAGTTGCGATGGGGCGCCTTGTGCTGATAGACCAGGAAGAACGGCTTGCTCTTGTCGCGTCCTTCCTTCAGCCATTCCAACGTCACGTCGGTGATAATCTCCGTCGTATAGCCCTCGTGCTTCACGTCGCCATTGGAGGTGAGCATCTGCGGGTTGTAGTATGGCCCCTGCCCTCGCAGGATGTGCCAGTAGTCGAAGCCGGTCGGGTTAGTGACCAGATGCCACTTGCCCACCACCGCTGTCGTGTAGCCAGCCTTCTGCAGCAACTTGGCCACCGTCTGCTGCTCGCCGTTAAAGCGACTGCCGTTGTGGATGAAGCCGTTCAGATGGCTGTACTTTCCGGTCAGAATCACCGCTCGCGATGGGCCGCAAATCGAGTTGGTGACGAAACAGCGATCAAACCTCATGCCCTCCTTGGCGATGCGATCGATGTTCGGCGTCTGGTTCACGCGGCTGCCGTAGGCGCCGATCGCCTGATAGCCATGGTCATCCGACATAATGAACAGAATGTTGGGACGCCCCGCTTCCGCCTGCTGTGCGGCGCACGACCGGGGCATCGCCGCGATCGATGCCAATAGTCCCATCACCAACAGGCAAGGCAGGAAACGTTTGGGCAAGAGAGTCTGTGGTGCTTGAAGATGCATGCGATTTCGTGAAGCTCGGCGCGTGAAGTGAATAGGGGGCCGTAATCAACAGGCTGGCAGGAGCGGCCCACGTCACTCAAAGGTTCGACGATGGGCGCGGACATTGCCTCACCGCATTCTCTTTGCGGCGATTTTCGATGTCAATCGATGTCAATTCAGCAACAGCTGAAACACTCGCAGTGCGGGCGGGTCCGCTGTGGGAGCATCGCCGGCAACGATGCGGACTTTGACTCGGTGCCGCCCCGGCTCCAGCCCGTCATCCAAAATCACCGCCCAGGGCAAGTGCAGCCGCGCGCTCCAGCGTGTCGAGGTGTCAAGGGTTCGCGCCGGGCCGCCATCAATTTGGAACTCAATCCGCCCCGCGTCCGGGCCTGAAGTAATGAAGAGCCCCACGCCCTGCCCATCGAACTCGAACTCCATCTCTGCCCCCGCACCGGTTCCCACCAACGCGGGCACGTTCACGAAGCCGGCACGCGTGCCCTTACCGTCGGCGGGCTTCCACATTGGTTCCAAGACAAATCCCTTGCCAAAACGCACGCTGGCGATGTCGCCCAACCGTCCCCGCGCGTAGCTCAAGTGATCAACCGCCTCCGGCAACGTGTGCGGCTTGACAGCCGCGGGCAGCGGACCCGCAAACGCCTCGTCGAACATCCGCGCA
>JAGQPF010000363.1 GCA_020426845.1 Planctomycetales bacterium
CTGTCACCCCTGCCGGCCTGCCGGGGCTTTGCGCGCAAACCTCAATCGTCACAGGCTGGCAGCCTGTGCCACGTTGCGCGCAGCGTGCGCGGTTCCCCGAGCTCGCGCTCGGGGCTAACGTCTGTCGCCCCTGTCGGGGCTTTGCGCGCGGCAGTGATCCGAAGCGGGCAGTGCCCCGAAGGGGACGGCACGAACAACTCACCCGCATCGACATCGACATGTCGGTCAAACTTGAACTTGAAGCAATCGCCCCATTAAGCCAGCACCACTAAAAGTCCGAGCCGAGGTTGCGGTAGGACATGTCGCGTCGCCGCACCAGTGGCGGCACGATCCAAGCGGGGTCGACTCGCTGGCCGAGGACAACCTGCGAGCCGCCGCCGACCATGGCCGCTCGTTGTGCCCCGACTTCGCCAACGTAAAGCACCGTCCCCATTGGCACCTCGATTGACGTCAGCCGCACGGCGCGGTTGGCGGCGGGGAACAAGGCCAAGTCAATGATCGCCGATGTGCCGAGGTTCGGGTCGAGCGACCAGTAACCACCCACCTCTCTAGCGCTGCCCTGCGGATCCCAAACGCGATAGAGGTGAAGCGGCTCGCTCAATTCGATCTCGGCGTAGCGGGCGCCGGAAAAAGTCGCTGCAATGTCGGGACGCAGCGGCCCAGGCGACATCGCGGTGTGGTGGCCGCGAATCTCACCGGGCACTCGGCTGACGATCAGCTCGTAGCGCCGGTTGCGCACCGACCAGACCGCCGGCAGTTTTCGCATGGAGGCGATGGCGCCGAGCACCCCGCGGGCCACCGTCTCGCCGCCAACGCCCGCCACGGTGTTCTTGGCCACCGATGAGATGAGTTCGCCGCCCCGTGACACATCCACGCCCGTCCGGACCGCGGTCTCCAAGGTTTGCCTGCCGAGGAAGCCAGCAAGTTGATTCAGCCAGGGGCCGTTGCCGCTCATCGTTCCGCTCACCGTGTTCAGCACAAAATAGGTGCCGAGCCGCGATGCCCAAGGATACTTCGCCGTGTCGCTCAACGCGTACTCCACGCTGGTCTCCGCCAAGGTGAAGGCGGCCTGTTGCGCCAAATACGGACCGATCGCGGCGCGAATGGCGACGCCGGACGCCTGGCGTGCCACTGTCGCGGCCACGCCACCGCCGAGCGAACCGATCGCATACATCGACCAGCCCGCCAGCTTGACGCCGGCCGCCAACTGCCGGTAGCTACCGTGCGGATTGTGGAACGGATGCGAGTAGTAGGCCCAATTGGCGGCGAAGGAGGACAACGTGTCCCGCCAGCCAAAGCCGGTGTGCGCCACGCCCGAGCGGACCAGGTTCTCGGGATTCACGGGCGCATTGCCCGCAAACAAGTAGCCGTTCTCGCCGGGCTGTCCAGATTCGGGTGACAGATATCTGCCACTTACCGGCTCGTACACGCGCCCGTTTGCCACGTAGATCTCGTGCGTCGAGTCGTATTCGAAGCCCGCGAAGCGCGTGGTCACGCGATTCCACGCCTCATGCGGGACCTGGTCGATATTCTCCAACGGCCTTCCATAGACGTCGTATCGCAGATGCGAGACCGATCCCGAGGCGACCAAGTCCCGAATCGTGCCGACGTGGTCCGGCAGAGTCCAAATGACGCGACCGCCGGCCCCATCTTCTGCGCCACTATCGACATCGATCTCCTCGACCGCGACAAGCCGCCCGCCGGGAGTCTCCCAGCGACTCACTTGAGGTCGCCCGTCGCCATCCAGCTCCATCACCACTCTGCCACTCGCGTACACGAACCGGCGATCGCTCTCCAGACTGCCGTCGGCCAGATCGTCTCGCATGGTGCGCATCACATTGCCCAGCACATCGTATTCCCACCGAGTGGCAGCGATGATGCTCTGCTCTGTCCCCAGATCGTACTGCTGGACTTGGATCAAGCGGTCCCGCAGATCGTACTCGTATTGAAAACGCTGGGCACGTTGGAGGATCACTTCGGACAATCTCGCGCCGGCAACAGGCGTGCCATCTGCGTTCTCAAACCGCAGGCGAAGATTCTCGAAGTCTTCATTGCGAGAGACCGAGAATTCCATATGCAGCGGCGAGCCCTCCTCCACACGGGCAGCGGCGACAACACCCGCATCGTCCAGCAAGACGACGCCCACCGCGTCGCCGGCGGCCACAACCTCGTTCGCCCAGATCCGATACGTGCCCTGCAGCAGCGTCTGCGAGCCGAAGCGATATGCCTCCGCCTGCCCTGGATTCGGCGCCGCGGTCGCGATGGGTGTGTAGCGAATTTGCTCGATGACGTTGCCACGCTCGTCATACTGCATGCGGCTGCCGACATCCTCGACGAGCTGCTTGGCGCCATTCAGCAGTCCGAGGCGATTCCCGGCCGCGTCGAAGCGAGACTCTGGTTGAATGAGCTGGCCTCGATCGTCGTATTCGTATTGACGCTCGTAGTCGCTGGCATCGCCTTCAATCGTTCGAGTCTCGGAAACGAGGCGGCCCAGATCGTTATACGTCAGATCCAACGAGCTGATGTTCTGGCTATCGGAACTGATGTGCCGCACGTGGCTGACGCGGCCGTCCGGCAAGCGGCCGAGATCCGTGCGAACGACGGGCTGATAACTGCTTTCGAACAGGCTCCACTGCTCACCGTGCGCCAAGCTGTCCAAGGACGGAGCATCGAGGTAGTCAATCTTCAATCGTTTGTCGCTGACCACGTCACCGGATTGCGTCATCTCCTGGAGCCGACCGCGATTGTCATACGCGTATTGCGTGCGCATCCAGGCGGCCGCCCCCTGCCCCGCCGACAATGAGGCGAGATTGCCGGCACGGTCGTAGTCGTAGTTGATCTTCACGGGCTGGGGGGCTCCATTCCAACTCGCGTAGGCAGCGTCCAGCAGACGTGTGCCCTCGTCGTATTCGAAGCGATATTCCGAGTGGATCGTGGAGCTTGCCTGTCCGTATTGGGTGTCGAAGGCGCGCGACAGCTCGCCCTGTGGTGTGTACTCGAAGTTTGCCGAGTAGAGCAGCACCGGATTCTCTCCCGCAGTCCACCACGACTCGCGTTCCATCCTGCCGGCCTGATCATAGCTCCAACGCTTCACATGATCGGGATGAAGCTCCGCCGTCGGCCGTCCCCATGGATCAAACTCGTACCGCACTTCGCGGACGCCGTTCGATTCGCCGATCAGCCTGCCGTGATTGTCGTAGCGATATTGGGTCACTGCCCCCAAGGGATCCTCAACCTCCGCCAGGCGTCCTAAGGCGTCGTAGCGATAGCGAGTTGTCGAGCTCCCACTGGAGTCGTCCACCACCTTTTGCAACACATTGCCGAACAGATCGTACTGAAACCGTGTGGTGACACCGGCGTGGTCCACTTGCTCCGCCACCAGCCCGTTCGCCGTGTACCGTGTCACGGCGACGCCCGCGTCCCCGGTCTCCTTCACGAGCCGATCAAGTCCGTCGTACAACCGGGTGACGTCACCGACTCCCTGGCCTACCAAGTGGACCTGCCTGCCCCAATCGTCATGCTCCACAACGGCAGGAAGCGAGCCGCTCACGCGAGTCCCCGCAATTCTTCCATGCGAGTCATAGTCATAGGTCGTCACAACGGCAGATGCCGTCTCGTCGCCTGGATCATTCGACTGTTCAACGGCCATGAGCCCGGTCGGGCTGTAGCGATAGACAACCTCGGCCCCCGCGTCAGCTTCGGCTGACGGGCCGACTTGGCGGGTTAGCCGCGACAGCGCATCGAATTGCCGGACAGTTGTTTGAGTTTCGTAGGCGCCGTCAACCAGAGCGGTCGCGGACTCACGCACCACGTTGCCCAGCACATCATAGGAAAAGCGAGTAACCAGCCCGGCGTTCTCGGCATCATAGGTCCGGACCAGACGCCCCAGCCCGTCATGCACATTGACCACCATCGTGGCGAGTCGGTCATGGATGTTGCTGCCAAACAGACCATCCAGCAGCCCTTCTGACAGAGGTGCGCCGTTGGCAACGAGTTGCCGATCCCAGTCCGCCGCCAACTTCAGCACTCGCGACGGTTGGCCGGACGCGTCATAGGCATACAGCGTTGACACCGGCACACCACCCGTGACGGCCGGCGCAGCGACCGTCGCCGTCAGTCGCCCAAGCGCGTCGTAGTAGTTGACCGTGGGCGGCGCCAACGGCGCGCCGTCCTGGTCCACGATCTCGGTGGACAGCAGTTCACCCCACGGACTCCACTGACGCCGTTGCGTCAGCTGGCCATGCGTGGCGTTCACGGTATTCGTGGCGGCAGGGGTCGTAGTTGCGATCAAATTGCCCCATGGGTCGTAGTCGTATCGCGTCACGGCGACGCCTGTCGCGGCGGGCTCGCGAGTCGAAACCACCTGCCCCAAGCGATCATAGCTGCGGCCGCTGACGTGCGATTCGTCGGCCGTCGTGAGGACTGTCGTCACAGGACGCCCCATGACGTCATACTCGTACGTCGTCTCGCGGAGAATCTCGATCCCCAGTCCCTCGCTGAGGCGTTGGACATTTCCCCAGTTGTCATAGGTGTAGGTCGACATCGCACCGCCCCGTTCCACCCCCGAGGGATGCTGCACCGGATTCGCACGCTCCGACAAGAGTTGATTTCGCGAGTCGTAGGTCCGCTGCACGACCCGGTCGTAACTGGAGACCGACTGCGAGTCGCCATCGCGGTGCTCAACTTCCATCACGACATTGCCGAGCACATCGTAGATATACCGAACGGGGAACTGCAGTGACTGGCCGTCGGGACTCGCCCAGCCGTGATCCCACAACAATCGTCCCAGCGAGTCATAGCTCATCACATGCGTGGCTCCGTCGGCCGCGCGCTCCTGAACGAGTCTCCCCAGCGCATCGTAGACCCAGGCGACGGTCGCGATGCCTTGATCCGCCTCGCCGGAGGGCACGATCGACTGCTCAACTCGCCGGCCCTGGTCGTCATAGCGCCACTGCCAGCTCAGTCCGTCGGACCCTCGCGTCGTCGTCACGAGCTCTCGCGCGGCGTTGTATTCATACGCGGTCGCCTTGGCCGCTGCCGTGCCGGAGCCTTGCGTCTCGTACTGAACCAAACCGATGGACGGACCGATGGCGTAGTATTGCCAATCGGTCGCTCGCATCTGCTCTCCATCCCCGGTGGCCTCGTGGGTGAGCAAGCCGCCCGCCAGCGCTTCAATCGACTCGGGAGGCGGCGTGTAACTCGAACGGACCACACGGGTCTGCCCGTCCGCAGTGGACGTTTCCGCAAGAACGTTGCCATGCAGGTCGCGCAACCAGGCGGTGCGGACTCCCGTCACATCGACATGCCAGCCAGGCATCCCGAGAGAGTCATACCCTCCCCACGCCTCGCGTCCACCGTCCGGATAGACCACCTCCACGAGTTGGTTCCGTTCGTAACGATAGGTCGTGCGTTGTGGGGCGAGCGGATTCGTGCCGCCTCCGCCTGCAGGCGCCTCGACCGCTAGCAGTTGGCCATGTTGATTGCGGCGCCAATGCCAGGTGCTGCGAGCGAATGTCTCCGTCGCCGGCTTGGCATTGGCGGTCAACAATCCAAACGCATCGGTTTGAAACATCCACGTTTGAGTCAGAGATTGCTGCAATTCGTTGACGGCCGCCAATGCAACGGTCGCCCACGGCTCGCGGAGCGCGTCGGAGGTTGGCGTCGCGTCCTCCTCCCCGCCGACTGCCGTTTGACGAGCATCGGGCTCCAGTCGGCCTCGCGCTGCCAGGCGCAGTTCCCCCGTCCCTGCGATCGCCGCGCCGTCGAGCAACTGCGGCTGCACCGACCAACGCGTGCCGAGCGGATCCACCACGGCAATGACGGCGCCACTGACGTCCGAGCGGTCAAATCGCGAAAGGGATTGGAGCGGATCGCGAACCTCGACCAGTTGTCCCGCGCCATCGTATCCGAACTGCCAATGCGCGGGATCGCCTGCCGAAGTCGGCAACGCCATGTTGGTCAGCCTGCCCTCGCTCATGCTCGGAACATACCGCCGGCCCGCTTCGTCAACGACCGCGGACAACACACCGGCCTCGTAGCGATAGCTCGTGGCAAGACCGCCCTGCCGAACGACGCGAACGAGATCGTCACGACGTCCATCTCCATCGGCGTCCTCATAATTGAATTGCGTCCGATTCTGGTTGCGGTCCCGTTGCTCGAGCATGATGCCGCCAACAGAAAACTCCGTCACGTCGCCGCGGCCATCGCTCCAGACGAACTTGACGCCGTCGGTGGTATGTTCCCGCTTCAATTCGCCCATGGCGCCGTCGGGCGATTGAAACCTCCAATCGCTGGCAACACGGACCTCGCCAGCGGAGACTTTTCCGTCAGAGAACGCGCCGTCGGGACCTTGGGTTGAGAGCTTCACCACCAACGGTTCGTCTCCATCCGTCTCAAAGAAACCGAGGCTATGCCAGCGCTCACCGCGAATCTCGATCGCAGGCGCCACGCGCTGATCGACAACAAATCGCGTCGTGGTCTGCAGGCCACCGAACGGCTTGGCGCCACTGACTTCGTAGTACGCGTTGGAAGCCAATTCGGCGGCGGGGCTCCAGGAGACGAAGACCTGCCCGATATCGGTCACATGGTTCCAAGACCACGTGACGCTTTCGGCGACGCCGTTGGGCCCGCCCATAGAAACAGGTGCCTGCCCTGCCCTGGCCTCCCAGTCGCCAGTGCGTGTGGCGTTCGACTCGTCATACAGGACATTCGGAGTCGCCGCAAACCAGGCAGCGGTCCCATCGCCTCGGCTAATGAAGGCGCCGGACTGCGGCGCCGCGCCGAGCGTCGCCAGCCGCGAAGCGATTGCCCCGGTGAAGTCGCCGTCACCCATGCGAGCCGTTGGATAGAAGTTGTCCTGCAGATAGAGTTGGCCCGCTGGGGAGACCGCCCAGCCTTGCCCTAATTCCGTTTCGCCGAACGTTGGATTCAGTCGATTCGACCACTCCATGCCGCCTCGCACCGTGCGGCTCCACGACTGTTCATTGACTGACAACGTCAATTCGACATCAACGTCGTAGTGGCCGGTCGGCAGCTGGCTCGCGAGCGACTCCGGCGCCGGCACGACAAGCCGCAGCGCGTCGTGCCGATGGCGAGGGTCGGCCAGTCGGTCGCGGAGCGAGGTCAGATCAAACGATTGAGCCACCCCACGCACACCCGCCACGGTCGCTGTCGCCACCAACCGCGAGTCGGGAGACATTAGTGCCTCGCTCCACGGCAGGCTCAACTCGACCTCGATCAACGGTTGCTTGTTCAGATCGTCGCGGTAGACCAGTCCTCCCCAACTGGGCGTCAGCAGCAGCTGGCCCGTCCGCAATGCGACGTCGCCGTGAGGAGATCGTGGGGCCACGGCCAACTCGGCGTCCGCCACTCCGGAGGATGGCAGGCCGGCTGGCTGACGATTCGAGCTCCCCACAATCGCGGCCCGGTCGTTGTCCAGCAGGATGATTCGAGCGCTGGCGACTTCGCCGAGACGATAGGGCAAGGGATCTCCTGGACGACCATCGCCAGGCGCCGTCTCCAACAGTCCGTGCGCAGCCGCCATCTCGGCCCAAGTGACGAGTCGCACATCGACCGTCTCATCCCACTCCACCTCACGATCATCCACGCCGCGGATCCGCACAAAAACATCGCTGGCGCCGTGCGGGATCACGACCACTCCGTATCCGGTATTCGGGTCGATGGTCAGCGACAACGCTTCGTCGCGCCCTGTGACACCACGCAGTCGCGTCCATTGCAAATCGGCAAACGAGGCGACGCCAAGCCCACCCGAATCTGCCCGACTCCCTTGTTCGTCATCGTCCCCGGAGCGACTGGGAAAGAACGACGCTTGAAAGAACACCGGCAGGTCGCCGAACTCATTCCCCGTTCCACGACTGACTCTCAGCAGAGCCTCATCTTCGCCGCCCTCTTGTGCCAATCCGTCCACGGCTTCGAGCGTTACCGCGGATTCAACGTGAACCCGGATCGTATCAGCCACGGAGCCGGCGATCGCGACCTGCAGTCCGTCGTGGACTCGCGACGTCATCTCGACGGTCAAGTCGTAGGCGCCCGGCAACACGCCTTCGACGTACAGACGCAACTGTCGCGGGTCGCCGCCCGTAGCCGCGAACAGCTGGTCGTGCCGAATTACGGACGTGCCGTAGGCGGTGACAGTGGCCGAAGGGATGAGATGTCCGGGCTGCTCGGAGGCAACCCCATTCGCACTGCGTTCTTGCAGCTGATCCAAGGTCCAAAGCCGAATCGGCGGAAGCCCCTCGGTGCCCTCCAGCCCGGGATAGGTGAACCGGAACGCCGCGTCTTCCAACGGCATCCACTCGGGCACTTCGAGCACAAGCTCGGCGAACTGCGAGGAGGCAACTTCGACCACGTCGTCGCGATCGCCGGGAAGCACGTTGGCGTCGAATCCATCCAGGGCATCATCGATCAAGTCGCCGTCGCGGTCCACTTGCGTGGTCAGAATTCGCAGACCGGGAAAGTCGGAAACAGCCTCGACGGCATCCTCCGCCGCATTGCGTTGCAACGTGCCGTCGTTGTCGGTGTCTCCATCAAGATCCAATTCGCCAACGTGATAGGCAGCGGAGTGGGTCGCCTCGTAGACGGCCTGAGGGTCGAGCCACGGACTTGCAGCGGCATGGAAGTGAGCTTGGATCTCGCCGCTGCCCAACTCGAGTCCTTCGACGAAGAAGGTGACGGTGTGCGTAGCCTGCGCAAACCCGTCGAGCATAAAGTGAAGATCGCCTTCCTCGGGAACGACTCCGATGCTCTTGAGGAATTCGGCTGTCGCGTACTGACCTGCGCCGATGGCTCTCCACTCCTGTGACAGCGACTCGCCCGACGTCACGGGAACGGGAACGCCGTTCTCCCCGGTCCTCCACACGCGAATGTTGTCCGGAAATGACAACACCAAGTCACCAACCAGGTCCCGCGGCATCAAGCGATTGGATTCGTTGTGGACCACAAACGAGATGGTGCGGAAGTTCGCAAATTCAAGGTGATACTGCAAGTCCGTGCGGCGGACAGCCGGATCTTGAACGCGAGGCTCTGTCTCGTAGTAGGTGAACGGGGGTTCGTTGGCCGCCTCGTCCCGCAACGGCGAACGGTCCGGCAAGCCATCCTCGCCCAGCCAACCGCTCGCGACCAGGTCGCTGCGTCGCGCCTTGTGAGCGACGATCTCGCTGTAGTGCGCATTCGGAGACAAGTCCAACGGGATCAGCTCGGCCGTTGGGTCAGTTCGCCAGCGAAATTGCGTTTCCCACGTGAACGTCTCCTCCACTTCGCCACAGGGCACGAGTTCGCCGGGCAAGGGGGCATCGAGATCGACATCGAGGTACGGGTCGCTGCCGACCGGTGCGACCGGGCTATCATCCAACGGCAGTTCCGGGTCCGCATCGATCGGCGCGACCGGGTCGTCATCAATCGGCGCGACCGGGTCCTCATCGATCGGCGCGACCGGGTCCTCATTAATCGGCGCGACCGGGTCCTCATCGATCGGCGCGACCGGGTCCTCATCGATCGGCGCGACCGGTCCGTCATCGATCGGCGCGACCGGTCCGTCATCAATCGGTGCGACCGGGTCCTCATCGATCGGCGCGACCGGGTCCTCATCGATCGGCGCGACCGGTCCGTCATCAATCGGCGCGACCGGGTCCTCATCGATCGGCGCGACCGGGTCGTCACCAATCGAAATGTCCGCGTTGTTGTCTGCGCCGGTGTTAAGGTCGTCGCCGGTCGCAGCATCGCCTGGAGCCTCCGCCCATGGCCCAACATCCGTGTCACCCAAAGACTCGGCCTCGGCCGCTTCGTCGGGTGACTCTTCTGCGTTGGTGGCCAACGGCACTCGACAATAGCTGCCGGGCACTGGATGGTAGATGGCCTGACGGTACTGATCTTCTGGCGTCACAGTGACTTCCAGCAGGTCGATGATCTCCCCGCCGTCCACGTCCGTGACTCGAAGCCGAATCGTGGCGAATTCATCTCCCTGCAGATCATGAGCAGGAGCAAGCCGGAGCGCCCCAAAGGCATCCACCGTGGGTGGATCTCGAAAAGCGGCTGCGTTGTCGACATCGAGCACTTCGAACGCAAGCTCGCCCCGGCGTTCAGGATCCTGAAAGAGCCCGGGAAGTCTCAACGTTCTCACGTTGCCGCTGACGGCCTCACTGTCGCTTCGCCAGCTTTTCAAGGTGAGATGTGACGTCGAACCGCGGGGCGCATCGTTCTCGGGAAGCACATTCACCCAGATATTGGTGGCCCCGATGTCCCCCGCTTCGTCCGTAGCGACCACGGCCCATTGGCTGTAACCGAATTCGTCCGCATCCAAGGTGACGTCGAGGCGGCCGTCCACTACCACCATCTCTTGCACAGGGTCTGCAGCTCCACTGTGCGTCACGGGCCAGGCGTCCAAGGTGAGTTGTTCGCCGTCGACTTCGTGAAACCACTCGCCGATATCGATGGAGAACGCTTGCCCCTCAATGACGGTGAATGTGCGTTGCTCGACGTCTCCCGCCACGACTCGCGGCGCGTCGGGCGCCGGCTCGATTTTCAGCGGGATATCCAGAAAGCCTTGGCGATATCCATCGGACCCTTGCAGCCGCAGCGTGGTCTCGCCATGGACGTCGGGCATTGACTCAAGTCTCAGCACCTCGGCCTCGGCGACGACCGACACCAATGCTTCGTCCGCCACCTGGGCATTCCAGTGCATGGGCGCACCGGGGGCGACGTCGAACAGCTGGCCTTGGTCATCGGTCAGCTGCGGGGCCAATTCGGCAAACGCCCAGATCGCCGTCCCGAAGTCCTCGGGAGCCGTCAGCACCAAGTCGGACGCCATCATCTGCCGCGGCTCCAGCGTCTCCAGCGCAAGCGCCGACGAGCGGCTTGGCCGGCGGGACGCGAGTCCGGCGCGAGCCGTGCTCCGGCGCCTCGCTCGTTGAGCCATGCGAGCCAGCAATCGTTTCCACGAACGGGTGTGAAGAGGCATGTCAGCCCTCCGGAACTTGGCGGAGTCAAGAGGCAGCTGAGGCAGGCTCGAGAGTCACTCCGGCCAAGCACAATTCAACCGCCGCGAAGGCATCGACAGGCGAACGCAAGGTGTACCCGAAAAAAGTGACACCACCACGTCACTCAAAGCGGAAACCGGACGTCATCGCGAGAATCGGGGCCAGGGTCGAACAGCACCCTGTCACTCAAACGGGGAAAATTGCTCGCCACGGTGACAGCCCTCGGCGCCACCTGTGGCGGCGGAGCGGCGCCGAAATAACCCGCAAATGCCGGATTCACAAACTGTCTGGCGGCGCCACGTCGATTCTCGATACAATGAAAGGCGGCGGGCCCCCCCTCCCTCGTAGCGAAAAGCAAGTTCGATCCCTCCCAACTTCAGGCCCCCGTCAAATCGATCCCTCGCTGACGCTTCGGGTTTCCTTCAGACTTCAGGCCCCCGTCAAATCGATCCCTCGCTGACGCTTCGGGTTTCCTTCAGACTTCAGGCCCCCCGTCAAATCGATCCCTCGCTGACGCTTCGGGTTTCCTTCAGACTTCACACCCGCCTCCCCCACTCCCGCCCTTCCCTCCTTGCGAGAGCCCGCCATGTTGAGCATCGTCGGCCGCAGCGCCGGACACCTTTGCGATGGAATCAATCGACGCGACATGCTGCGTCTTGGCGTGCTGGGCGTGGGCGGCCTGTCGCTGCCGCGGCTGTTGGCGGCGGAGGCGGCTGCGGGAGTTGGCTCCAGCCGCAAGGCGGTGATCATGATCTACATGTGCGGTGCGCCATCCCACCAAGACATGTACGATCTGAAGATGGAAGCCCCTGCGGAGATTCGCGGCGAGTTCCGCCCGATCTCCACCAATGTGCCGGGCATTCAGATTTGTGAGCATCTGCCGCGGCTCGCCCGAATCATGGACAAGCTGATTCCGCTGCGCAGCGTCGTCGGCTCGCCCAACGGCGCCCACGACTCGTTCATCTGCTACACCGGCCGGACGACACTCAACCAGCCGCCGGGCGGATGGCCGTCGATGGGCTCGGCGGTCTCCAAGGTGCGCGGACCAGCGCGGCGCGGCGTGCCGCCGTTCGTGGGACTTTCGCCCAAGGCCGGACACCCGCCGTACGGATCGCCGGGCTTGCCGGGATTTCTCGGCGTGGGACACTCCGCCTTTCGGCCGACTGGCCCGGGCAAAGAGGACATGCAGTTGCACGTGCCGACGGCTCGGCTGGACGATCGCCGTGGACTGTTGACGAGCCTCGACACGCTGCGGCGAGACATCGACGCCGCCGGCGCCTTGGACGGCCTGGACGAATTGACCAGTCAAGCGATCTCGGTGCTGACCTCCAGCGAGTTGGCCGAGGCGCTGGACCTCTCGCGAGAGCCGGAGCATGTGCGCGAACGATACGGAAAGGGCGACCCGAAAAATTACGGAGACGGGGCGCCGCGCAATCTCGAGCACTTTCTGATGGCCCGGCGGCTCGTCGAAGCCGGGTGCCGCGTGGTCACGCTCAACTTCGGCCGCTGGGACTTCCACAGCAACAATTTCGACGGCCTAAAGTCCACGCATCTGCCGTTGTTCGACCAGGGCCTCTCGGCTTTGATCGAAGACCTACATGAACGTGGCATGGCCGACGATGTCTCCGTCGTGGCTTGGGGCGAATTTGGCCGCACGCCGCGGATTAACAAGGACGCCGGCCGAGATCACTGGCCGCAAGTGGGCGGCGGCTTGCTCGCCGGCGGCGGCATGCGCGCCGGTCAAGTGATCGGCGCCACTGACAAAACGGGAGCGGCCGTGGCGGACCGCCCGGTCCACTTCGCCGAAGTGCTCGCGACGCTCTACCGCAATCTTGGCATTGACGCCAATCGCACCACGTTGCGCGACCTGGCTGGGCGGCCTCAGTATCTGGTCGCCGAACACCCGCCGTTGCCGGAAGTGCTGTAGCGCAAGGGGCTCGCCACGGATCAAACACGGGTTAAACACGGATGACGAATCTATGAAGATCACGAACGAGGGAATCACAGATTCCCTCAAACCGTAGAACGATCCACTTATCACTTTTGAGTCGCGGAGCTCGCTCAAGCTAAATATCTCCCGCGTTACTCAAGGATCACTTCAGCGGGACGCTCCAGAGTTTGTGCCCGGCAGTGATGTAGAGCGTCTTGCCTTCCGGGCCGCCAATCGTGCAATTCGTGATCATGTCCGCCAACACCGGCAGGAACGCCTCCAGCTTTCCCGTGTCGGGATGGATCACGTAGATCCCCGCCTTGTAGCGGTCGGATGTCTCGGCCGGCAAGTTAGGCACGTTGAAGCCGGCCGCTACGAACAACCGGCCATCGGGGCCCAAGGTCATGCCGTCTGGCCCGCGGTCGGTCCCCCAGTTGAACAGGATCTTGCCGCTCTCCGGATCGAGCGTCCCGTCGGCGGCAAAGGAAAATCGCCAAAGTTTACGGGCGCCGTTGACGCCATCGTTGGGACCGTCATTCACGTTGTCCGCGACAAACAGGTAGCGTCCGTCTTTGGAGACGGCGACGCCATTGGGCCGCTCCACTTCATGCGTAATCACGCGAGTGACCTCGCCGCTCTTCGCGTCGATTCGGTACACGCCCTCGATGTCGCGGCCGTCCGCGTCACGCTGCTCGATGTCATCGCGAGGTCCATACCGCGGGTCGGTGAAGTACAGATTCCCGTCCGCGTCGATCGCGACGTCATTCGGCGAATTGTATCGCTTGCCTTCAAAGCGGTCGGTGAGCACTGTTACGCTGCCATCCGACTCCGTGCGCGTCAGGCGACGATTGCCGCCTTCGCCGCCGCCTTCACAGGCGATCATCCGGAGATCGTGATCGAATAGCAAACCGTTGGCTCGGCCGGATGGCGTGCGGTAGGTATGCAAGGCGCCGGTGCGATCGAGACGCATGATGCGGTTGTTGGCAATGTCGGTGAAGAACACGTTGTGGCTGGGATGCCAAGCCGGCCCCTCGGTGAAAGCCACTCGAGTCTCGGGTTTGGCCGCGGCGCCCACCGGAAACGGACTTGCGGGGAAGGGATCATCCTGAGCGTCCCCGCTAGCGGGCCAGAAGCTCAACGCCGCCGCAGTCATTGCCAACGCCAACACGGTTCGCCCAACTCTCATCGTCTCGCTCCCCAAGAGCTCTCGAAGGCCGGAAATTGCCGGAGAATGCCGGCTTCCATGGTTGGCAGGTCGGACTCGCGATACAAGGGCCAAACGAGCGGTTTTCGCCCAACGGCCGAAAGTGACATCAAATCGACGACACAACGCATCGTATCGACGACACGCTCGCTCGGGCCCCGAGCCAGCGAAATGGCCGCAAACCGTTGCAAAATAACAAGTTTTGGATTTGGACCAGGGATTGGCACGCCAGCTGCCTCATCTTAGTTTCGTCGCAAAGCGAACACTTGCTGCCCCGCCGTCGAGGCTCTCGCTTGGCGCACCAAAGGCCGCTGAAAACTGCAGCCCCGGCAATCGACACCGCATCTTGCCGACAGCGAGTTTTCGACCGGCCATCAACCTCCCTCCCTGGAGCGTGCAATGAAACGGATGATTCTTGGCCTCGCCGCCGCCATCGCCTTGATGGTCGCCACTGCCAGCACCACACAAGCCGCCGATTTCTACTTCGGCATCAGCTCCGGTGGTCGAGCGTACTCGCCATACGGTTCGCCGTACTCGGTTGGCCGCGTGCCCGTCTACAGCGGTCACCACCATGGCCACTCGCACCACGGCGCGCATGTGCCGAGCTATTCGCTCTATCCGCCCAGCAGCGTGTATCGGCCGACGAACGTGTATCGCAGCTACGCCCCCAGCGTCTACAACCCGTACCGCAGCTACTACGGCTCGCCCTACGGTTCGCTGCACAGCGGCCACTGTCGGTACTAAGCAACGGGGCGAAAGCCTTTCCCAAGTCGCCACACCCGGTCGCCATGGGGAAGCAAATGCCCCCTCGTGAAGCGGGCCGTGGGAAGAGTCCCTTGTTTGGGCCGGAACGTATTTGAGGCAGCGTGATGGAGCAATCCATCGCGCTCAAGCAGCCCCCGCCAACGCGGCCGTCGTCATGAACTCGTTGTTCGTGGCGGCGGCCGTCGTGCGTTGCAGGCTGGCGGCCTGCACCACGACAAGTTCTTGCGGAGCCCAGGCGGTTAGCTGTGCATGCGGGGCAGGTTCTCGCCTTCGGCGATGATCTCTGCCTCCAGCGAGGCAAGTTCCTCCAACCTTTGACGAACATTTTCGTCGGTGTCAAAATCTCGCGCGAGCTTCACGTAGCAGGCGTGATGCCTTGCTTCCGATTCAAACAACGAGTCATAAAAGTCCGCCAGTTCACGATCCCCGACGTGTTGCCGCAGCAGATCAAATCGCTCGCACGAGCGGGCCTCGATCAGCCCCGCCACCAGCAGCCGATCGACAGCCCTGACGGGCTCTTGACGCCGCACCAGATCGTTCAGCTTCCGCCCGTAACTGCTCGGCTTCAAGCGTCGAAACGGAATGCCCCGCCGCTCGAGCAACTCCAGCACCAGATGAAAGTGCTCCAACTCCTCGTTGACAATTTCCGTCATCGCGCGGCAGAGTTCGACGTTCTCGACGTAAGCGAACATCAGGTTCATCGCCGTGCCGGCCGCCTTCTTCTCGCAATGGGCATGGTCGATCAAGATCGACGGCAAGTCCGACTCCACCTGCCGCAGCCAACGACTGGGCGTGGCCCCCTTGAGACTCAACATGACGGCTCACCTTGTCAACGTGTATGACGCCTTGCGATCCCGTTCTCGGCTCATGAGCACGCCGGAACAACGGGAAAACGGATGTCAACTACTCGCTTCTTCCCAATGTTCAAACAGTTGCTCGAGCGCAGCTTGTTGCTCCTGCAATTCCTGCGTCAGTTGCTTGACGCGGTCGCCGTCGCGATGTGTATCGGGCTCGGCGAGCAGCCGATGGATCTCATCGATACGCAGCTCGCAGGCCTCGATGTCGACTTCGATGTCGGCAGGCTTGCGAAACGGGAACTTGCGTTTCGGCTTGGGCTTGTCCTTCGGCTTGCCTTTGGAGCGCGACTCGGCCGGCACCGTTGAGGCGGACGCTTGTCGAGAACTCTCGGCCTCCGCGGCCATTCCCTGTCGCACCAAGTGCCGAAAGGCGTCATAATTCCCCTCAATGACGCGAAATCGATTCGGCTCGACGACCAGCAGATGATCGGCGACTTCGTTCAGGAAGTAGCGATCGTGGCTGACGAACAGCACGGTGCCCTGGAACTTGTTGATGCTCGCTTCCAACGCACTCCGCGACCAAAGATCGAGGTGGTTGGTGGGCTCGTCCAACACCAACAGATTGGCATCCGAAGCCGCCAGCATCGCCAGCGCGGTGCGATTTCGCTCTCCGCCGCTCAGGCTTTTGACGGGTTGAAAGACCATGTCGCCGACGATGCCGAACTTTGCCAGCAGATCGCGACGTTGCTGCTCGACGAACTCCTTGTGATCGGGGCGAATCGCGTCGACGGCTTGCACATCATCTTCGACGCACCGCAGGAGTTGGTCGAAGTAGCCGACTTTCACGCCCGCTCCGAAGGCGACGCTGCCGGTGTCGGCGGCAAGCTCGCCGACCAAACATCGCAGCAAGGTCGTTTTGCCCGTGCCGTTGGGACCAAGGATGCCCCACTTCTCGCCACGCAGGATGTCGAAGGTGAGATCTTGGAACAGCGGGCGGTCAAATCCCTTGGAGAGACCTTCGACTCGCACCACAATGTCCCCGGTTCGCTCGGCGGGCGGGAACCCCATCGGCGGCGCCGCAATCTCTCGCGGCAACTCGACCCGTTCGATTCGCTCCAGTTTGCGGCGGCGGTCCTCGGCTTGGGCGTGCTTCTGGCCATGGTGATTGCGGCGGACGAAATCCTCCATCTTGGCGATTTCAATCTGCTGCTTCTCGTACGTTCGCTGCTGCACCACCAACCGCTCGGACTTTTGGCGGGTGTAGGCGGAGTAGTTGCCGG
The DNA here is from genome assembly GCA_020426845.1 of Planctomycetales bacterium. Lineage (GTDB taxonomy): Bacteria > Planctomycetota > Planctomycetia > Pirellulales > Pirellulaceae > JAGQPF01. The sequence continues at coordinate 16,971 of JAGQPF010000363.1, forward strand.
CGTACACATCGATCGTGCCGTGACACAACTCCAAGGTGCGTTTGGACACTCGATCCAAGAAGTAGCGATCGTGGCTGACAATCAGCACCGCGCTGCGACACTCGATCAAGAAGCCTTCCAGCCACTCGGTGGCCTGAATGTCGAGGTGGTTCGACGGCTCATCGAGCACCAGCAGATCGGGGTCGGACAGCAGCAGTTTGGCCAACAGCAAGCGGCTTTGTTGGCCGCCGCTGAGCTGAGCGGCGGGCTGTGCGTGCGAGTCGGGTGGGAAGCCCATGCCGTCCAACACCCGCTGCACTTTGTGGTCGAGTTGGTACGCATCGCGACGATGCAGCTCGTGTTGCAGATGGTCGTATCGCTCGCCGAGTCGCTGGCGTTCCGCTTCATCGCGGCAAGCCGCCAAGGCCTCGGCTGCCTCGTGAGCTTCGTCGACCAAGCGGGTCAGCGACGCCAAGGCCGACGCCGCCACGCTCCAAACCGTGTCCTCGGGCGCGAAGTCCGCATGCTGCTCAAGCACCCCCAAGCGAGCGTCCGGGCGCAGGACGACTCGGCCGGCGTCGGCCTCCTCCTCACCGGTAATGATTCGGATCAGAGTGGTTTTTCCAGCCCCGTTGGGGCCCACAATCGCTGCGCGATCGCCATCGCGCAGCTCGAAGTCGACGCCGTCCAAAACCGGCTCCGACCCGTAGTACTTTCGCACACTTTCAACTTGCAACAATAGTGACATGCCGCAAATTGTAGGTGATCGGCGGCGTTTTCGGTACGGCGGGTAAAAGCCGCCCAGGCAGCTATTGCGGTCCCCGATTGCCCGGAGCAAGGAGGAACGCCGTTGGCCTTCGTGTCGTGGTGCAGGCTGCCAGCCTGCAACCGGCGCTCAAGACCGCAACATTCACAGGCTGGCAGCCTGTGCCACGGGCGAGGCAAAGCCGCACCCAACGCGGCGGGCGCCCGCCCCCCTTGAATTGGGGCGAGAATTGGTACGTAGTCCGCGCTTCCACCTTGCGTGGATGCGGCAAAAAGGTACCGTTTCAATGCGACGACACGCGCCGCACATGCTGACAATCGACAATCGTGTGGAGCTCGGCTCGGGAGCTCGGTTGGTCGCCCCGCCAATCGCCCGACGCCGAGCTCCGCCTTTTGCGCCATTTCCTCGCGCTCATTACGAAGGCCAACGGCCTTCCTCAAAGCCCGGGGCTAGCGCAGCGCCGCCCCGGGGTGGCCGGTTTGCATCGTTTGACGCCTCGGCGCTCGCCCGTGACGCAATCTACTGACCGCCATCCAGCAGTCGCCGACTTAGCGCCGAGAACTTGGCTGGCCAGTCTCCCGGCGGCTCGGGGTGCAACACCCGGAATTGCCGCAGCACCTTGGCGGCTGTCGCGCGATCGGTGTGCTCGAGGCAGGCGATCTGATGATATTTCGCCTCGAACCAATCGGCATCGCCTTCCTGTGCTGCGCGCACCAAGCTGCGCCAGTGTCCCAGCGAGTCGGCGTAGCGTTTCAATTGAAATGTGGCGAGCGCGGCGCCGTGAATGAACTGACGGTTTTTCGGAGCAACCTTCAGCAACGTCTCGAAGCCGGCGATGGCGCCGGTCGCATCGCCCAACTGCAAGCGGTAGTCGGACGACTTGAACAACGCCACGGCGGCATTGCGATTGCTCGCCAAGGTGTCGACGTCATCGCCCAAGACTTTTGCCAAGCGACCATAGATCCCCTCGGCCTTTCTCAGCAGCGGAGCTCGCTGAGCGTCCGCTGCTTTGGCAAGGTCCGCGTCGGCAAAGCGGGCCAGCATCACCAGCGCCGTCTGCTCGTACTTTTGGCCCGCGGGGTGTTCACGCAGCCACACAGCGTGGGATTCAGCCGCATCGGCGTCGCCCTCGGCGAACCGACGTCGCAGCGAATGATAGTGGAAGTTGGCCAAGAGCGTCTCATCGCTGGACGAGGTCGTCAGCGGCTCGACGACGTCAAGCAACCGCGCCGCCGCCCGGGGTTGCGGGGGCTGGCCGTCGTTGGCCGCTTCCACCCCAAACAGCGCCGCCCGGAGCCGCTCGGCCGCCGAACTGCCGCTCGCCAACGCGAGGTATGTGGTCACGGCGCGAACCGTCTCGGCCGCCTCGCGAGTTTCTTCGGGAGCGCCACGGCTGTTCAGCCAACGTTGGTGCCGCAACGCGCAAATGTCGTATCTCGCTTGGGCATAGCTCGAGTCGGCCGCCGGCACGCGTTCCAGCGCCGCCAAACGCTCGTCGCTGCCACCTTCCAGCTTCATCAGTTGGTATTTCGCCTTGGCCGCGTAGTCCGAGTCGGGAAACTTTTCGAGCAGCAGTTTCAACGTCGCGCTGGCGTCGGACTCCAAATTCGGCAGCTCGCGACTTCCCTGCAGAAAGCTGACATAGGCCATCCAAAGTGACTTGACGGCCGCCTCCGGCTGCGCGATCGCCTCGAGCGACTTGGCTGCTTGCTGGTACTGCAGCGCCGCGTCTCGCCAGCGGCCAACGTGATAGAGCGTCCAGGCGTACTCGTTCGAGCACTGCGCCACGGATGCGTCGTCCGCGTTGCTTTCGTTGGCAGCCGCGCCCAGGGCAGCGCGAAACAACTCGACGGCGGCGCGATAGTCGTCGGCTTGTTTGGATTTTTGCGCCGCTTCGAGCTGCTGCTGAGCAGCCAGCCACTTCAGGAAAAACCCGTCGGGATTGTCGAGGCTGATTTTGTGCTTCTCGATCAATTGCCGCAGCAGCTTGAACTCGCGAATTCTCGCCAGCACGGCCACACCAAGCATCCCCAGCTCTTCGTTGGGCGGATCGCCCGCAAAGCCGGCCTGCATCAAGGTCGTGGCGAGCTGCGCATGCCCGGGAGTGGACTCGGCGCCAATCGCGCCGACATACCGTCGCGCCTCCGCCAGCGCCGCTTCGTGCTGGCCCGCGTTCAACAAACCGCGGACATGCCATTGCGGAATCTGGTCGCGAACCTCTGGCGCGACCAGCGGGCTGTTCAGCAGTTGAAAGTATTTGCCGCCAGTCTCCAGCTCGCCTCGGCCGATTTCGACGACCGCCAGTCCGATCAACGAGCGAGCCTTGGCCGGCACATCAAGCCCCAGCCACTCGGGGTCAAGCTCTCGAGACTCCTTCACCCCCAACAGCGCAGAGAACATCTCCCGCGCGGACTCCAGAGAAGCTGCCCGCTGGTTGAGGATCCCGTCGTAGTAGTTGGCCCAGCCGCCGAGAAACTCGGCTCGCAACAGCAGGATCGTGGCGTCGTTGAATCGTCGCTCGGCCTGCTCTCGCTCGTCGGCGGAGAGGTTGGTGTCGTCCAGCGCCCGCTCCTCTCGCTCCACTGCGGCCTGCATCGCGGCGCGGCGTTGGGCGAAGCTGCGGGCTAGCGAGGCTAGTTGCGACGCGGCGCGGCCGCGAGCCTCCTCGTCGCGCTCGCTGAGCCAGCGAATGGCATCCGCCTCCGCGGCTTGAAACTCCACCTGCGACAGCACGATGCCCAGTCCCGGCGTGTTGGCGTCGGGTATGTCGCGAATCAAGTTGGCAATCTTGGCTCGCAGTCGCGCGGCGGCGTCGTCCGGCTCCGTGCCCTCGGGACCACCATCGGTCGCAGTGAGGCCAGCGGTCGGCTGCTCCTGCTCGCGGAGCAGTCGCTCGGCGTAAAGATCGGCCAGTCGTTTGGCCAGGGCAATTCGGTCTGTTCCCGTGGTGGTTGTCAGCTTGCGTTCAAGAAAGGCCATCCGCAGCTCGACGAGGTCCAGACGTTGCAGCAGCGTTTCAAGCTGCTGGTCCTCTTGCTGTTTTGCGGCAAGGTCGCCTTGCGGCGGCTGGGCAAGTGCGGAGGCAGTCAGCGCGAGCCAACAGAGTCCGGCGAGCCGGGCTCGACGGAGGAGAAACAACCCATTGGCGGTCTGAACTCGGGTCACTGCGTGGTCTCCATCGGAATGTAGGAGACCATCAGAATTCTCGCTGCGCGGCAGGCCTGGATCGCGGCAGCGGCCATTCCGAAGGGCGCATCGTCGGCGACGCGGACAAAGGCGCCGTCGTCTGTCGGCGGCATCGAGGACAGCACTTGTGTCAGCTCATCGGCTGTCTTGAGCGTGCGGCCACCCAGCCGAAACACATCTTCATCATCCACGCGGACCACCTCGATAATCACCGGCTCGAGCTCACTGGGTGCGTTGGAGGAGCCGCGATCCACTTTGATGGTGGAGTCCAGATTGCGTTCCGTGAGGACAAAGTTCGAGGTCGTCATGAAGAAGATCAACAACAGGAACACGACATCGATCATCGACGTCATCGACAGCTCGAACCGATTGCGGCGATCCAATTTGTGACTGCTGAGCTTCATCGGCGAACGTCAGCGCTCCTTGTGCACGCGAATCTTGACGCGTTTGATTTGCATTCGGCCCAGGGCGGACACAATGCGATTGACCGGCCCCGACTTGCCGTTGCGGTCGGCACGAATCACCACGTTCACTCGCGACGGGTCGTCTCCCACTCGCTGCAGCTCGGCCGAGACCAGCGAGATCAGCTCGGCGAGCTCCAACGTGCGCCCGGTGACAATGATCTTCTCCTCGGCGTCGACATTGATGGTGATCGTCGCCGGCTTCAACTCCTCCTCGCCCTCGAGCTTGGGCAGCTCCAGTCGCACCTTGTTCGCCTCCGAGACCTGCGAGACGGTCATGAAGAAGATCAACAGCAGGAACACGATGTCGATCATCGGTGTCATGTTCATGTCAGCGATGGTCGTGCGGCGTCGTTTGCTAAGCCTCATCCGCGGCGCCTTCCCAGCGGCATCAGCACTTGCTCGACGCGTTTGCCGGCCTCGGCGACCAGCGAGTCGATGCGGTTGCGAAAGTAGCTGAAGGCGACCATTGCCGGGATCGCGACCACCAGCCCCATCAGCGTCGTGACCAGCGCCTTGCTGATGCCGCCAGCCAGCTCGTCCGGCCGCGCCATGCCTCCGGATCCGGAAATGGTGTTGAACGCCTCAATCATGCCAAGCACGGTGCCGGTCAGCCCCAGCATCGGGGCGATCGAGCCGATCAGGCCGAGCACTTCGGTCTTGCGATACAGCCGCCCCGTCTGGTCCTCGCCAGCCTCCTCGACGGCCGCCTTGTACTCGGCGAAGCCAAACTCAGACGCTTTGAATCGCTGCAACCCGGCGAGCACGACATCCGCCGCCAGACACTGGTTCTCCGGCCTCAAGCAGATGTCCTCCGCCTCGTCGATTTGTCCCTGACTGATTTGAGTGGCGAGATGGTCCATCAGCTCATCGGGCATCAGCACGGACTTGCGGATCGTCAGCGAGTGCTCGACGATAAAGCCGACCGCGACCATCGACAGCAAAAAAATCAAGCCGCCCACAACGCCGCCATCGAGCAACGTCTGCAGCACGGTGCGCTCGCCCTGCTCCTCGTCCACCGTCTCGGCGCCGGCTACGCCATCCTGAGCGACCGCCGCGGGCGCGGCGAACATCAGCGTACCCCACGTCAGCGCGATGGCCAGCAACCCCAAGCCCGCTCGGCTCAGGGAAGAAGTCGGGCCTCCATCGCAGGCGACCCTTGTGAGGCCCGGTGGGGAAATCGGGACTCCATCGCAGGCGACCCTTGTGAGGACCGGGACGCGGGCTGCGGCCTCAACTGCGGGCGGTTGCTGCGTCACCGAGGGCGATTGGCCCTGGTGCCGCCTGATTCGCAGTCGTCTCATCGCGTCTCTTTCATCGGTGGTGTGGTAGCGGCACGTTGTCAATCTGTCAGCGGTACGCGACGACGGATCGCGATGCGTCAACCAGCAGGAGCGGCGCCTCGGCGGGTGTCGGCTCACGGTGTCTGCTTACGGTTCAGCGGAGTCGGCTGAGCCCGCCTCGCCGGCAGCAGGCGGCGAGGCGCTCGCGGCCCGCCCATAATAAGTTCTTCGGTAGTGTTCCAATAGTTCGCGGCGCACTCGGACCGCTTGGACGGGACGCGTGGGCTCCAGCTGAAGCGTCACTTCGTGGAGCGCCGCAGCGGCCACTTCGGGTTGCTGACTGCCATAGGCGGCCGGGATCCGCAACAATTGCAGCAGCGCGTCCGCTCGAGCCTCCTGGTTTGCGCTGTCGCCGCTGCCGGCCTGCGCCAAACGCAGCTTGGCGTGCCAGTAGAGGGCCAACGATCGGTCGTCCGCGAGCAGCCTGTCGAATTCGGCGAGCTCCGTGACCGCGGCGCGGCCGCCTTCGCTCGCCGCCTGTTGCATTTCCAAAATGGCTCGCCAATGGCCTCCGCGGCCTCGATCGGGGATCGCCGCCGCCATCCGTTGTGCCATGGCCTTGTCACCTGCCGCGGCGGCCAGCGTGCCACAGTAGAGGTAGAGGGCGACGGGCCGGCGAGCCGCCGGTATTGCGGCGACGCGTTGCAGCACCACCGGCAAGACCGCTCGCGCCGCGGCCTCGTCAAACCAAATCGGCGGCAACTCGCGACACAGACCAACATTGTCGATGGTGGAGCGTCGGGTGCCCGGCAGTCGAGCCGCCAGCTTGGGGTCCGAGCCAATGTTGGCCAGGCACTCGACATACGGCAGCAGCGCTCGTTCGCGCTCGCCCGCCGCAAGTCGGCCCCACATCAGGCTCTGATGCACCAACAGCGACGCGTAGCCGGTCCGCCCGGCAAAAAGGCGTTCGATCTGCTCGGCGGGCTCGAGCAAATTTGCGTAGTCGCCAACGGTCAGCCGCTGGCGAAGACGAAACAGCGGACCACCGACTTGCTGCAGCAACCGGTCGGCCTCGGCCTGCGGCGCCGAGGTGACGGTGATCCGTTCAATCTCGTCCCAACCGACCAGACGCTGGTCGGCAAGCTGCACGCCATCGACACTCAACGCTGCCACGCTCTCCCCTCGAATCACCTCGAGGTTGCGGAGCACAATGCGGTCCTCCGCCCACACATGCGGGGCCAACAACAGAGCCAGCCAAGCTGCCCCGGTCGCCAGTCGGCTATATCGGCGATGTTTCAACGGGCCGTTAGAAGCCAGCCACATGCCTGTACCTCCCTCCCGACTCTTGGGCGATCCGTCGCATCATCGCTTCGGCGCTGCGGTCGACAAAGGTGATGGTATGCACCGGCACGGTGCGGCCCTCGGCGTTTAGTCCGGAGATCACGCCAACGACGTCGGCGCCGAATTTTCCGTCGGTCATAAAAAAGATCGCATCGGGACGAGGTCGCAGGGCGAAGGCAAAGCGAAACGCGCCCGCGGGCTCCGTGCCACCGTTGGCCTGGATGACTTGATTGACCCAATTCCGCAATGCGCCAATTTCCTCGACCGGCCGGCGCCAGCCCTCCTGGGGAAACGGCAGCTCCCGGCTGTTGAAAAAGCAGATCTGAAATCGCGTGCCGCCGGAGAGCCCGCCAATGGTTCGCAACACTTCACTTTTGACGAAGTCGATCTTGCCTCCCTTCATGCTGCCCGAGCAGTCGGCAATGATGCAGAACCGCTGACCGGTCGCTTGCAGGCCCATGAAGGAGGCCTGCGCCGCCATGCCCGCCTCCGCGATGCTGCCGCTGTTGATCGCTCCTTGGCCGCCAACTCCCAAGCTGGCCGCAACGTCCACGAGCTCGAGCTGCCCGGCGTCGGAGATCGACAGCGGAGCAATCTCCGCCAGCTCCATTTCGGCGGGCTGCTGGCCGCTGTCGGCCTCGGGTTGAAGCTCGGGGGTCTCGTCGTCCAGCTCAATCATCGGCAGCTCGGCGATCATCACCTCCTCACCGCCCGGCGTCGGCGCTCCGCGAAACCCGTAGGCCCACAGCCCCAGTCCCGTCACCAGTGCGGCGTGGAAGGCCAGGGAGATCAGGCCGCTGGCCGATTGCCGCATCCAGGGCGCCATCCCGAACACCAAACGCCCCGCACCGTGTTCGATTTCGCTCGCATCCGGTGGCTCGATTGCGCCGGGGGGAACCGGAATGCCAACGGGGACCGGCGGCGCCGGGGTTCCCAACGGAATATCGGGAGGCGTCGCGACGGGGGGCGCCGCCGAGCGCGCTGCAGTTTGCTCCCTCGGCTCCCTCCGGGCAGGTTGTGATTGAGAAGCGCGATCCGACATCCACTCCACCCAAAGACGCTGTTGAAAGCCAACCTGACGGCCCGTCAAACCCTCGGTTCCCAGCGTTCCCAGCCCGGGAAAAACGCCGCGACAGGTATCGAAATCGTTCCTGCAGGACGATCCGATGTCGCTAGTTGGACCCAGTGTTTTTCAACGACCTCCCAGTTGCCCTGCCAACCGCATCCTATCGGCCCCAATTTTGACCGTCAAGAAAACGCCATGGGCGGGAGGTTAGTGATGGGCGGGAGGTGAGCGGCAGTACGTGGTCGACTCATGGTTGCACACGTCAGGTCACGCGGTCGCTCAGCTCCACTGCGGCGCCCGCGCCCGGAACGACTCGCACATGGCCAACAATTGATCCGGCGTCAACTGTTCGGCGCGCGACTCAGCCGAAATGCCGTGCTCGGCCAGCACCTGGTCGACGGCTTCTTTGTCGAGCCGCCCTTTGAACGCGCTGACCACCACGCTGCGCAGAAACTTTCGGCGGTGAAAGAACATCGAGCGGACGAAGCAGTGGTAATAACGCAAGTCGGGAATCCGCTGTCGCAGTTCATCCCGTGGCTCAATTCGGATGATCGACGAGTCGACCTTGGGACGTGGCCAAAACACGGTGGGGGGCATGTCCCGAACCACCTCGGCGCGACACAGACTTTGGACCCAGACGCTGAGGGCGCCGTAATCCTTCGTGCCGGGCTTGGCGACGATCCGATCCGCCAGCTCCTTTTGAATGGTCACCGCCATCAACACCGGGGTGATCTCGGTCAATAGCAGATTGGAGATCAGCGGTGTGGCGATATTGTATGGCAGGTTGGCGGCGAGCTTCAGCTGCCGACAGGGGTCGACCGCCATCTGTTTGGCGATCTCTTCGAGCACCACCGGGTGGATGTTGTTCTTGTTGCGGAGCGCATCCTGCTGCAGCATCGTGACATTGTCACGCTCGGCCAACTCCTCCTCCGCCAACTGGTAGAGCTGCGGGTCGACTTCTACGGTAACGACATGCGCGGCGTGCTCGGCCAACATCGCTGTCAACGAGCCGGTGCCGGTGCCAACCTCCAGCACGACATCTCGCTCTCCGACATCTGCGGTCTTGGCCAGCAGCTCCACCAAGTTCAGGTCAATCAGAAAGTTCTGGCCGAACTTGGTGAGCGGGCGGATTCCCACCTCGCGAAATCGCTGCGTGAGAAAGGAAAGTGTTTGTCGTTGAGCCATAAGAGGACGCGATGCAGATGTTCTTCAAACGGGCGGTCAGGCGCTTTCCGGAGGCGTCCAGGCCTCCAGTTGGCGTTGGACATACTTGGCCAACACGTCGGTCTCCAGATTGACGGAATTGCCAATGGCGCGACGACCGAGCGTCGTGACGTCCAGTGTATGCGGAATCAGGGCAACACTGAACTGATGATCCGTCACCTCAACCAACGTCAAACTGACGCCGTCCACCGCAATGGATCCCTTGCTGGCCATTTGGCGCATCAGCCCCGAGGGCGCCTCAAACCACAACTCCGACCAATCCCCCGAATCGGTTCTCCGCACGACCTTCCCCATGCCGTCGATATGGCCGGTCACGTAGTGCCCACCAAGCCGGTCCGTGGGACGCAGGGAGCGTTCGAGATTAACCGGGCTGCCAACCGCCAATTCGCCCAGATTGGTGCGAGAAAGCGTCTCTTCGCCAGCCTGGAAGTCCAAGCCGACTCGCCCTCCACTCGCCTCGAGAAAGCCGATCACCGTCAAGCAGCAACCGTTGACACAAATGCTGTCGCCGATCGCTACCTCGGGGGCAATCGTCGGACATTCGATCTGCACGCGCACGCCAGGCGGCTCGTCATGAACGGCGGCCACCTGCCCCATCAATTCCACCAAGCCGGTAAACACAATCAGGCCCAATCCAATCCCGATTGCTCGCGAAGTCGATTGTTGAACTCGCCCAACAGCCCTCCGACCACATCCCAATTGTCGTGGCGACGAACTTCGATATCACCGTGTTGATTGACGCGCACGATGGTGTTGCCGTAGATTCCGGCGGATTCGAGATCCTCGACGTGCAGCTCGCCATCGTTGATGATCTTGCCCAACGTCTCCCCGGTCATTTCGATGAACTTCATGTTTCGGCAGCTAGGATATTTTGGGGATGGGAAATGCCGGTGACGGCCTTTGAAATGGGGCCATGAATTGCAGGCAGTGAAACGCGAACCAACGGCCCCACCATAGCGGGGAGGACTAGATTATTCGCGCAAACGGCCAACATTCCAACCCCCGCGATCGGAGGACACCCGGTTGGCGGAGTGTCTCGTAATCACTCCATCAAATCACCCTCGGAATTCTTTTCACCGGTTGCTGCTCCGGCCTCGGCAGCTTTCCGTTCGGCTTGGCGAGCCAGCCGGTTCTCCAGGGCCAATTCGGTCATTGTGCTGCTGATCAGGCTGGTGGGCACGGCGATAAAGCCGATGCCGGTGATCATCACGATCGATGCGATCACGCGTCCCGCGGCTGTGGTGGGATACACATCGCCGTAGCCGACGGTGGTCAGGGTGACGATCGCCCACCAGATCGAATCGGGAATACTTGAATAGACTTCCGGCTGGGCCTCATGCTCGGCGTAGTAGAGCCCCATGGCCGAGATCACCACGATGATCGTGGCGATGAACATGAACACGATCAACTCAGGGCCGCTGCGTCGAATCGACTCGCCGAGCATCTGCAGGGAGCGGCTGTAGCGGGCCAACTTGAGCAAGCGAAAGATTCGCAGCAGTCGCAGCGCGCGGAGCGGCACGAAGGAGGGCAGCGACGACGCGAAGTAGCGGCTGATAAAGAACGGCAAAATGGCGAGCAGGTCGATGATCGCCATTCCCTGCAGGGGATAACGCCACCACGACTTCGCCATCCGCCAGCGAATCAGGTACTCCGCCGAGAAGATGACGACCACGATCGTCTCCGACGTTTCGAAGAACGCATCGTAATCGTCATACTCGGGCATTGTCTCCAAAGCGGTCGTGACCACCGAGTAGACAATCAGCAACTGAATGAAAATCTGCAGGACCCAGGACAACACGGAAAGCTCTCGGGAGCGAGTGGGGATTGATCCTCAATGTCCCTTGAGCAGCATGCGCCACGCCTGCGCCACGATGCGGGCATCGGCGGATCCGGAGCCTCTCGAGAGGGCGCGGACCGCCAATGGGCTCAACCCTTGCATTCGCATGGCCAAGGCGCCGCCAAAGGGAGGATTGAAGCGAAGCGAGAAGGTCTCGCCCAGCAGCCGGATGCGGCAGACGGCGCCCCAATGATACCAAGGGAAGTCGACCCGTTCGATCTCGGACACCGGAGAGTCAAAAACCAAGTTTCCGTTGTGGTCGACGAATCGCAGCACGCCGTCCTGAAACACCAGCCAGCCTGCGTCCACACCGTTGGCCGCCAGCCAAGCGGTGGTTGCCAATTCGTGAGTCACATGCCCCATGGGAGCGGGAGGGGCTTCGCAGATCATCGCCATGGATGTCCTCCAGATCTCGATTCGATCGGGATGGCAGTCTCGGGGCGAACGTGCTCGGCGGGACTGCCAATCACCAAGTAAAGAAGCGGTTCAAACTGGAAGGCGCGGAAACCACGGGGCGTGTTACACAAGTTTTTCGGCAAGCCCGCACCACCGGAATAACCGGCAAACTTTGCCCCCGAACGGATGTCCGGCGGCACATGTCCAACTGTAGGATCGACATTTAGCTGCGAATCCTGTCAGCGAAATACGCGAATCGCGCCGATTCCAATGCCGCGCGATTCGCTTCCACCACCTGGAGCACCCCCGTGTCCAATGAACTCCGTGAAGCCGCGGCCATCGTGCGGAATGCCGCAAAAATCGTCGTCTTCACCGGCGCCGGCATCTCCGCGGAAAGCGGCATCCCCACGTTCCGCGACGAGCCCGAGGCTCACTCCGGCAACGATGACACCGCAGGCTTCTGGCATCGCTTCCCGGTGGAGGAATTTGCCACGTGGCCGGGTTTGATTCGGTCAGCCCGCCAGCAGCCGCGGCGCGTCGTGGAATTCGTCCACCACGTGCTCGCTCCAATCGCCGACGCTCGGCCCAACCCGGCGCACCACGCTATCAGCTACCTTGAGCAGGAGCGTTCAACCACCATCGTCACTCAGAACATCGACGGCCTGCATCAGGCCGCCGGCAGCGTGAACGTGCAGGAACTGCACGGCTCGATCTTCGAAGTTGTCACGCGCGATCGCCGCCCCGTGCGGGAGTTGGACCGAGCGCAACTGAGCAGAATCGCCAAGCGGCTCGAGCGAATCCGCCGTGGCTGGCTCCCGATACCTCGCATGTTATGGGCGGTTCGTCGCTGGCTGGGCCTCGGCTGGCGGGGCCTGCATCTCCCCAACTTGGTGTTGTTCGGGGACGCGCTTTGCGAGCCGGACTGGACGCGAGGCTTGGCAGCCGCCGAAGCATGCGACTGCCTGATCCAAATCGGCTGCAGCGGTGTGGTCCTGCCCGCCGCCATGCTCCCGCTCGCCGCCAAGTCCAACGGAGCCCGAGTGATCGCTATCGACCCGCAGCCAACCGAGGCCGACATCTGGCTCTCCGGCAGCGCCGCGCAAGTCACACCACAGCTCGTCGCCGCGGCGCTCAGCAGGCAAAGCTAACAGCTTATTCTTGAACGAAGACGACTCGTCCCTTCCTTTTAATTCTCCGCGGACTCCATCGCCAAGCAAAGAGCGATGACGGACCAAGCCGTCGCGGAGGTCGAGATGAACTGATCCTTCTCGTAGGGAAATCCGGTTTCGAAGTAAGCCTGAATCGGCTTGGCGCGCGTCTTCACGTGCCACGTGCCGTCGGCCTGCTGATGGGCGAGCAAAAAATCGACGCCGCGCCGTATCGCGTCCACTGCCCGCGTCCGCAAGTCTCCCGCCGCCGAGCTTGCCTGCAACGTCCGCTGCAGTGCGACCACCGCCGTGGCTGTCGCGTAAGCATCGGAGGGCATCTCGCCGAGTTGCCCCCAACCGCCATCTTCCCGCTGACCGGTGATCAAACCATCCACTGCGGCCTGCTGCACCCCGGGAAGCTCCAAGTAGTTCGCGAGCCGCAGTCGAAACACCTGGTCCTCCGTGTCCTGCGGTTTCTTTTCCTGCAGCCATTGCTTAACGACGTCGAGCCGCTGTTGGACGCGCGCCTCCTGGCTCGAGTCCGCAAACACGAGCAACGCTCGCGCGGCGACGTAGGTCGTGGCAAACTCGCTGCCGGAAGACGGTGGCCGACTGCCGGGATGCGACCAATGCGTTTGATCCGACTGCCGTTCCAACAGGTAGTGCACGACCGCCGTGGTCAGCTCGTCACTTTTCTCTCCACCCGCTTCCAACGCCCACAGCGCATAGCCGGCCGTCAGCACCTGACCGCCCTGCCCTTTGCCCCGCTCGTAGTTCGCGCGGCCGCGCTCCAAGTGCTTGCGAGTATGCTCAACTTGCTTGCGAAAGTTCTGTTCGTCGATCGCCAGTCCGCGACCTCTCGCCTCGTGCAATGCCATGACCGGCAGCGCTTGGTGATGGCACGTGAAGCAAGTGCGGTTGTCGGCGGATCCCGCGGAGCTCTTTTCGAGCAACGGAATCGCGCGTTCAATCGCGCCGCGAAGCTTTTCGCGACCCGCGGGGGTCGCCGCGAAAGCGGGACACGCCGTCGCGACGAGAACCAGCGTCCAAATGAACACCATTCGTGTTTGAGGCGGACAACCGCGTTTGCATTCCACCATGACAGCGCTCCGCCGGTTCGGGGTTTCTTCGACAACTTAGGTCGAGTTTGTGAATGTTGGTGTTCCTTCGTTCATCGTTGATGAACCACTAAGAATAACTTCCCCGGTTTCGAAAGCCAATCAAGGGGACGCGCGATCGTGGTGCAGGCTGCCAGCCTGCAACCTGTGTTCAAGACCACAACATTCACAGGCTGGCAGCCTGTGCCACGGGCGAGCCAAGGCTGTCCCGAATTCCAATGGGAGGCCTTCCAACGGGCTGTTAAAATCGCCACTGTCCAAGAAGAACCCAGGCCCCGAGCGAAACCATGAAGAACATGCCCCATCGCCGATTCGCAGCCTTCCCTCTGTTGGCCTCGATGGCGATCCTCTCGCTGGCGAGTTTCTTCAACCCGGCCGACGCCCAAACGCCGGCGCAAAACGGCCCTGCCCTGCGCCCCGTGGTCTTTTCACCCGACCGGACAAAGTTCGCAACCGGCAATGAAAACGGCGCCATCGAACTGCGAAGTGCGGAGGATGGCAAACAACTCGCCTCCAGTGACGGTCACCGGGGAGCAGTCACGGCCTTGGCGTTCGCCGGGGAAGGCAAACAGCTGGTGTCGGCCGGCAAGGACGGCCACATCATTGTCTGGCAAACCGATCCCCTGCGCGAGCTCCGCCGCATTCAGGTTGACGTCAACGGCAAACCAGCGCCCGTGAGCTGTCTCGTTGCGGATGGCACGCGATTGTTCTCGGGAGGCGATGATGGCGTCCGCATGTGGAGCTTGGAAAGTGGAGAGCAAGCACAGCGGTTGCTGTTGACCGACGAAGTCGGCGAACAAGCGAAGAACCGCGTGGCGGCGACGGCGATCGCATGGTTCCCCGAGAAGTCGTGGCTGATCGTTGGCGCCGCCAATGGAAAACTGTACGTCTGGAGAGGGCTAAACCGTCCGCCGTTGATCCTGAATGATCACAAGCAGGCGGTCCAATCGCTGACTCTCGCCGCACAAGGCTCGCGCATGGTCTCCGTGGGACAAGACGGCGCCGCGAATCTGTGGGATCTCGCGTTGCTTCGCAAGTCACAACAGCTCCCCGTCAAAGACGGCCCCGTCCTGTCGACCGCATTTCTCCCCGATGGCACCCAGCTGGTGACGGCCCAACCCGTTGAGGCGGGAGGTGACACGGCGCAGGGCGTGCTCCAATTGTGGGAGGTCCCCACCGGGCGACTGTTGGCGCGGGTTGCAGCTAAACGTCTCTCGAGGCAGCTCGCCTTCGACAGCGAAGGGCGTCAGCTCCTGGGGGCCACCGAATCAGCGGTGGAGCAGTGGCCAACACCCCAGCCGCTCGGAAAAGAGCGACCGCTCCGCGCGGAATTGGAGGCGCTCACGACGCGGCTCAATCAGGCGGAAGCAACACGCCCCAACGTGGGGTTGCTCGAGCAACGTGGCTACATTTATGCACTGCTTGAGCAATGGCCCGAAGCATTGAAAGACTTTTGGGCGGCCGCGCAGCTCGACCCGAACAACAACATGCACCTGCTGCGAGCCGGCGTGGCCGCTCAGTTTGCCGGAGACAAAGCCACGCAAATCGATGCTGCCAAACGGCTGGCGGGGCTGCTGTCCAACGACAGCGAGAACATGTATCTGGCCGAGCGAGTGTTGAAGGTCTGCGCGCTCTCGTCCCCGCCCGTGGGGAATCGCGAGTCGCTGAAGACCCTGGCCGCCAATAGCTTCAATCGCAGTGTCGGGCTGGACTGGAGCGCCTACTTCCCGTCTTCCACCGCGCTGCTCCACTACCGCTATCGCGACTACGACACGGCGTTGGCGCACGTGCAAGAAAGCCGAAGACGCAACAACAACCCGAATTTTCGGCCGCATCTTCCCGAACTGATGAACGGCGCCGTCGAGTCGATGTGCCTGACCGGCAAGATTAAATTGACCGAAGCCGAGGCGGCGCTGGCTAAGACCGAAGCTCTCATGGATTCGATGCGAGGCGCGCCCATTTCGAATGGCGCCAACATGTTCCACGATTGGCTCGTCGCGGAGCTGCTGTATCTGGAGGCTCGCGAGGCGATCTACGAGATGCGTTACTTCCCCAAGCCTTAACGATGCGCCGCGACATCCATGGGCTCGCGCCCATGGCTACCATCTGTCGCCCCTCCGGGGCTGTTAGCGATTGGTGTTGGCGAGCGCAATGGCGCCGTGGACCACCACTTCCTCGCCTAGCGCAGCGGGGAGAATCTCGTAGGCGTCGGCGAGCGGCGGAAAGACGTACTGCCGACAGGCTGCCCGCAGCGGGACGAAGAACCGGGCTTCGCCGAGCAGCGAAACCCCTCCGCCGACGACCACCTTCTCGGCAGCGGTCAGGGTGATGACTTGCGCGATGGCCCAACCAAGCGTTTCGATCGCGTGTTGCAACGCCTCGTTGGCCAGTTCGTTGCCGTCGCTTGCCGCCACGGCGACGTCGACTGCCGTCAAGCGATCCAAGTCGCCGTCGCAGCGAGCGAGCAGGTCGGCCGCGTATTCGGCGGAAAGGTCGTCGCTCGCCTCCAATTCGCGTTGCCGCTGTTGCTCGTTGCCTTCACGAGACGGTTTGGCGCCCAGCTGGTGCACGGGCCACTTCAGATCGCCTCGCACCCGAGCGGCTGCTTCGGCAGCGATGCCCCAGCCGCTGGCCACCGACTCGACGGTTTGTTCGGGACGCCGAGCTTGCAAGCCCGGCCGCAAGTGTCCGATCTCGGCAACCGCCGGACGGCCCTCGCCATGCGGGGCTCCGTTGATCACCAGTCCGCCGCCAACGCCGGTGCCGACCGTGACGTAGAACACGATTCGCGCGTCTCGCCCTGCGCCATACGTCGCCTCGGCCAAGGCCGCAGCGTCGCAATCGTTCGCCAAGCGCACCGGGAGACTCCACTGCTCCTCGAGCCACTGTTGCAGCGGGAAGTCCTGCCAGCCCTCGACCTGATGGCTGACAATCGTGCGGCCGTTAAGCACTGGACCGCCGAAGCCGACTCCCACCGATTCGGGAGCGTATTCGCCAACCAACAAGCCGCCAAGTTCCGCAATGGCTCGACGAATCTCTCCGGCGCCGCGACGCGCATCGATCGGCGCCCGACGCAGGTCAAGCAGTGTTCCGTCGCCGGCGCCGATGCCGAGCTGCAGCTTGGTGCCGCCGATCTCAATGCCGAGTCGCGGGCCGCTCATTGCGAATTCGCCGAATTCATCATAACTCGGCGAAGCTGAACCACTCCCATCGCCGTGCCGATTCCCGCCAGCAGCGCGCAGATCAGGAAGATGCGATTCTCGGCGCCCTTCAGCCCCAGTTGCACGGCGATCCAGTACACCAACGGACCTGCCGAGCTGAAACAAAAAGAAATCGCGTTGGACGTGCCGATCACTCGGCCACGCTCGTCATCGGGCGAAAGATATTGAATCAGCGCTTGCAAAGGCACGATGTAAAAGCCGGCAAAGAAGCCCGCGCCGCCAATCAGTGCGGCGACGACCCAATAGCTCGGCGTGACCACTCCCAGCAATCCGAAGCAGACGGTCATGCCAATGGCGCCGACCGGAATCAGAGTCGGCCGGATCTCCCGCCCCGAAATCAAACCGGTAATCACGCTGCCCAGCGCGATGGCGATGCCCATGATCCCCAACAGATGACTTGTCCGGGTGTAGTCGATTCCCAAAATCTCCTGGTAATCGGGCAGGATCATCAGCGCCAGCATGCCCACCATGTAGAAGCCCGCCCAGGCCAGCACCACGACCATCAAGGGGCCCTGCATCATGATGCGAAACGCCTCGATATACGAGCCGAAGGGATTCCAATCCCATTTCAGCTTCGCGTTCGCCGCCTCCAGTCGCGGCAGCGGCAACACGACCAACAGCCCGGCCAAGGCAACCCCGATCAGCGCCGCGCCAGGCGCCCATAGCACCGCTTCGACCTGCTCGCCAGCCACGGGCTCGGGGTTGAACAGATCGCTAAGTGGCCCGGCCGCCAAGCTGCCGATGATGACGGCCAAGTTGGTCAGCATGTTGATTAGGCCGTTGGCCATGCTCAAGTGACGGTCGTGGACGAGCTCTGGGATCACGCCGTATTTGGCGGGCCCGAAGAAGGAGCTCTGCACCGACAGCAGCAGCATCGCAAACAGGGTAAGCCAGAGATTGCCGATGTAGAACCCGACAAACGCCAACATCGCGATCGGAATCTCGGCGATCTTCACCCAGAGCATCACGGTGCGTTTGCTGTAACGGTCCGAGATCTGACCGGCGTAGCCGGAGAGGAAGATGAACGGAACCGTCAGCAGCAGCGCGGGCACCACCTGGCCGCCATCGCCGAGGCCGCCTTCGGCCAGCGATCCGGACCAGATGCCGGTGGCGACCATGAAGGTCAAACACTGCTTCAGGATGTTGTCGTTGGCGGCGCCAAAGAACTGGGTGCCGAGCAGCGAGAGGTAGCCGGGGCTGAGCAATTGATCGGAAACCGGCGCCTTGTGCGGCGGAGCCACAAAATCGCCGTGGTGTGTCGAGTCGGCCGCTGCTGACTCCATCGAGTCCATTGAATTCATTGCATCGACGGAGGCGGCGCGCAACGGCGGCTTCTCGACCGGCGGCGAGGCGGCGCCGTCGGCAGCCGAGAGGTCAGCGGCGTCGCCAGCATACGGCTCGTCGGGAGGCTGCTTTTCGGAATTCACTCCTTGGCCTTCTCCAACTGAACCAGTTGGCCGCCGTTTTGCTCCGCCGCCATTTTGCGGATGTCCTCGGTAATCTTCATCGAGCAGTACTTGGGTCCGCACATGCTGCAGAAGTGGGCGCTCTTGAAGGTGTCCTGCGGAAGTGTCTCGTCGTGGTATTCACGCGCCCGCGCCGGATCCAGCGACAGCCGGAACTGCTCGTTCCAGTCGAATTCGAATCGCGCCTTGCTCAGCGCATCGTCGCGATCCTGAGCGTGAGGGCGGCCGCGGGCGACATCCGCCGCGTGAGCGGCGATCTTGTAGGCAATCACGCCCTCGCGAACGTCCTCGTTGTTGGGCAGTCCGAGATGCTCCTTGGGTGTGACGTAGCAGAGCATGGCGGCGCCGCTCCAGCCGGCCATGGCGGCGCCGATCGCGCTGGTGATGTGGTCGTAGCCGGGCGCGATGTCGGTGACCAACGGGCCGAGCACATAGAACGGGGCGCCCTTGCAGACCTCGATCTGACGCTTGATGTTCATCTCGATCTCATGCATCGGGATGTGGCCCGGCCCCTCGACCATCACCTGCGTGCCCTTGGCCCAGCCACGCTCCGTCAGCTCGCCCAGCACATCGAGCTCGGCGAATTGAGCCTCGTCGCTGGCGTCGGCAATCGAGCCGGGACGCAGGCCGTCGCCGAGGCTCCAAGTGACATCATATTGTCGCATGATGTCGCAGAGGTCCTCGAAGTGCTCATACAGCGGATTCTGCTTCTGGTGCGCCATCATCCACTTGGCGATCAGCGAGCCGCCACGGCTGACGATGCCGGTCACACGATTGACGGTCAGGTGCAGGTGCTCAAGCAGCACGCCGCAGTGGATGGTCATGTAATCGACACCCTGCTGCGCCTGGTGCTCGACCATGTCCAAGAAGTGTTGCGGCCGCATATCCTCAATTTCGCCGCCCAGCTCCTCGAGCATCTGATAGATCGGCACCGTGCCGACCGGCACCGGCGAGGCGGCGATGATCGCGGCGCGAATCGGATCGATGTCCTTGCCGGTGGAGAGGTCCATCACCGTGTCGGCGCCGTAGTGCACGGCCGTGTGCAGCTTCTCCAATTCGCCGTCGACGCCGCTGGTGACGGCGGAGTTGCCGATGTTGGCGTTGATCTTGCATTTGACGGCGATGCCGATGCCCATCGGCTCCAGCCGCTGCGACAGGTGGTTCACATTGGCGGGAATCACCAGCCGGCCGGCCGCCACCTCGTCCCGAATCGTCTCGGGCGAAAGCGACTCGCGCTGCGCGACAAACTCCATCTCGGGCGAGACAATCCCTTCGCGGGCCTGTTCCAACTGGGTCGACACGTGCATCGTCCTCCTGCCAGGAGCACCCTGGCCTGCGGCCTCGCGGCCTAATTCGCAAATGGGCGTCGAACCATCTGACTGCTTCCCGACGCCCCCTAGGACAACCCCATGGGTCGCCTACAACCTGCCATCGTATCGGGAGCCCCCCCTGTGTCAACGAGGCGAACGGCCCGTGGCTGGGTTATATCCCGCCCAGCCGCTTCGCATCGCTCACCCGCCGAATGGCGATCATGTACGCCGCCGTTCGCAAACTGACTTGGCGCTGCAGCGACTCCTGCCAAATCTCTTCGAATGCATGGCTCAGCACTCGATCGAGCTCCTGGCGGACGCGGTCCAACGGCCACTGGTAGTGCTGCAGGTTCTGCACCCACTCGAAGTAACTGACTGTCACACCCCCGGCGTTGGAGAGAATGTCGGGCAGCACCACGCAGCCTCGATCATGCAAGACCTGATCGGCCATCGGAGTCACCGGTCCGTTGGCCGCCTCAATGATCATTTCCGCCTGGACGCGGTCCACGTTGCTCTCGGTAATCACTCCACCCAAGGCGGCGGGAATCAACAGCTGGACATTCAGCAGCAGCAGCTCCTCGTTGCTGATCCGCTCGGCGCCCTCGTAGCCCTCGAGACTGCCGTTGTTGGCTAACGAGTAACGCAGCAGTTTGGGAATATCGAGCCCCTGGGGATGGTAATAGGCGCCCGAAAGGTCGCTGACGGCCAGCAGCTTGATGTCCGACTCGTAAAGGAACTTGGCGGCGTGGGCGCCGACATTGCCGAAGCCCTGGATCGCGCAGGTGGTCTCGGTCGGTTTGCGGCCCAGGCGTTGCAACAGCTTGAAGGCCAGAATGCCGACGCCGCGCCCGGTCGCCTCCTCACGGCCCTTGGCGCCGTAGTGCTCCACCGGCTTGCCGGTGACGCAGGCCGGGTTGAAGCCGTGATACTTTTCCCACTGGTTGCGAATCCACGACATCACCTCCGCATGGGTACCCATGTCGGGGGCCGGAATGTCGTCTCGAGGGCCGATGATGTCGTGAATTTGATCGATAAACTTGCGGGTGATCCGTTCCAGCTCTTTGCGGCTCAGCAGCCGCGGGTTGACCGCGATGCCTCCTTTGGCCCCGCCATAGGGGATATTCACGACCGCCGTCTTCCAAGTCATCAACGAGGCGAGCGCACGCACCTCGTTCAAATCGACATCAGGGTGATAGCGGAGCCCCCCCTTCATCGGTCCTCGAGACTTGTCGTGCTGAACGCGATAACCCAAAAACGTCCGCAGCGAGCCGTCGTCCATTTCGATCGCAACCTGGACCTGCACCTCGCGTTCCGGGGTCGTCAGCAACACCCGGAGCTCATCGGGGAACTCCAGTTGTTCGGCGGCCCGGTCGAAAAACAGCCGAGCGGCTTCAAACGGCTTGTAAGCGGACATAGTGGATGGAGGGAGTGGGAGCGGGAACGAATTTGGGAGCCTGGCCGGAACTGCGTTATACTAAGGGAAGTCAGAAGTTGCGCACAACAGA
Source organism: Planctomycetales bacterium (assembly GCA_020426845.1). Taxonomy (GTDB): domain Bacteria; phylum Planctomycetota; class Planctomycetia; order Pirellulales; family Pirellulaceae; genus JAGQPF01. The sequence goes on from JAGQPF010000363.1 coordinate 38,278, forward strand.
GACCGAGGCGTTCGTCCGATGGGGATGGTTGCAAAAGAATTTTGGCGACTTGCCATTCAGAGCCGGATCTTGACGGCCGAGCAAGGCAAGGGGTTAGCCAAACGGTTCGCCGCGATGCCCGGGGCGGACAAGCTGGACGATGCGCGTTCGCTGTCCGAGTGGCTGGTGAACGAGAACGCCATCAGTCGCTATCAGGCCAAGGTGCTGCTCGCCGGCCGTCCGGGGCCGTTTCACTACGGCGACTACCAAATCTATGACCGGATTGGCTCGGGGCGTCTCAGCGGGATGTTCCGCGCTGTCCACGTCCCCACGCAACACCCCGTGCTGCTCGCGTTCCTCAGCGCCGAGGACGCCGGCGACGCTCGGCGCTGGGCCACGATCGCCGGCCAGACACAGGCTTGGTCGCGGACGTCGCACCCCAACCTTGCCCGCGTCTACGAGCCCGTCGATGTCCGCACCCACAAGTTCGTCGTTTTGGAGGACCTGCGCGGCCAGTCCCTTGAGGATCTTCTGACCGGAGCGCCTCGGCAACCGGGAGAGGCAGCGGCCTGGACGCAGCAGATCGCCACGGCTCTGGCGCACCTCCACCGCGCCAAATTGGTTAGCGGAGACGTCCGCCCCGCCACCATCTGGATCTGCGACGGCCAAGCGAAACTGCTGGTCGATCCGCGCGTCCGCCCGACTCCGCCCCCCGTGCGCGAGCCCGACACGACAGGACAGTTGCTGGAGCGAGCCGACTACTTGGCCCCCGAGTTTGCCTCAGGCATCAAAAGCCCCGACGCCAAGACGGACGTCTACGCATTGGGAGTCACGCTGTACCGCATGCTATCGGGACACGTGCCGTTTGCCGGCGGCGACGTCGCCCAGAAACTTCAGCGTCACGCCTCCGAGGCGGTCCAGCCGTTGCCGGCCCACGTGCCCGCCGCGTTGGGCCAGTTGACCAACTACATGATGGCCAAGAACGTCGAAGTTCGTTACCAGGACGCGGACGCCGTCGCCGAACAGTTGCGACCGTTCGTCATGGTGGCGCCACCAACGCCGTCCCCTCCCGAGACGCTTGGTCCGTTCCTCCAGCATGTCAAACAGAAGCAAGCGGCATTGGCGGCCGCCAGCGCCGCTCCCGTCATTCACCCCAACGCCGGCGGCGACGGCGAGGCGCCACGGCCCGGCATTCAATTGAATGAAGCGGACGCCCCCGCGACGTCGCTCGCGCGACGCCCCCGCAAGAAGAGCAACACGGGTTGGATCATCGGAGGAGTCTGCGCGGCCGCGGCAGTGATCGCCGCGATCTTGATCATCTCCAGCCAAAGCGGAGAGCGAGCCGGGCAAAATGTCGCCGGCGGACCATCGCAGTCGGTAACCAACGTCTCCGGAACGGGCGGAGCCGTCGACAGCCAGCCTGAGGCCACTCCCGGATCGAGCGCCGGGCAGCCGAACAATTCCTCAAAGAACACCTCAACCGACGCCGGCCCGTCGGCGGCGCCGCTGGCCAGTGACGACGGGCAGTCACTTTGGGGCTCGCCAACCCTGGGCAGTCCGCTGTCGCTGGATTACTTGCCTCGCGGCGGGTACGTCTATATCGCCAGCCGCCCGGCCGATCTGCTGTCGACCGACGCAGGCAGTCAAGTGCTGCAGGCGATGGGAGAGCACTTCGGACAACAGCTCTCCGCTTGGGAACAGCAATCCGGCGTCAAGCTGGCGGAGATCGACTCGCTGTTAATCAGCATGCAGGACAACGGCGACGCGTTCCCCAGGCCCTGCTTCGTCGTCCGCCTGCGGCAAGCGGCCGCGAAAGCCGACCTGCTCGCAGCCTGGAAAGCGCAACCTGCAGCGGACGAGTCGTACTACAAGGGCGCCCAAGCCAGCTTCTTCATCCCCGCCAGCGAGACGGACGACGCGGTTTCGGTGTTCTCGATGGGGGACGACAAGGACATTCAAGAGATCGTCGAATTGAAAGGCGTGGCGCCGACAGCCGATCGGTTCACGCCGCTGCTGGCCAGCTCCGATGCGGACCGGCACGTGACGATTCTGTTTACTCCGTTTGACGTCAGCACCCACTTTTTCCGAGACGGCCGAAAGTTCTATTTCGGCGAGCCGCGCAAGGCTCGCGAGCCGCTGGAGTGGCTGTTTGGCGATCAGGTGAACGCCGTGGCGGCAAGCCTGCACGTCACAGCGGACAACACTTTCCTCGAATTGCGGATGTCGAACCATCTGGACATCAAGCCGCTGGACGTCGCCAGCCAGTTGCGAGATCGAATGGACGAGATTCACGGTCTGATCGAGACCTATCTGGTGAGGATCTCGCCTCCCGAATATTGGCGGCGTTTTGCGTTTCGCTTTCCCAGCATGTTCCGCTACCTGCACCAACAAACGCGAGTGCAAGTGGATCAGGGGCTGGCAACGATCAACGCCGTGATGCCGCCCGCGGCCGCGCATAACCTGGTCTTCGGTTGCGAGATGACGCTGGCCTCGGAGCCGAACACCATGGTCGCCGCGGCGCCGACCGCCGGCGCCAATGCTCCGGCGACGGTCGACGAATTGCTGCAGCTCCCCATGAGCCTGTCGTTCGACCAACTGTCGCTGGAGTTCGCGATGGCGCAGTTGCAGACCGACGCGATCGAAAACCACAAGCCGAAGTTCGACTTCAAAGTCACGATTATCGGCGCGGATCTGGAGCTGAACGGCATCACCCGCAACCAGCAGATCAAGGAATTCGCGATGCGAGACAAGCCGATCGCCGATCTGCTCACCGCGCTGGTGATGAAGGCCAACCCGATTACCACCGTCAAGTCGCCCAACGAACTCGACCAGAAACTCGTCTGGGTGATCGACGGCGCCTCGATTTTGATTACGACTCGCGACGCGGCGGCCACGAAAAACCTCAAGCTGCCCCCGGTCTTTCAACCCTAGCGAGAAGGCAGGGAAGGCGGAAGATTCCGAAGCGATGGGGTTCGACGGGGCCCAAGTTTTTCTCGGCCGCGCAGTTGCCGGATCGTAGACTAAGTAGTGGCAAGTACAGCCGCCCGATGGCGTACGGAGAACCACACCGACACAGGGCTTTCGAGCTAAGAACCGAACGGAGACGGGAATCGGCAAATTCGTCCCTCGCTCGCGCTTCGGGTTTCCTTGCTCGATTGCCTCGCGAAAATGACGTTGTTTGCTCCCGTCGAGCTGTCGCTGCACTGACCTCCAACATGCAACCGTCAACGTGAGCACATTCCACATAACCTGCACGACCTGCCGTGCGCGACTCAAAGTGAAGGATGAGTCCGCGATCGGCCTGGTCCTGTCCTGCCCGAAGTGCGGCAGCATGGTGCAGGTGCTGGCTCCGGACCCCGCTCGGGAAACGTCGCCGCCAACTAGCGAGATGCCGGCCAGGCTCGGCGCCGCGACGCCGCATGACTCGATGCAGGAGACGCTCGCGGACTTCTCGTTGCCCGACGAATTCGTGTCGGCGCCCACGGAGATGACCCGTGGACCATCAGTAAAGGAAACCCGAAGCGTCAGCGAGGGATCGAGTCGCCGAGCCGCAACGTCCGAGGCAGCGGCCGCGCAAGGCGAGTCTCGGCAGAACATGGGCGACTCAAGCAGTGAGACGCGCGTCGATGGGTTCGGCGACCCGAGCCAATTTGAAACGCCCTTAGAGATGCCCCCGGAGCCGGCCTCGGCGCCGCCGATGCCAACGAGCGACGAACCGCCTGAGTCGCCGCGACTGGATCAGCAGTGGATCTCTCAAGAGACGCGACAGATGCGGCAGTGGCTGTTGGCCGGCGCCGCGATGGTCTTCGGCGTGTTGATCGTCGTCGCGTTGATCGGATTCATGCTCTCGCAGCAGCGAGGCGTCGAGACGGCGACCGGCAACTCCACTCCCGACCCCAATGACGTGACGGCCACAGCGAACGGAGCGAATGACGCCTCCAGCGCGGAGTCCAACCCGACAGAGTCCAACCCTGCGGAGTCCAATCCCACGGAGTCGGGCGATCCAACCAGCGCTCCGGTGACGTCCGCAAACCCGGCGGAGTCACCTGACCAGCCACCCGCATTGCCCGCGTTGCCCGTGGCGCCGTCGCCGGACGATGCTCTTCCTCCGGTCGCTCCGGCGCAGCCCGCTCCCGCTCCGACCAACGACGCCGAGCCGGCGCCTGGCGCGGAAGGCCCCGCGCCGCCGGCGCCTCCCGAACCCGGCGGCGATGCGCTCGGGCCACCCGGACTGCGACCGGCCGGCGCCGAACTGCTCGGCCCGATCTCGCCGCTGGATGGCGAGGACGCGATGCGGGAACTGTTGAGCGATCAAAACTTCGCCGGGCTGGAGTCGATGATCGAAGAAGGAGCCAAGCCCGGCTCACCGATCACCGCGCCCGATCCCGATCGCGACACGATCGTCAATCGGCTCAAAGGCGAAGTGGATCCGCCGCGTCGGCCTCCGGGAGTCAATATCGACGCGCCGGAACAGTTGAAAGCGATAATCCCCGAGCTGCAGTGCGACGACGTGGCGCTGCAGAGTTTTCTGCAGTTCATCATGAGCGTCTCGACCGTGCCAATCACGGTTGATCCGGACGTGTTCATTCACACCGAGGTGACACCGCAGTCGAAGGTCTCATGCCGAGCGACGGACGCCTCGGTGTTGCAGATCCTGACCACCGCCGTCCAACCGTTGGGACTGGCCGTTGAGGTCGGGCCTCGCCACGCTCGCTTGGTGCTCGATCGGCGTGCCGAGTTGATCAACTACGGTTTTCCGACCGAGGACCTCGGCGCCACCCCCGAACAGCGTCAATGGCTGGTGGCGACCATCAAGGCCGTGGTGGAGCCGGGCATGTGGGCGCCAGTCGGGCCCGGCGACGTCACCTGGGCCGATGACCAAACCCTGTCGGTCAAACAATCTCGCCGGGGCATGTTCGAGGTCGTGCAGCTGCTCAACACGCTGCGCACTGCGCGTCAGCTTGAACCGCGTTCCAAACGGCCGCCGGCACGATTCGCGCTCGGCACCCGCCGGACTCGAGCTCTCGAAAAGCTGGCAAAGTTGACAAGCGTCAACTTCCGCAACCCGGCGCCGCTCGAGGATGTGCTCGCCAAACTGACCGAGCAAACCGAGATGCAGTTCGCCATCGACTGGCAAGCGATCGAAGCAGAAGGCTGGAATCGCGGCACGGAGGCCACGCTGCTGACCCATCGCGAATCACTGGGCGAGGCGCTGCGACTGCTGCTCACGCCGATGGCCTTGGACTATTTGGTGCTCGATGCCGATCTCATTGTGCTGACCACACCCCAAGGCGTGTCGGAATGGCCGGAACTGGCGGTTTACGCCGTGCCGGACTTGGTGCCCGAGGGCAACGACATTGAGCTGGCACTGGAGCAAGTCCGCAGCCGGCTTGGAGCCGAGCTGTTTGCGCCGGAAACGGGAAACGCGTTGGCGTTTGACCCCGACAGCCGGTCGTTGATCGCGAGGTTGCCGCAATCGAGGCAGCGGCAACTGCAACTGGTGATCGCCGAACACCGGCGAGACGACTGACCCGAACGGACGGACCGCTGGCGACTGACTGCCTTGCAATTTTTCGCGCAGCGAGCAATAATGCGGTGATGAACGCATTCCCCACATCCCGTTATCACTTTGCCTTCTATTTCGGTTGGCCCTTGAAGCAAGGGGATGTGGATCGTTCGTAGATCTGGTTTTCAAACCGTCCACAAGCCCCGCAGCCAATGCTTCGGGGCTTTTTTTATGTCTGTGGTTCATCCCATGAATGCGGCGCCCCACGCCAAGCCCCAGGAGTTGTTTTCGATGATCGTCGTGATGGAGAAGAACGCTACTTCCGAGCAGGTCGCCCACATGGTCGATCGCGTGCAGCAGCTGGGGCTCAAGGCCCATGTGATCGAGGGAACGGAGCGGACGGTGATCGCCGCGATTGGCGACAAGCGGGAGACGATGCGCGAATCGCTCGCCAGCGGCGAAGGCGTCGCGGAGGTCGTGCCGATTCTCGCTCCGTACAAGGTCGCAAGCCGAGAGGTCAAGCCGGAGCCCACCTGTGTCGAGCGCGGCTCGCTGAAGGTCGGCGCCGGACACTTAGGCGTGATCGCCGGGCCCTGCTCGGTGGAGTCCGAAGAACAGATTATGGAGTCGGCCCGAGCGGTCAAAGCGGCCGGCGCCACGGCGCTGCGCGGCGGAGCGTTCAAGCCTCGCACCAGCCCCTATAGCTTCCAGGGCCTCAAGGAAGAGGGCCTCCGGCTGCTCGCCGCCGCTCGCGAGGAGACCGGTCTGGCCGTCGTCACGGAGGTGATGAGCACCGAGGACGTGGAGTTGGTGGCCAACTACGCCGACGTGCTGCAGATCGGCGCCCGCAACATGCAGAACTATCGGCTGCTGGAGGCGGTCGGCGGCGTCGACCGGCCCGTGTTGCTGAAACGCGGCGCGAGCGCCACGATGGAGGAGCTGTTGCTGGCCGCCGAGTACATTTTGAATGAAGGCAATCCAAACGTGATGCTGTGCGAGCGAGGCATCCGCACGTTCGAGTCGCACACTCGCTTCACGCTGCCGCTAGCCACGGTTCCTTACCTCCAGCACAAAACCCATCTGCCGGTGGTGATCGACCCCAGTCACGGCACGGGCCACGCCTACCTGGTGCCGCCGATGGCCGCCGCAGCCGTGGCGGCCGGCGCCGACGGCCTGATCATTGAAGTCCATCCCTCGCCCGAGCACGCCATGAGTGACGGGTATCAGTCACTGACTCCCGCCCAATTCGCCGCCACGATGGTTCGCGTCCGCGCCGTCGCCCAGGCGCTGGCGGCGACCCCCTGAAAACGCTCCGGCAATCGGTCGCATTCCCTGACGCCATCACTCCGGAGGGATCACGCAAAGACGCAAAGTCGCAAAGGGCAAAAATCCCGGTACTTCCCTTCCCTTCTTTGCGTCTTGGCGGCTTGGCGTGAGAACATTTGCCTGCAGGGATCGACCGGCGGATTCCGTGGAGTCATCTCGCCAGAGGCATCACGCAAAGACGCAAAGTCGCAAAGGACGTGGCCAAAATTCCCTTCCCTTCCTTCCCTCTCTTCCTTTCTTTGCGTCTTGGCGACTTGGCGTGAGAACGTTTGCCTGCAGGGATCGACCGGCGGATTCCGTGGAGTCATCTCGCCGGAGGGATCACGCAAAGACGCAAAGTCGCAAAGGACGTGGCCAATCCCTTCCCTTCTTTGCGTCTTGGCGGCTTGGCGTGAGTACGTTTGGCTTGCCGGGATCGATCGAGCCTGTCTGAACCATCGCCTCATGGGCTGCGTAGCAGCCACTGGCGGGGTTGGTAGTCGTTTGTGCCGGCGCTGCGACGCTCGGCCGCACCCATTGCCAACACAATGCGGGAGGCAGGAAAGGCGGGCGCGGCAACGGTTTTGGCGCCGTAAAAGCCCCCTTTCGGGGAAGGCGAAATTTCGCCGCATTTACTTTGCACCGAAATTCGGTTGGAGTATGCTACGGTCTTGTGGAAGCCTGCCCGAACCAGGGAATTCTTGACGTTCCGGCATCCCCTCTGGAGTGTCGACGTGAATGATGGTGCCAAAATCATTGACGAGACGCAGGCACGAACGACGATTTTTCTAACCACATCTGAGGAACCTAACGCAATGAAGAGATTTGGAAGCATCGCTGTTGTCGCGATCGTCACCCTGCTCGTCGCCTCGACTGCGGACGCTCGTCCCCAGTACCTGAAGGCGGCCACGGCCCACTACCCCGCCGCCGCCAGCGCGCTTGGCGAGGCCAAGTGTGGCGCTTGCCACGGCGAGAAGAAGTCCATGCTGAGCACCTACGCCATGGCCCTGAAAGAGGCCACGGGCAAGAACCAGAAGGACGCTGACAAGATCAACGAGGCGCTCGACAAAGCCGGCGCCAAGAAGAACGACGACGGCGTCACCTATGAGTCGCTGTTCAAGGCCGGCAAGTTGCCGAAGCCTTACACCAAGTAGTGCGGAAGCCGCGCCGCCGTTTCCTTGCACCATCGGAACGGCCTCGGCATCGCAAATTGGACGAAAGCCGCCCCGCGTGTCACGTGGAGGCGGCTTTTGCCGTTCTTGCCGACGCTCAATTCGCGATTTGAGCTTCCAGCCGGAGGAGCTCTTTCTCATTCATTCTTTGCGTCTTCGCGCCTTTGCGTGACCCTTGGGCAGCATCGCACGAGCTGGCCTTGCCGAGGCGACTTTCTCACGCAAAGTCGCAAAGACGCGAAGAGATTTACAGCAACCATCGCTCATCGCATCATCGCATCATCGCATCATCGCCGAGAGATAGCCGATGGCGGCTCCCGCGACCAATCCTCCGGTATGGCCACCGTTGGCCACATTCATCGAGGGCAAGAAGCAGATCACAAACCAAACCAACAGCATCGTCACCGTCTCGCTCGGAATGCGGAAGCCGTCAGCGGGGTCGAATTTCGACTTCATCCACACATAGCCGAACAGTCCATAGAGCACCCCGGACATGCCGCCGAAAAACGGCTGTCTCCAGATCAATGCCTGGACAAGCCCCGATATCACCGCCAGCACCAGCACGATGGCGATGTACTTCAACTTCCCCTTGCGAAATTCGACGATGCCGCCGAGCTGATACATCATCATCATGTTGAACAGCAAATGCATCATGCCCAAATGCAGAAAGATCGGCGTGACCAGACGCCAAACCTGGCCCTGCCGGATATCGGTCAGTGCCACCTCGGGGTCCGACAGATCCGCCTTTGTGCGCATGTGCCGATAGGAGACAAACCCGATGGGGTCAGTCCGCGTCTTATCCGCGCCCATCGATGTCCACAATGACACTCCGATGCTGGCCACGATTAGCAACATCGTGATCGGGGCTTTCGAGGTCCCGCCAGCTGCCCCGCTCCAAAGTTGGCGGCCGTCGCGATAGTTTCGCTTGGCCTGTTGGTTCTTGGCGTGGCGGTCCGAGCGAATCTTGCTCGCTTGCTTGCCATGTCCGTGAAAACGAGGGTCCTCGGGATTGCGTTGAAACGCGGCCAACGCCTCGGTCGCCTGCTCGAGCTTCTCTTCGTCGATTGCCCAGACGCTCCACACCCCATCTTCTTCCTCGATGTGCGTGTCGAAACCCGCGGCGAGCATGTAGTCGGAGAACTGCTGGGCCAAGGCCATGCTGGAAAGGTAGCCAATCTGTCGCATCAGGCGAAACCAAGGGCTAGCGAGAATGTGTTCAGTCGACAAATGGACGCCGGGCGTTTTCAACGGTCAACGGCATCTCAACTCTCGTTGTACCCGATCCCCCGGATTGTGGCAGCCTCTGGCGCCTCGCGTGTTGGGCTTGGGCCCCCGAACCTCTTCCGGATTTTGCTGCAGTCGACGTCCCGACCGGCTAGAATGCTCGTTGAAGTGCAGGACGGACTGGAAGTCCGTCGTACGTGTTGGACGGACTGGAAGTCCGTCGTACGTAGGACGGACTTCCAGTCCGTCCGTCCGTCAGCAGTCCGTCAGTCCATTAACAATTCTCCCATCAGGAGCCCTTCGATGAATAAGCGAGCTTTGGCTGCCATCTTTGCCGTGTTGCTGATGTCTGCGGCCGCCCAGGCCGAGACGACCGTTGCACTTTCCGAGATGCATCTCTGCTGCGGCGCCTGCGTGCGCGGTGTGGAGAATGCAGTCAAATCCGTCACTGGCGCAAGCGTCGCCGTCGACAAGGACGCCGGCAAGGCCACGGTCACCGCTGGGTCGGATGAGGTGGCTCAGCAGGCGTTGGACGCGATTGCCAAGGCCGGCTTTCATGCCAAGAGCAGCCATGACTCGATTCGGATGAAGGACGACAGTGGCGTGAAGGCGGGCCAAGTCAGCCGGCTGGCGCTGAAGGGCGTGCACAATTGCTGCGGTGGCTGCAACGTCGCGGTGAAGAAAGCGCTGAAGTCGGTCGCGGGCGTGGAAAGTGACACGGCCAAGGCCAAATCGGACACGATTGTGGTGGAAGGCAGCTTCGACGGCCTCGCCGTGATCAAGGCGCTGAATGCCGCAGGCTTCCACGTAGTAATGAGCAAATAGGCGGCTGAAACAGGCCGCTGGTTGACTCGGAATTGGCTCATTTCCGCGAATCGCCGAGGGCACGACTCCCCGTCGGCGACGTCCGGCATACAATAGACAGTGCGAACGCCCCATGTACGTTCATGGGGCGTTCTTTTTTGGCGCCCGCCGAACACCGGCCCAGCAAGGTCGCCTCGAGCGCCGAGCCAATTCCGCTCGCCTTCCTTTCGCATCGCAGCACGCACCAGACCGATGACCTCCGATCCTACCTCCCTCGCCACCAGCCAAGTGCCCGACGCCGCGGGCCGATTCGGCCGCTTTGGCGGACGCTATGTTCCCGAGACGCTCACCCGGGCGCTGGTCGAGTTGGAACAGGCATATCGCGACGCGCAGCAGGACCCGGCATTCGACGCCGAGTTTCGTTCGCTGCTGAAGTCCTATGTCGGCCGCCCGTCTCCGCTGTACTTTGCCGAGCGGCTGACGGAGCATTGCGGCGGCGCCCAGATCTGGCTGAAACGCGAGGACGTCAACCACACGGGCGCACATAAGATCAACAACACACTCGGCCAGGCGCTGCTGACCAAGCGAATGGGCAAGACGCGCGTAATCGCCGAGACCGGCGCCGGACAGCATGGCGTCGCCACTGCGACCGCCTGCGCTCGCTTCGGCCTGCCCTGCACGGTTTACATGGGCGAGGAAGATGTGCGTCGACAGGCGCCGAACGTCTTCAGCATGAAGCTGCTGGGCGCAACTGTCTCACCCGTCTCGAGCGGATCGCGCACGCTCCGCGACGCGGTCAACGAAGCCATGCGAGATTGGATGTCGAGCGTCGAGAACACTCACTACATTATCGGCTCGGTCATCGGCCCTCATCCGTTCCCCGAAATGGTTCGCGACTTCCAATCGGTGATCGGCCGGGAGACCAAGGAGCAATCTCGCGAGGCGTTCGGTCGCCTGCCCGACACCGTGATCGCCTGCGTCGGCGGCGGCAGCAACGCAGCCGGCATGTTCTACCCGTTCATTGACGATCACGAGGTGGAGTTGATCGGCGTAGAAGCGGGCGGCCTTGGCGCCACGCCCGGCGAGCACGCCTCGCCGCTGAGCCATGGCGAGGAAGGCGTGCTCCACGGCAGCTACAGTTTCGTCATGCAAGACGAGGACGGTCAGACCTGCCCGGTGCACTCGATCTCCGCGGGACTCGACTATCCAGGGGTCGGCCCAGAGCACAGCTATTGGCATTCAACCGGGCGAGTGAAGTACACCAATTGCCTCGACCACGATGCATTGACCGCATTCGATCTCGTCGCCAAGCGCGAGGGCATTCTGCCCGCATTGGAAAGTTCCCACGCGGTCTCGCAGGCCTTGCGAACCGCCGCCGCCATGCGGCCCGATCAAATCGTCGTAGTCTGTTTGTCGGGCCGCGGCGACAAGGACGCCGCCGAGATCGCTCGACTGAAAGAGCAAGCCGGCCGCTGATCGCAGTGAGCTTCGCTCTCCGACCATCCATCCACCGCCCCAACGCGTGTTGCCGAGTGCCGCAGCCCGCTCCGACACTGCACGATTGAGTCACCGATGTCCGCGATTGATGAGTTATTTCAGCGTCTCCGCACCGAAGGCCGCAAGGCATTGATGCCGTTTATCACGGCCGGCGATCCGGACCTGCCGGCCACGGCCGCCCTGCTCCGTGAGCTACAACGGCGCGGCTGCGCCTTGGCCGAACTGGGCATCCCCTATAGCGACCCGATCGCCGATGGCCCGGTGATTCAGGCCTCCTACACGCGGGCCTTGGACAAGCACGTGAAGCTCAAGGAGATTCTGGCGACGCTACAAGCCACTCCGCTGGAGATGCCCGTGGTCACGATGGTCAGCTACGCGATCATCCTCCGCCATGGCCTGCGCGATTACGTGCAAGCGGCCAAGGCCGCTGGCGCCGCGGGCGCGATCGTGCCGGACCTGCTGGTGGAAGAAGCCGGAGACCTGCGAGCGGTCTGCGAGGCGGAGGACTTCTCGCTGATTCAGCTCGTGACCCCCACGACCCCGCGTGAACGCGCGCTGCGGATCGCGGAATCGTCGTCCGGATTTCTCTACTATGTGTCGGTGACAGGCATCACGGGAGAGCGGACGCAGCTGCCTGCCGAGCTGACGGACAACGTCGCTTGGCTCCGCGAGCGAACTGCGCTGCCGATCTGCATCGGCTTTGGCATCAGCCAGGCCGAGCACGTGCGACTGCTGAGCCCGGTTGCCGACGGGTTGATTGTCGGCTCGGCAATTATGCGTCGCATCGAGGCGGCAGGCAGCGACATCGACAAGATGATTGCGGACGTCGGCGAGTACGTCGGCGAGTTGCAAGCGGCCTTGGATGGCAGCGTCGCCTAATTCGCGACGACAGTCGTCGCCATGGCAGGCCACCGTGACGTTGCCGCGTCAAACTCGAAACCATTCACAGGCTGGCAGCCTGTGCCACGTAACCATTCACAGGCTGGCAGCCTGTGCCACGTAAACACGTGACAACCGAAACCTCCGGCAGGGCAATGCGGTGAAGCACATCCTCTTGAATGCCTGCTTGTTGCTGCTGGCGGTCGCCGGCGCGCGACCCGCAGTCGCCCAGGCTCCTCCCGACGCCGCGAACCGTTTCGAGTTGCAAACGCGCGACGAGGGCTTGCTGCTGCTGGAGTCGGGTAAACCCGTCTATTTCCACCAGCTGAAAGAAAAGTCGCTCGACGGCAAGTGGCCTCGTGCCAATTATCTGCATCCGGTTTACGACGCCGCTGGCCAAGTGCTCACGGAGGACTTTCCCACGGATCATCGGCATCACCGCGGGATATTTTGGGCCTGGCATCAATTGCTGCGCGACGGGAAGTCGCTCGCGGATCCCTGGGTCTGTCAGAACCTGCAATGGCTGCCACCCGAGTCGGATGACGGCGTGGAGTTCGCGATCGTGGCGGGCCGCGCGAAGCTGACTGTGGTGCGTCATTGGACAACGCCGAATCCCGCTGGCAACGGTGACAAGGCGGCAACACCGTCACTGAGAGTCGTCGAGGACCGCTCGACCGTGACCACGCACCCGTTGAGCAACGGCGTGCGGCGACTGGACTTTGAGCTGCAGCTACGCGCACTGGTGGACGGCATCTCTATCGGCGGCTCGGACGATGCCAAAGGTTACGGCGGGTTCTCACCGCGGATCGCGCTCGACCCTCCTGTGGAGTTTCGGGGCCGAGACGGCCGCGTGGAGCCGCAAACCGGCGCTGTCGCGGCCGGCCCCTGGCTCTCGATGGTCCGGCTCCCGCAGCCCTCGGGCAAAGCGGCGCCATCGACTCCCGCCAATCCTTCCCGTCCAACGAGCTCAATGAGCCACGCGAGCGTGACGATCTTCTGTCACCCTTCGCATCCGGTCCCGCCGGCCTGGATCCTCCGCAGTCGGCGCAGCATGCAGAATGTCGCCTGGCCCGGCCGGCAAGCCGTCGCGCTGTCCACCAAGGAGCCGATCGTGCTGCGGTATCGTTTGCTGATCCATCCGCAGCCGCTCGAAAAGGCTGCGTTGGAAAGGGAATGGCAGACGTACTCCACCGAGAAGTAAGCGGACCGCGAGGCGGCGGCGCAGAACCAACCGTCTGGAGCGAGCATGACCCAGTTTCCCTGCCCGCGCTGTGGAGTCGAGCGCGAGACGCTCAATTCGGATTGCGCGCAGTGCGGCTGGTCGGCGGCGCCCGAGCGGACACCCCACAAAATCTTGCTGCCGCGACGGATCGGCAAATTCGAGTGGCTGGGGCTAGGCACATTGGCCTTGCTGGGAGCAGCGTTGGGAGCCGTGCGCGGCGGCATGTTTGGAGGGCTGCGAGGAGCACTGGTGCTGGGCGTCACCGCCAGCGTCTACTTCGTGACCGTTGCCGTGCTCGCGTTCGAGATCATCACCGCCTTCGCCGGCGCGGGACGCCCCAAATTCAGTTTGCGCGGCATGTTTATCTTCACGACGGTCTGGGCGATTCTGCTGTTCGTGATGCGACTGTTGTCGCCGCGCACGCTAATGCTGGCCTTTGCCTGGCCGGCCTTTGTGGAGTCGCCGATTCTCCGCGCCTTGTTGATGGTCTTCTTACAGATGTTAGCTTGGAGTTGGCTGTTCACTGTGCCCCTCGGAGTCACCTACAACACAATTGGCCTGTCACGGCATCGTCCGTCGCCGATCCTGGGGTACGTTTTCCTTTCCAGCGTGCTTTGGTTTCTGACGCTCGCGATGCTGCCTCTGATCGCCAGCCGATTTTGGCCCACCCAGATGATGGTCGCGGCGTTGTTGATGCTGGGCGCCGCGATCGCCTTCGCCATTGAGTGCGTGGCCCGCAACAGCGAGAACGCGCATTGGCGGCGGGCGGCGGTCGCCATTGCCATTTCGCTACAAAACTATCTCGTGGTCGCGCTGATCATGGGTGGCGTGCCACTGACAGCCACGATCTAGGAGCAATGAAGCCATGGAGTCGGACGAGCCAGCAGCCTGTCTCTCTACGGCTTGCCTCCAAGCAGCGTGAACGAAAATTCGGCTCCCTGCCCCGGCTCACTGGCAACCGAGACCGCGCCCCCCTGCTTTTCAACGAGACGCCTGACAATCGAAAGTCCAAAGCCGCGATCGTGATTTTGAACGCTGCCGGGCTTGGGCGAGAACACGTGCGGCAATACCTCGACAGGAATGCCCCGTCCATTGTCGGCAACCGTGAATCGCCAGCGCTGGCCGCCCTCGATCGGCTCGGCCCGCAGCTCAATCCGCAGCGGGGCGCCGCCGGCATGCTCCAAAGCGTTGCCCAGCAAGTTCACCAACACCTGCTCAATTCCAATCGGATTTCCGTAGGCCAGAGGCCAGGGAGCGGGCCGCACAAACTCGACATCGGCTCGCCGCCCGGCGACTCGCTGGATGGCGGCATCCAAGATCTCGTTCATGTCGACCACTTCCAATGCGGGCGCCCCCGCCTCCAGCGAGGCCAACAAGAGCAACTCCTCGATGATTCGCGTCATCGACTCCGTTGACTTGAGGATTCCTCGCGACATGCGATCCAGCGTGCTCTCCGAAGTCAGGCTGCGAATTGCGTTGGCATAGTTCACAATCGCCCCCAGTGGATTCTTCAGATCGTGCGCCACCGTGTGAGCGTAAGCCTCCAGGTCGTTCAAGAGCTCGTGTGAACGCGACTCGTCGCGAAGCACGATCACTCGGCCTTCGTTGACCTGCCAGCCGCCGAGATTCGAGACGGAAGCAACGTACACCGCTTGGCCTTGGTGACGCTCGAGCCGCAACTCGTGGCGGCCGGGCTGGGCGTCCAACAACACCTGCCGAAGCGGCGAGTCGCTCACGCAACGAGGATCGTGCAACGAGTGGCGAAACACGGCCGCTGTCCCATGCGGCGGCAGACCAAGGTGCTCGACCAGCATTCGCAGTCCATGTGGATTGACCTCGACAATGTTGGAATGACGGTCAACGACAATCACCGGGTCGTGGACGGCCGCCAACATCGCGTCCAAGACGACGGGAGCGGACGTCAGCAGGCGAAATCGGAACAACCCAATCGCCAGCAACGTCGTCGTGAACGGCGAGACAAACACGGTCTTGTCGAGCGTCGAGATGCCGAGCCAGCCGAGCGCGGACGCGATTGCAACCGATCCCGAGATGACCGCAGAGGCGACCACACAAAGGATCTGCCAGCGGCTCTTCGATCCAGCGCGAAACAGAAAGGTGAGCAATAACAACACGCCCAGATAGTACGCCGAGTCGATCGTCCGCATGTAACTTCGAAACAGCCAACCGTTGACTCGTTGGCTCGGGTGAAACCAATGGCCGTGCCGCTCAAAGCGAATCGTCTCGACAAACCAACGAGGCTCGACCCACGAGCAAATCGCCATGACCGCGGCGCCGGCCAGCAGCAAAAACAACACCGGCGCGAGCCACCTGCGGCGCAGCAGCCCGGTGTAATTGCAGCAGAACAATAGCCAAACCGATGTCAGCACACTCGCCGTCGTGACCCGCCCCGTGCTGATCCAGAACTCCGACCACGCCGCCGTTGGCCCCAGCAGCCCCAGCAGGCCTGCTCCCATCCATGCCGCCGACGCCAGCAAATAAGCAACGAAATATT
Source organism: Planctomycetales bacterium (assembly GCA_020426845.1). Lineage (GTDB taxonomy): Bacteria > Planctomycetota > Planctomycetia > Pirellulales > Pirellulaceae > JAGQPF01. Next base: position 54,378 of record JAGQPF010000363.1, read on the forward strand.
GCGTGGAACGATGCGTGCCGCGGCCATGCACCTGCCATGCCACCACCAGCACGAGCAGTATGGAGATCACGCCGAACGCGAAATACAGTCCGATCGCTTCGAACATGCCAGCCTCTAACCTCGTCGTAGTGCAGGCTGCCAGCCTGCAACCTGGTCGTAGTGCAGGCTGCCAGCCTGCAACCTGCGGCCACCCTACACAGGCTGGCAGCCTGTGCTACGAACCAACCTGACAGTCCTCTACTTGCCCTTCGGCGACGCCAACTCGAGGCGAAGATAGTCATAGACGACCCCGGCGCCATTGGCGCCGGCCGGCACGGTCAAGGTGACCTCGTTGTCGCCGGACGCCAGCAGCGAGGCGGGGAACTCCAATTGCCGCTCGTACCAGAGCCCCTGCAGCTGGTGTCGCGTGATCACACCTTCAGGCCTTCCCAACGCAATCTCGCCCGCTCGCTTGCCGTTGACCGAAACGGCGACGAACCTCGTGCCCGTGCCGCAAACCGCCAGCCGCAGAACTGCAGTCGCGTTCTCCGCGCGCAGCGCCGCGTCGTCCTCCAACACAAAACCAATCCGATACGGCGTCGCTCGCCCTCGCCCGCTGACGCCGCGAAACGGCACCACGCGCGCATCGGAGTCCTCGTTGTGGGGAACATGCGCGTAAAACCAGTCGCGACTCGGATCACTCTTGCCAACCGTAAACTGAACATCATCGGGAAACAACTTTGCGTACTGCAGGACGATATCCGGCTCGAAGAAGCGGTCTGCCCCGGCAAACTCCGACGCACTCCGATTGGGGATCCCGATTTCCCAGAGCGGCCTCCCCTGCCGCACCGGCTTCCAAGTCAGCTCGCCCACATCATGGACGCCGCCTCCGGCGACCTTGACCCCTGCGTGCTCGAACTCGCCCAGAATTCCGTCTGCGAATGCATAGAGTGTGTACTCACCGGGCGCAACATGCGGAATCGAAAAGGCCCCATGGGGATCATCGCTGGGCGCCCAAAATTGCAGATGCTTGGCGTCGGTCTGCCATGAGACCGATTGCCGCCGGCCTCGCCAACCCGGCACTTGATAGGCGCCATGGGCCAGACCGACCATCAGCCTGCCGGCAAACTGCTTGGCCAGCGGGTCGTCCAGCTTCAACCTGCCTTTGACCACGCTGCGAGCGTCGCGATTTGCATAGCCGGGCGTTTGGACCCAATCGTACGGCCACTTCTTGGCCTCCTCGACGGCCTGCCGACGAGCGTCACGCCACAGCTCAAGCGGCTCGGCGCCTTCGTTGACATACAGCAAGAACGGGCCGATCACGCGAGTCCAGCGCTCGCCCTGCTCCACCGACACATTCGCTCCGCCATAGTGGCTCGAGCGCCAATAGTTCAGCACCACCGGGGCTTGCACCGAAGTGGTGTCGCGATGACAGAGGAACTCGGGCTTGGTCGGCCCGCCGCTCAAGTACTCGATGGTCGAGTTGACGAAGTAAAAGCCAACCTTGCGTTTCGTCGAAGCGAATCCGAACGCAAGGTTCTCGGATTGAATCGCCGTGTAGACATACTTGTCCTCGCCCGGAAGCGCACGGGGGTAATGTTTGTTGCGCTGCGCGTCGACGCTGATCCAATCAAAGTCCGCCGCCAACTTGGCCGCATACCGCGCTTCGGTCATCGTTGCCGCACCGTACTCCGGCAGATGGTCGAAAATGCAGTAGGTATATATCCCCGAATCGCCGCGGCCCAGGCAGTAGCGAATCTCGATGTCGGCCGGAAAGTCGCCATCGGACGCGGCGCCCGGACCATGGCCCATCTTCCTGCCCCCCGAGACACCTTTCACCGCGACCTCGGCCCGCTCGCCGCCGTTGGCGGCAGGGTCAATCGTCACCCTCGTGAGCCGATCAACGCCCCCTGACGTGTCGTGTGACCAGTAACCGCCGGCATGCCCCGAGCGATCGGTGAGCAGTTCAACGCCCTTGAACCGCAGCGATCGCAAGTCGCCGCTACGTTTGGAAACGCTGGCCGTGATCGTGCCGTTGCTGAGCGTGAAAGCGTCAACGCTCTCGCGAACGCTCACCTCATCGTCCGCCGCCTGAACGAGCCGGGCCACCGGGCCGAACGGAAACACGCCGAGCCCCATGGAGCCGAAGGCTAGACAAATAACGCCAACGCGGAATTGTGCCCACATATGTTTGCTATCGCTTCGTTTGGTAGTGTTGATCTGCGAAACGCAAAAACAGGCGCCAATCCTCCGGCACCGAGCGGTGTCCCTGCGAGTGATAGTGGAACGCCAAGTGTTTGCCGATAACCGGCTGGTCCAGACCGGGTAGCATGCTCGTCCCAAGGTCGGATGCGCCCAACAGCCGATAGACGGGACCCGCCGCGACCATGGCCAGAAACTCTCCCTTCGGGTCGCTCCATTGGTCGCTGAGGCCGCCGTTGACATATACCGGTCGCGGAGCGATCAACGAGATCAGCATATGTTGGTCGACGGGCAGCTCGCTCCACTTGCCAACCCAATTCTGAAGGTTCCCGGCAAACTGCCAAGGGAAGTTTTGCGCCATGTCGTCCAGAGTCTCTCCCCAATCGCGACGGATCAACGAAGCGCCCATCTCACCCGGCACGACGCTGAACACACAGGCGATGCGCTCGTCCTGCGCCGCGGCCCACAGAGCAGTCTTGCCCAGCCGCGACGCGCCGGTCAGCGAGATCTTGCTGGCATCCAGATCGCGGTCGCTCTCCAAGTAATCGATCACCCGGCTGACGCCCCAGGCCCAGGCGCCAATCGCGCCCCACTCATCATCCGCCGGACGATCTTGACCATCTTCAAGCGATTGCCCGATGACCCCCTGTCGCCACTGGTCGGCTCGATCGGGCTGGATCTCGCCGTAACGGATGTGAGCGTACGCCCAGCCGTTGGCCAACACTGCCGCCACCGGATCAAATACAGGCTCGTCGTTCTTGGGGCGGCGAGCTGGCCCCGACACATCGAAAAACGAGAGATTCAGCAACACCGGCGCCGGAGCAGCCGCGTTCTTCGGCACCAGCAAGGTAAGGCGCCATTGCGGTCCCGCATCGCCAACCCTGCCGAGCACCGTCTTGGCCACGGCCGCTCCCTCACGAGCATGCTCGGCTGTTTCCGTGACTCGCCAAGTCACGCGGGGCACCCGTTCGGGAACGCGACCGTAGATGTGTTGGCGATAGAAACTCAAAATCTCTTGCCGACGAGCCGCCCATTGCTCCACGCTCGCCACTCGGCGACCATCGGACATCGTCAGCGGATCCGGCAGTGTATAAGCGGGCACCAGCGCCTCGTCATAATTCGACACATGTCCCGTGCGGCGGGCCAACCGCACGGGGTTCCCGTGAGCATCCCTGCCGCCGATGAACGGGACATTCTTTGCGTTGCCCGCCGTTCCCGGCGGTGGGTCCGTCGCGGACTTCGTTTGCGCTTCGACGAACCGCACGGCGCAAACGGTCCCCAGCACAAGTGTCAATGCAACGGGCGAAAGCAAAAGGCGACGTCGTCTCCGCCAATGCATGGTCTGGCCTTTCTGTGCAACGGAGTCCAGTGGACCGTCAAGCCTTAGTTTTGTGGTTGGAAGAACGCAAGAAGTCGTGGCGAGCCACGAGCTTGGGGCGGCGGCTAACCCAACGCTTCGTGTTGACGGGGGACTAGCACGTTCCGTTCCGCCCAAGGTCCGGCGCCACCACCGCGTCATTGCTCTCGAGGCGCCGTTTCGGGCAGCCGCACATTTTACGTCAACCGGCGTGACCAAACCGAATGCAAGGAAATTTCCTCTTTCTGGCAGTGTTCGGCAACGCAGTCCGACACGGATTCAACTTGACGCGGTCCCATTTCGATAATATTTCTTGAAGTATGGGGAATCCGGTGCGCCGACCTCCGAGGACGGCGACGGCGAGTTGTCCTTCGCCGACTACCGACTTCTCCCGTTCTCATTGAAATCGCGATCGACCGTTTTCCGTAGGTTTATCCACTGGATCCCGCGGCGCGTCGACGGGAGTCGGACTGCGATTGAAGCAGGTCTTGCCCCGCGCCTACGCGTCGGGGTTCCCGATTGTGCATAGGAGAGGAAAACGGCGGTGCGCCCCCCAAGCTGGAGGACGCCATGACCTCACCTTCGCCCGACCGCCACTCTGCCGAAACCACATTAAAGCGGTACTTCACCGGTGTCGCTGAGCAGACTTTTCAGACGCAGCTAGGCGTCGCCAACCCCACGCTGATCGACTATGTCAGCGATCTGCTGATTCGCTTTGTGCGAATGGAGTCGGTGCAGAGAGTCCGCGATCCTTCAGGCAATCGCCTGCAGCAGTTGGGCTCCATGCTCCGCGAAGCCGAGGCGCGAATCGGCGACGCGAAACGGGCTGTGCATCGGCATATCGGCGACTACGCGTTGTTCTGGGCGGGCTTGTTTCCCGAGTCCCTGCGGCAGAAGGTCGGCGACGACGGCTACCAAGTGTACTGCGTCCACGGCAAACATGCGTACCGAGTCGCCAGCCGCATCGAGAGCGACACGATGCCTCCCAGCGAAGTGCTGGAACAGCTGAGTGAGGAGTTTGAACTCTGCGCCTACGGGTTGCTCGAAGTGCGCAAGGAGCTAAATCGGCGCGACGACAACGGCGATGGCGGCGATGGCGACTTGCCGTGTCGACTGCTGCTCAATTAGCGGTCTGGCACACGCGCCAACTTCGATCAACGCCTTCACAGTTGGCGCGACGACATTGCGGCGTTGGCTGCGATCAGGTCGTGATGCTGTCTGGCCGCGTCGGTGCGCTCGCGGTCAACACGCTGTTGTTCGCGCCGTTGCCGCAACAGATCGAGAGCTTGCCACTCCTGCCGCACCTGTCGCCAATGCTGCTCGGCCTCATCAAGCTGGCGTCGACGGCTGTCGGCCTCGCGAGCGGCCAACTGCCATTGCTGCTCAGCGGCTTGCGCCTCGGCGGTTCGCTGCTGCCACTCGCCCGCCAAAAACACTCGACAGTTTCCCGTTTCACTTCGCTCCAGCCACGCATCTCGACTCAGCGCCCGCTCGCGAGCCAGCTGCTGAGCAGTCTCGGCGCGTTGGACCGCGGCTTCCCATTGCCGGTTTGCGGAGGACAATGCAGCAGCACACGCGTCGCGCCGCCGTTCCACCTCGCGTAGCAAGAGCTCGAGCCCCATCGATTCACTCCCGTCATGGATTCGTTGGAAGGCCGCGCGACTCGAGACGCTCGTCCGCCAGGCTCCTGGCCAATTCTCTTAGCTGCTTTCGCGTCACCTCGGGAGAGCTCGACTCGTCCGGCGATTGCCGACGAAACGAATCCAGTTGATGCTCGCATCGCAAGGCAGCGTCCACGTCGGCGCGGCTGCCGGCGCGATAGGCGCCGACCATGATCAAGTCCTCCGCTTCGCGCTTTGCGGCAAGCGCGTTGCGGACGGCTGCCGCGTCGGCTGCGTGGTCCGGATCAGCCACCTGAGGCATTAAGCGGCTCACACTGTCCAGCACGTCGATGGCGGGATACAGGCCGCGCTGTGCCAGCCGCGGACAAAGCACGTAGTGGGCATCCAGCAGGCCACGCGCCGCCTCTCCGATCGGGTCGTCGCGGCCAAGCTCATCCACCAAAACCGAGTAGAACGCGGTAATGCTGCCCTGGTCGGAAGCGCCGGTGCGCTCCAACAAGCGAGGGAGCAGCGAGTAGACGCTCGGCGGATAACCGCGCGAAGCGGGCAACTCACCCAGTGAAAGGCCGATCTCTCGCTGCGCCATGGCCACTCGAGTCAGCGAATCGAACAACAGCTGCACGCGCAGCCCCTGCTCGCGAAAGTACTCCGCCACTGTCGTCGCGGCCATGGCCGCCCGCAGCCGCATGGCAGCGCTCTCGTCGCCGGTGGCGACAATCACGACACTACGCTGCAGCCCGTCCCGGAGATCTCGATCGAGGAACTCTTGCACCTCCCTGCCCCGTTCGCCGATCAGCGCGACAACGTTCACGTCCGCCTCGCTGCGCCGGGCGAGCATGCCAAGCAGCACGCTCTTGCCCAATCCCGGACCAGCGACGATCGCCGATCGCTGTCCGGCGCCACAGGTCAGCAGCCCGTCGATGACTCGCACGCCAGTCGCCAGCGGCTCGCGGATGGAGCGACGCTGCAGCGCCCGAGGCGGCGCCGCTTCGAGACAAGCGACCGACAGGGCGGTCGGTGCAGGGCGTCCATCCAGCGAGCGACCTTTGGCGTCCAGCACTCGGCCCAACAACTGGGGGCCCACGCGAAACGTCGGCTGGGTGCGCACCAAGCGGACGCGATCGCCGATGCGGACGCCGCGGGGCTCCTCGAAGGGAAACACGTGTGTGAGCCCGTCGTGAAATCCGATCACCTGCGCCGACAACGCCGGCAGGCCGACTCGTTGCAACTCCACTTCGGCGCCAATTGGAACGGGAAGGCAGGCAACCCGAGCGGACACGCCGTCAGTCGCCGTGACGGACCCCTCCACCATCGCCGGCCAGATGCGGTCCAACTGTTGCTCGTAAGAGATCATGTCAGGTCTACTCTCTAAGCAGCTCGTGCTCAATTCGTCGCAGCTGTTGATCGAATGTCTGGTCAATAATCCCGTCAGGCGTTCGCACCACACAGCCGCCGCGTTCGACGTCGGAATCGGGCAGCACCATGACGCGGCCCTCGGGCAGCCGTTTGGCGGCAGTGAGTGCGCGATAGTCCTCGGGATTCAATCGCACTTCGCAACTGCCGTCCATTCGCAAACCGCGCAACGACTCCTCCACAAGCCGCTCGGCTAACGCCGCGGAATCGAACGGCAGCTCTCGCAGGCATCGCGATGCAATGCGGCAGGCGAGTCGCACGGCGTCACGTTCCCAACGCTGGCGCCAAGCGTCTTGTGACTCTTGTATCCGCTGCTCCGCCGAGAGGACCACTCGCATCAAGCGATCCTGTCCCAAATCCGATTCGTCCGGAGGCACATCGGCAGCCGTGAGCGCCGACTCGGACAAATAGGTGCCTGCCATCGCATGGCACGAGCCAGCGGCGAGCACGTCATCATCTGTCGCAGCGACGGCCGTCGTCGAACGCGCAAAGAACTGTTTCAAGATCTTGGCCATCGATTCCTCATCACAATCACTCGGCCAGGAGGCCATTGAAAACTCTTACGCTGTCAATCGAACCCGTATTTTGCTGCAGGATGAACGTCGTTCCGATTGTCAGTTGGGGCTCACTTAACAGGCTATGCAGCGGCCGACAGCCGACCACCGGAGACCAGCACCACATCGCTGTTGTCGATCATTCTCGCCGCCTCATCGGCCAGCGCCTGCTGAGCACGGGCGATGTCGCCAAGCAACAAGGGCCCCTGATGCCCGGGCAGTTTGCCGACGGCCGGCGCCAACCGCCGCGCGCGGTCCACAAAGCTAGGCTCAGCGTCCATCAACGCGACTTGCACCAGCTGAGGAGAGACGGCGGCGAGCACTGCCGCGAGGGCCGTGTCGTCCAGTTGCGCCAGGTCGGCGAACGCCATCTGCACTCGCGTTCGCACATCGCCCACTGTCGCGTGCTCGAGCTCCTCGCCATCGTGACTTGGCGTTGCGGCGAGGATCGCATTGACGACCGCGGCGCCTTGATCGCGACGATCCCGCTCGTCGCGCCGCTCCAAAACGCTCTGCTCCAAGGCAGTCGTCAGCAAGCCGTGCACGTCGGAGGCGATCGGGTTGAGCCGTCCAATTCGGTCGAGCACATCGGATCGCAGGTCTTCGCACAGTTCCCGTAGAACGCGAGCCGCCATCGCAGGCGACCACCGCGACAACACCGCCGCAATGACCTGAGGTCGCTCTCGTTCCAAAGCAGCGGCCAACAATTCTGTGGTCTCGCCATCCAGTGACACGTCCACACCGGCGCCGCAATTCCCGGAATTGGCGCGCGTGGCGGGGTCAAACACTTCGCCGGCGCGCTCGGCAGGACTCACTGGCGAAAGGTCGCTGCGGCCCGTCGGGAGACTTGGCCGAGCCAGGTCTTGGACCAGTCTCGCCACAGCGGCCTCTCGCTCCGCAATCGGAACTTCGCCCAACTCACCGACCGCCCTCACCAACAGACTCGACGCCGCCGGCGTCAGCAGGGCCAACAACCGCTGGGCATGCTCGGGAGCCATCTCCGCAACGAGAATCGCGGCGGTCCGTATGCGTGACACGTTCATGACACGGACGCCGAACGCGCGTCGGTCGCTCCCGCTTCGTCCTCAATCCAGCGTTGCAGCAGCGCCGCAAGCGCCTCAGGCTGTCGCAAGATCGATCCGGCCAGATCAGAGGCATCCTGGGGACTGGACACGACGGGTTCAACTCCTTGGCCCACTCCCGACTCACCGGTCTCTGCAGTCCACTGCGGCTCGCAAGTCGCATCCAACTCGCCACGCCTCGTTCCTGTACGACGGAGGGAGCGTTTTTTCACATACAGCGCCAGGCCACTCAGTGCGAGCAATCCGGCAGCGATCGCCGTCGCGGTCTCCTGCCCCTCGAGCGGCCGATGGCTCGGGGCAATAGGAACGCTGGCCTGTCGGTCATCGGTCGCGTCGGACGGAGACTGGGAGGGCTCGAGGGCCGAAGGGCCAGCGGGCTTTTGCAGGATGTCTGCCTCGTCGGGCACCGCCGTCACGGAGACTGCAGTGGGTTGTCGCGTGAGCTGCTGGACGATCGGCTGCAATCGCTCTGCGGCGATTTGCGGCAACTGGCTGGGCAGAATCTCGGGGCCGCCAAAGTGTTTCGCCAGCGCCGAGGCCGGCGCCCTCAGCTCCACCACGCGATGGGTCGAGCCTTGCACGCTCACGGCAGGGCGGTACCGCGAGGCAATCGTGGTGGGCGTTCGAAATGACACTTCAACCGGCGCACCAGCCCACTGCTCCAGCTGTTGGGCAATTCGCTCCCGCAGTTGGTCCTCGGCGGCGACGCGGTCGTCGCTCGCGCCGGGAAGGCTCTCGGCAGGCGAGCCGACTTGTCGCGGCCGCTCGCGCACCGCCCCGACGCCGCCAGTCCACGTCATCGCATGATTCAGATCGGTGATGGTGACTTGGTCGTCGCTGAGCCCAGCGATCGAAGCAACCACCGTCTCGCGAATTGCCTGCACCTGCTGGCCGGTCAGTGGCTCGCCGTTCTCGCCTCGGGCCGCCACCATCGCTCGCCGCAACACGCGCGGGTGCAAGCCACGCTCGATCAATTCGGAATACTTGACGGCAGCTTCCTCGATACCCGCCATCGCCCGCACAACGCGAGACAACTCGGCCTGCAACGCGTGACGCTGCTTTTCCTCCCGCAGCTGGCGGCTGTCGAGCAACGTGGGCGAATACTGACCATCCCACCCGGCCGCAAGTCCGGTTGGAAACGCGTCGGCCGACTCCACGGCTTTCAGATAATCCAGCCGCTTGCGGCGAGGCACCAGGACACGACCATCCTCGCACCGCCAATCATCGAGATTCGCCTGGGCAAAGGCGTTTTGCAGTTCGGTCAACTCTCCCGCGCGAAATCGTCGCCCTTCGTACAACGAGACTTCATCCCGAGACTTCCACTGGCTCCAACCCAGCGCTGCCAGCAGACAGGCTGCCGCCAAACCGGTGAACAGCTGCGCCGTGCGGTCGCGTGCAAGCCGCGATGTGATGTCGTTCCAGTGCATCGATTGAATCGTTCAGATCGTGTCGAATCGTGATTGGCGTCAGTATTCAGTCTCACGCCGCGGCGCGGTGGCGGGGCAGCGGCAATTGCAGAATGCGAGCCGTACCTCCCTGCGCGCAATGAACCCATCGCAACTTCCCTCCGCACTGTTGAGCCAGCAACTCAACGGACTCGCAGGAGTCAATTCGTCGGCCGCAGGTTTCGGCGCTGTCGGCCACTTCCAACTCCAGCACGTCCTCGTCGGCATACACCGTCACGGAGAGGTCGCCCCCAACTCCCATGTGCTCCATCGCGTCCATCAACATGCCGTACAGGGCGCATTGCAGCGAACGCTCCGAAAGCGGCACAACAACCGCCGGGACGTCCACCGTGAGCCAGATGCCGCGATCCTGCAGGCGGGAATCCAACATGTCCAGCACTGCCTGAACCGTTTCCCGAATTGTGGATGTGGACACCAGACGCTCCTTTTGAATGCCAGCCAGGACAGATTTCCGCGGAGTCACGGGTCGGCTTCTACAGAAATTCGGCAATTGATTCAAGACAAAGCTCTCAACTGCCGACATCGCCCGGCAACCCACTCGCGCACGACTTGGCAACCTAGGCAGCATGCGAAGTTCGGGAGTTCGCAGCCTGGGCAAGCAGCCGCAATGATCACAAGAGAGCCCCTCGGCCAGTGCAAAGGGGTTGCGCAGTGCGAACGCGCGTGTGCGACGCAATTCCACGGGCTTACGCCCGTGGCTACCGTCTGTCGCCCCTTCGGGGCTTTTGCGCTTGTGATGCGCAGTGCGACACTGGCGGGGTCGGGCGGGGTCGGGCGGAGTCGGGCGGAGTCGGGCGGAGTCGGGCGGAGTCGGGCGGGGACGCCCATGCTACTCGCGAAGCGTGCTGCGTCCGGGTCAGACAGAAGGGTTTTGCGTGCCAGACTTTCCGTCGACAACTCAGCAAACTGCAACTCTCAATTCTCAATTCTTCGTGGTCTTCGCGAACTTCGTGGTTCCAACAAACCTATCCTTCGTGGTTCACCAAGCAACCTGCCAATCCTCAAGCGGGGTCAGACCTTCGCGATCGGGCTGGAAAAGCACTCCCAAGCCGGGACACTGCAATGAGCTGCAATGCACTTGTCCATTGCGGATCTTCAAAAACACCTCTTCACCGCGGCGTTCGTAGAGATCACCGTGGCTCTCCAACGCCCGGACCTGCTCACCCGCAGTGAGATGCGATAGTCCCAAGCTGTAGTGGTGGCCGTTCCGCTCGCAATGTTCGATGTCAAGCAGCCCGAGGGCGACGAAGTCCTGGTGGAGCGACACCAGGGGCATGTTGGAAAGATCCTCGCCCGTTTGAAAAGCGCCCTGGTCCGCCGCTTGTTGAACTCGAACTGCGTTGAGCAGCGACTTGAACACTCCCTTGCAATTCTTATGAGACACTCCGCGGTAGCCGATCTCGAACGCCTCGGCAAAGGCGTCGACATGGCCGTCCGCTTCGTCAATCACCAAGGCCTTCCGCCGCGCGAGACGAGTGACCGCGGCGCGCGTCCGCGGGTCGTGCGTCAGCTGCCGAGTGAGCGGTTGCTCGACGAAGGCGATGTGTTGAAACAACCCGAGTTGCTCACGTTCGAGCCGTTCGAGAAACTTGGCGAATGCATCGATGTCGCTATAGCTTTCATTGCCGTCGAGCGTAATCACGGGCATGTCCTGCCGAGCGACCAGCTCCCAGATCCTGGCGAGCCGCTCCAAGTCTTCCTCGGCGTTCCCGCCGATCTTGACCTTGAAATATCGCAGTCCGTCCCGCTGGATGTATCCTTGCAACGACTCGGGCTCGCCGTCCCGCACTTGCTCGCCCGGCGCGACATCGCTGTCCCGCAACGGGTCACTGAGCCCCACGGTGTGACGAATCGCGAAGTTTGTGCGAGGTCGAGCCGGCAAGGCAAGTTTGGCGGTTGGGGCGACGCGAGACGCCTCAAATCCCAGCAGCCCCGCTTGCATTGCCGCGAAGAACGGCACGTTGTGAAGTCGGCAGACGGCATCGATCATTGCCCGCTCCAACAGCGCCGAAGCATAGGCTGCGCTCAGGGACTCATGATCATCGCGTCGAGCGATGCGTTCGATCTCCGGCAGACAATGCTGCCAGTGGGCAAAGGGAGACGGAAAGCTGTCAGCCAGATACACGTCGCGAGCGGCCCGAACCAACTGAAACAGACGGCTCAACTTTTGATCGGGCGAATACTGCTTGCGTTTGTCGAGCCATCCGAAGGACGGCCGATCCGCCGCGATCCCCCAGGCCGAGCGACCACGGTCGTCGGTCAATTGAAGCTGAGCGTAGAGAATGCCTCGCGGCCTACGCTTGGCCGGGGCGGGTGATGAGTCGGTCGGCTTGGGCTCAACGCGTGAGCCCTGCGGAATCGACGAGCCCTGCGCTCCGGAGACACCGCCGATGTGGAACGCCGTGCGGTTCGGTGGAGTCGTGCGAATCAACAACTCGACGGATTGGATGGTATAGCGAGGCATGCGGGAGCTCGATTCGTTTGGTCAGGAGAGCGGTGGCTGGTAAGGATTCCCGGTCTCGCTGGCGGGCCCCGGCTGCTCCTCGCGAATGGACTCGGTGGCGAGTCGTTGTTGTTCGGGATCGTGCAGGGAGAGTTGTTGCCGTGCGTAGTCAAGCGCCTCGCCCGGGGCCACAAGAGTTCTCTTCGGCGTCGCGAACAGATGCAGCCCGCCGGCATGAAAGAACAGGTATTTCGGGTGCTCGCTCACCTTGGTAATGCGTTCCCAACGCCACAGATCCAGCGAGTCGGGCGTCAACGCCGCCAGGCCGTCCGTCCCCAGGATATGCCGATGCTCCATCTCGATGAACTCGCCCATGGACTCCAGGTAACGTTGCACGCGCCACTTCGACATCACCAACCAGATGCCACGCGGCAGCCAGATCGCCACGCTGGCCGCAACCCACATGACGATCTTGGTCGATGTGTTTTGCTCGACTTGTGAGATGACGACCGCGGCTCCCAGCATCACCAACACGCTTGGCATCAAACATCCGCCCCGCCGCTGAGACTCGCCCGATTCGTCCACCATCACGACGGCGCCGCCAAACAACTCCTGCAATTCATCGCGTTGATAGTAGAACGGCGCCGACTCCCAACGCTTGTCAAACGGAAATTGCGGAATGGGGGCGGTCTCCCGACGCTCGATGGCTGCCTTGATCTGCCCGACTAAGCGGCCGCGTTGCTCGTCGCTTTCGCCCAGCACACGATTGGGCAGCGACAGGATCCGCTCTCCTTTGCGCTGCAGATGAAGCCACCCGGCATTCTCCACGACGAGATCGAACATCCGCCAGCTGCGGCGGACCTTGCGATTGACCGAGTACACGTCGACAAAATTGGGCGAGAGCAGCAGTTCAAGCGGCGCCGAGGTGTACCCTGCCTCGAACTTGGCCAGCACCGTGGCCACCAGGGCCAGCAACAAGAAAGCCCCCGCCACTGCGAGCGCCGCCTTGCCCATGCCAAACACCGACAGCACCACGATGCTCGGACCAAGCGGGATGCCGAAGTGGACGAGACAGAGCCAGAACGTCTGCCAACGGCGCCGCCAGGGCGAGTCGTCCAGCGAACGAATCTCGGCGTCGGTCAGCTCATATCGAACATGCAGTTCCGGGCCGTCGTCCGCCAAGCTGTGGCTCACGACGAATATCCTTCGAGCAGTCGGCCGCAGTAAAAGGCGCCCACGCCGAAGAGCAACATCAGCACCATTTCGCTCAGTCCAAACGAGCGTCCCAGGCTGCCGTTTAGTTCGAGCAACATCGAGAGTGGCAACACAACCAGTCCCACCAGTTGCAAAAATCTTCCGATCTCTCTCATTGCTTTGACATGGATGGGGCCGTTGAAAAACTGGCCGTTGGGAGGCCGTCGAAAACCGCCTGTTTCAGCAATCGGCAATGCACTGGCGCACGATCAACTCGGTTCCGATTGCCAGTTGGGTCTTTCTCAACAGGCTGCTAGGCGGAGGTCTCCAGTGAATTGCCGGCGGCCTGGCGCCGAGCCTTGAGGACTTCGTAATAAAAGTAGCAGCCCAGCCCACCCACGATCAGAAACGGGGCGGACATCATGAACAGGATGCTCCAGTAGAATCCCTGCGCCAACGCCATCGCGGCGGGATCGTGCTCCAGGCTGTCCTTGCAGGTTGGGCAGGCCGTGACAACCGTCGCCAGCAGCAGGGCGAACACCACGGGCAGCGAGAATTGAGCCGTGCGACGAATCATGAAGCATCGAGTGTCAAAGTGACGAAGATGAAATCGGCGTGGGCAAGCGTCCCCTTGCAGTCCCGAAATTATATATCGGTTTGCCCGGGGCGCCTATTGATCCCGTCATGCCGAATCGCTCAGCGTCGACCAATCGGAAAACGTGGCTGCCTGCCCCGCCGGCTGGCCGGCGGTGTCGAGCACGTTCCACACGGTCGCCCGCTCAATCAGGAATCGCCGGCCCGTGGTCGAAATGCGAACGCCGCGGTAGTCGTCGATGTAACCGTCCCGTGATGTCCGCCGCAACATCTCGGCCCGCTCGTCCCGATGCATCGGCTCGGCCGTCAATCGCGACGGCATCTGCAGCAGCGACTCGAGGTCCGTCTCCCAAAGTGCGAGCGCGGCTTGGTTGGCGTAGTTCAGCACGGGGTCCGCCTGGGTGCCATGAGCCACGACGACGAACGGCGCCTCCCAGAGCGACCGGGCGCGCTGCTGTGCGGTCCCTTCCGGCACCAGCGGCTCACCCAGCCAGCGTTCATAGGAGGCGAGCAGTTCAAGACTACGTTCGACCCACGCGGGCTCGTGGATTCGGTCCATCGCCGCTCCTCGTGCCGTTGAAATTGGAACCGGCGATCAACTGCTTACGCTTTCGCAGAGATGGTCGGCTACTGCGATGCGATCCCTCGCTGACGCTTCGGGTTTCCTTGGCTCTACTTCAACAGCCTACGGCTCGGTCTGATAGCTGAGCCACCGTGAGGTCGGCACGCATCCCATGCCGATCACGGCGATTTGGCTAAACACGAAGATCCACAGCCACATGGCGGCGCCACTGGTGAAGCCGTAGGAGTGCAGCCCAACGCCCAATTGATTGGTGCCAAACCACGACCAAGCCGTGACAATGTTGCCGAAGATCGCCAGCACAGCCATGCCACGACTGCGAATCATCCCGCCCCAGCGCGCGTGCAGCACCAGCGCGTTCCACAACACGATCAGCAAGGCGCCGTTCTCCTTGGGATCCCAGCCCCAGAATCGGCCCCACGAATCATCGGCCCAGAGTCCGCCCAACACGGTGCCGAGGAAACTGAAAAACATCGCGAAGCAGACCATACCGTAAATCGTCTTCGCCAAGTTGTTGCGTTCGGACTTGCCAACATTGGTGAACATCCCGACCGCGACATAGGCAATGCCCAGCACACCCGCGAGAAATGTCGTCAGGTAGCCCACCGTAATGCAGACCACATGAGTGGTTAGCCAGAAGGTGGTGTCGAGCACAGCCTGCAATACGCTCATCGTGTCGCCATCGGCCTCGAGCCCGCCGGCAATCACCAACGTCGAGAACCCGGCGAACGCGGCCGCAATGTTGCCAATGCCAAATGGCGAGATCAACTCCAGCACCATCGCCAGCGCCGCCGCGCCCCAGCCGATAAACACGGCGGACGAGTAGAGATTCGTGACAGGGGGCCGGCCGGAGACGTAGATTCTCGCCACCAGCGCGAAGGTGTGCACCAACAAGCTGCCCACCACCAGCGCGTTGGACAAGCTGCGCAGCGCCGGGCTATTGCCGGTCGCCCAAGCCGAGACACCCAACAGAAATGCAATCACGTACAGCGCCATGCAGATGCCGAAGGGCGAGTACATATTGAGCATGGACTCGACCTTGATCTTCTCGGAGTTGAACTCTTCGGGGCCGTCTTCCTCCAATTGCGCCAGATAGGTCGAGACATGCGAGTTGAATCGGTCGGCGTCCTTGTCCGCATAGGCCTGCAGGATATCCGTGAGCGCCTCGGTCGCCTGGTCCGCGGGCTTGCCTGCGGCAACCAGCACATTGTCGAACATCCGCGCGCTCGAGTATGGCTGCCACTCGTCCATGCCGATCTCGCCAAAGCCGGTCGGCACGGTCAATGGCGGCTCGAACCGCCGCACTCGGCCCATCTCGGAAAGCACCAGATTGAACGCTTCTCGTCCACGCGGGCCCTCCAGCAACTCCTTGGTCAACTGTGGCATCGTGCTGACGCCGAACGCCACTTCCAACAGTCGATAAGCGTAGAGCCTGCGGCGAGTCAGCAACAACTTGTTCTGGTAAACGCTGCGCTCCAGCTTGTCCACTTTGCTGGCTTCTTCCGCCGCCTTGTCCAAAGCCGGCAATTGATCCTTCAGCTCACTCCAAGAGTAGCGGTATCCCTTGCGCCGCTCGAGCCCCAGCAGATCCAGGACCTCGAGGTTGTCGATACGAAACACCGGAGCCGTCTGAGCCAGGCTCTCAATCTCGTCCGATTCCTCTTCGTCGCCCTCCTCGCCTTCTTTGCCGGCGTGGAAAGCAGGATCCGAAGCGGCCAATTCAATCAGCCAGCGCACCGCCGGCTCGCGTTCGCCGTCAGCCGACTTTACCGTGGCGCGATTCGAGATCACACGCATCGTGTTGCGGGCCAGCGAGTCGAGCGGCTTGACACGCCCCTCGTACATGACCGGAATCCGTCCCGCGGCCTGGAAGTCAAAGCCGTCGCGTTGCAGCCCCGAGCGCCCGCGCGACATGAACATTCCCACGGTCAGCAACACCACCAAACCACCCGCGAGCCAAGCGCCCCACACCGGCTTCGCCGCGTTGACCATCGCCAGATTCTGCTGCTTCAAGTACCGCAAGAGAGTCAACAGGAAGTGCCAGAACATGCCCACCGAAACAATCGAGCAGGCCACGTAGGGAATCATCCAGCCCACGTTGCGGACCACCTGCAGATCCGTCGACTCGATGCCGCCATGGTCCGTGTAGCCGCTCTGATAGAACGTCAAATTGGCGTAGCGAAGCGGATCGTTCATCTTGATGTGCACCGTGCGATCCTCGCCCTGCTCGGGGTCGACGAGTCGCAAATCCGACGAGTAGTTTCGTGGAGTCGTCGTGCCGACGTAGTCGTCCTTGCGGACATCGACCAGCGTCAGGGAGAACGGACGGTAGGTGCGTTTGAAGCGCAAGTAGACTTCGTACTTTTTGTCACCAATCTCCACCAGCTCGGGCTGCTCGCCAACCGACTGGTAGATCGAGACCAAGTGCGTGTTGATCGCGTCGCCGCTGGACGGGTCCAGGAAGGTCACGTAGGCCGCTGGCAAATCCACGGCGCTGTCGGTGTCGACGCCCGCGGATTGGCGTCTGCCAACTGCGGCCTCCTTGAGCCCGGCGCCAGCCGTCGCGACTGGCTCATCGCCTGCTTTCAGCGGCTCCAACACGGCGTTGGGAAAGTGCTTGTCGAGCCGGACATCGAAGGGCAACTGTTTGTCACTCAGTTTCTTGCCCTCGTTTTGAATCAGCAGGTCGAGCGGCACGACGACCACCTGATCGACCTTGGCATCCGAGGTGTCGATGATCGCCAACTCGGCGGTGCGAATATCGCGCGCGTACGAGGCGGTGTCGCCTTCGTACAGCGTCATTCGCTCCTCGACCGAGTAAAACGTGGCGACCACGACGCCGATCATCAGCACCGCGACGCCCAAGTGCAAAACGACAATTCCCGCTCGGCGTTTGAAGACCAGCAGCGAGCCCAGCAACATCACCACGCCGGCCCCCAGGCCCTGCGTCAGCTGCCATAGGATCCGCATGCCCTCATCGGCCATCGTCCAGTTGGAGTAGAACAGCCAGACGAGAAAAACAGTCAATGGCAGCGAGCCACTGAACAACATGATCTGCTCGATGCGACGCTCCTTCGGCAAGACCACGAAGGCGTACAACATCGCGGCCAGCAGGCCAATCAAGGCAACCTTGTAGAACCACCACAACGTGGCGTAGCTCACAAACGGCTCCGTCTGCAAACCATCCTTGAAATTGCCCGAAAGAATCACGGCCACGGCCAGCAGGCAGCCCAGAAGCATCAGCCCGACGCCCACCCAGAGCCGGTGTCCGGCGCCCTGCACTTTGAATCGCCGCACATGGGCCGAAAACAGATTGAGCGACAAGGCCAATCCCAGCGTCGCGCCGCCAACAAACGGAATCCGCAATGGCGCAATCGCGCGGAAAACAGCCGTGTCGGTGAATCCGCCGAAAAACGCCCGCGGGAAGAAAATCTTCATGTCGAAGAGCACAAAGTAGGACTTGAAGTACTTGGCCAGCACTTCCCACATGTCCTGCTCCGTTTGTGCCAAGGTGCCGGCCAACACCAGGACCATGGACAAGGCAAACAGCACGACCGTGAACTTCAGCGATCCCAATGCGTCCAGGGCGGAAAGCAACGGGCTTGGCGACGGCTTCGTGGGAGCAAACGCGCCCTCGGGGGTAGCTTCCGCGCTCATCGGTATCCTCTCCTACAACAGACAGCCCGCGGGATCATTCGAACGACGTTCGAACCTCAAGGGGCTTCGGTCTTGCTTGCGTGTGTTCGTGAAGCTCACTTCGAGTCGGCAAAGTCGATCGACTTGACCAGTGCCATGAAGGCGTCCTGCTGCTTTTGCCAGACTTCTCGAGTGCCGGTGTACTTGACGTACCAGTCAGTGCCGCCATGGGTCATGGCGACAATCGCCAAAGTCATCGTGCTCGGCTCGTCATCGGCCGACAGCACCATCAGCTTGGCGTCGCCTTGGGCATCCTCAACGGGCACCAATCGGTCCGCTAGTTCGTCCACTGACTCGGGCGGCGCCAGTCCCGCTTGGCCGAACCACCGGCCGGCGTTGGCGAACAGGCCGCCGCCAACCTGACTGATCGTGACCAAGGCGCCATCCGAGTCGGGCAGGCCAAAGGTCGCGATGCTGAACGGCTTCAACGCTTCGTCGGTCCAATCCGCGGGCTTTTCGTATTTCGGCTGCCCGCCCGAGGCAGGTGGCGCAGGCGACGTGGCGCCGCCTCCCATGCCCATGCCGCCTCCCATGCCGCCCGCCATCCCGGCCATCGGCGCACGACGACGACTGGGTGTGCCCGAGATGTCGACACATAACGCCTCAAGCGGCCCTAAGGACCGCTTCTCGACCACGGAGTCCAACGACTCGGCGGGAACCTCCTCGACCGACAGCAACCGGCGCCAGCGATTGATGTTCGCCGAACGGAATTGCTCGTCGGTCATGTTCATTTGATCGAAGCTGGAGACGGCAATCTCCAGATCACCTTCGACTTTGATGGTCGCGTATCGCTGCCCGCTGTCCACCGGGGCAAGTTTCCAGCCCTCGGGAAGATCCCACTTCGGCTCTCCCGTGTCCGAAGAGAAGCGGACCGACTCGATGAACTCCCAAAACTTGTCGACCTGGTGCTCGACCAGCTCGTGGGGTCCCTGCAGCTTGAAGAACCAAGCGCCGCCGTCCACCGGAACCATTGCCCCCAACATCCGCACGGGCTTGGGAACCGTGTAGCTCTCGATCTCGTAGGCGGGGCGACACCCGAGGAAGGCTGACAACAGCGCGCAAACTGTTGCCGCAGCAATAGATAAACGCATGAGCACCAAACGGTGGGAGGAAGGCAGGAAGGTGGGACTCAAGATTATAGCGCGCGGGGTCGCGTTTGGTACATCCGCGGCAGGGCAAGCAAATTCAGTCGGCCGGGTGCGATTGGAATTGCGCGCGCACGACCTGACGACGTTCGATCCAGCGAGGGGACACAGACGCTCCATCCAGGTGATCCAGCTGATCCAGCGGATCCAGCTGATAACGGATGGCCGCCTGGTGGGGCGCTATTTGATGCCCAGAGCTGACAGCAGCCCCTCGGTGATGCCGGTGGCAATCGAGCCCGACCCTTCCGTATTCCAGGTCCACATGTTGCGGACCACGTCCATCATCAGCACTCCGCTGAGGCTCAAGATGCCCGAAATCAACAGCAGCACCATCACATTGAGCCAGGAATATGGCGCCTCGCGAGGCGCCTCCACCGGAGCAGCCCCGGTGGCTCCAAAGGTCGAAACGCCCTGGTCCTCAATGGGCGCCGTGCTCATCGCGGCGCCCTGAGACATCGCGCCCAGGCCGGCGCCGCCGCCCAAGGCCGAGTCCATCAAACCGCCTTGGGGATGTTCGTGAATCTGAGCTTCAAGGCCGCCGCCAAAGGCGCCATCGCCCAGCATCGTCGCCGCGTCCTGATCGAACAACGACGAGTTCTCCAACGCGATCACCTGAGACTCGCTGTCGTCGTCATCTCCCTCGCCGGGAGACAGCAAAAACGTCTCGTCCTGCTTCAGCTGAGTCGCCGCGTCGGGATCCGCCTCTTCATCCAGCGAGATAATATCCTCATCCGGCAGCTCCAGCGAAGAGATCGGCCCGCCCAGTTCGATCGGGTCCTGCTCCAGGGACAGGCCGCTATCGGACGGGCTGGTCAAGTTGATGCCGGTGTCGCCGCCGCCCAGCGTGACATCGCTGCCAAGCGTCGAACTGCCTCCCAACACCAAGTCGTCGTCATCATCGAGGCCGTCGTCGAGATTCAGACTTCCCGAGTCCAAATCCAACTCCAAATCACCGGTGCCGCTGCCAACCGACAATTCCAGGTCGCCCGTGCCACTACCGGTGCTCAACTCGAGATCACCCGTGCCGCTGCCGGTGCTCAATTCCAAGTCCCCCGTGCCGCTGCCGGTGCTGAGCTGCAGGTCACCCGTGCCGCTGCCGGTGCTCAATTCCAGGTCGCCCGAGCCACTGCCGAGGTCGAGTTCGAGATCGCCCGTGCCGGTGCCCAGGTCCAGCGACAGGTCGTCGCTGGCGGCCAATTCCAATTCCCCCGTGCCGCCGGACACACCGATCCCCGAGGCATCGGGGCCCGTCAAGAGATCGTTGCTGTCGGGCACAATCGAAACGTCACTGCCATCGCTGCCCGGCACCAATCGCACATCGGAACCACCCGAGTCGCGCGAGGCCAGATCGAGATCGCCCAAGATGCTGGAGCCTCCGACGCCGGAGCCGGCCAACGACAGGTCGCTGCCAAGCACGTCGTCGTCATCATCGTCGGCCACCAAGTGCAGGTCGCTCTCGGGGTTGTTCATCGCGCCGATAATCGTGCTGCCGGTGGTGTCGGTAGCCAGCGGCACTTCGTCGCTCACCAACAGACTGTCGGCATCGCTGTCGCTGGACAGATCCAACTCCAACTCATCGCTGGCCAACAACTCGCCCAACGAGGAGCCATCCGTCTCATCGGGCGCCAAGCTGGCGTCGTCGCCGAACAGCGGCCTGCTGAGATCCAATTCGCTGTCGCCGCCCAAATTCAAATCGTCTAGTTCGTCGTCCGCCACATGGCCGGCGCCGAGCGAAATGCCTCGCTCCTGAGCGACACGTTCCAGCTCGTTCATCTTGAACTTCCAGCTGCTGCCGTCGCGGAAGCCGAAAATCTCGCCCTGACTCCGCATCTCCACCAACTGATCGGGGGTGATGCCGAGCATCTGGGCAGCTTGATTCAGGTCGACGAAATTGCTGGGCATTGCTTCTACTTTCCTTCAATGGCGTTTCCAGCCCGTCACCGATGTGACAACAGAGACTGGATTTCTCGGGGCAAGGGACTTACCCCGTTGAATTCTTCGAGTTGGAGGTCCCAGTGAACTTGGCGAACGCTCTTGAGCGTCACACGGCCAGTCGCCTTGTCCACGTGGTACACCGCCATCGCTCGCTTGGTGGCGTCGATCACGGTGAGTTGCTGACCACTTTCGACCGGTTGCGAATGGGTGATCAACGGTGAAAAAGACGGGTGAAAAGCGTCCTGGGCGTGGACCGTGGGGAGGCGGTCACGGCACAGCGCCGCTCCCATCATCAAACATGCCACACCCAGTAAAACTTGAGTCGCTCGGTGCACTGGAGACTCCTTCCTCCACCACCCTAACACCCTCATTCTAAAAGGGGGCGGCGGTGATTCAAGAAATTTCGTGATAAACACTGCCCCAACCGGGGCTTAGGACGTCGTTTTGTGCCGGCCAGACCGGTCAAACTCCCCGCATTCCGGGGAATGAAGAGCCCGCCGACAGGCGCCGTCGCCCAAGAAGCCCGCGATTTGTCGCTGATTTAGGGCTATTTGGGCACTTCACGGAGGGACCCGGGGCCGCTCGCACGGAAGTGTAACACCCGCCTCGACGCCCCACCAATCCCAACCGGCGGCCGGCCGGCAACGAGCAACAAATCGCCCCACATCCGCGATTGCTTCCCGAGCGTCATTCCTCGCCTGATTTCACTTTTGCGTCTTGGCGGCTTTGCGTGAACCCTTCGGCTCACGCTAGCCCACTCCAATGGGGAGCGATCCAGGCGAGGCAACTTACGCACGCAAAGACGCCAAGACGCAAAGGAAGATTCCACATGCTGCATAGAAGAACGCGATGCTTGGCACGAACATCGCCGTGAAAAGCCACGTCCACGAAAAGCCGCGCACGGGACGCAAGAATGGCGGAGGCAAGAATGGGAGACGCAATAAAAAAGGTCCGACGACTTGACCAAGCCGTCGGACCAAAGTCCCCCCTGGGAATGCGTTTGGGCTTTCCAGTTCGAATGCCGAGCGTTCCCTGATGGTTACGATTATCGGCACCAACAAGGCGTCACTTGTGGCAAAGTTTGCCGAATGTTCCGGTGGCGCCGGCCAGGGCGCCGAGGCGATCAAAGGCTGTCGACGACCTCACACGCCACGATCGGGATGCCGCGTTGCTGGGCAAACGCAAAGATCGCGGCCGCAATGCGATCGCGAGTCGGCGGCCCCTCCATTAAATATAGGGGCTCGCCAAGGGCCTCCAACTCCGGAACCGCCGGATCCGACGCATCGAGAAGCATGCGGTGATCCAACTGCTCGTCAATCCAGACGCTGACGACCTTCTTAATTTCCGAGAAGTCCAGGACCATGCCCAACTCATCAAGCTGCTCCGACTCGAGCGTAATCACGGCACGCCCGTTATGGCCATGCAAGTGCCCACACTCGGGATCGCCGCAAACGCGGTGCCCGTAACAGAAGTCGATTTCGCGGGAGATTCGGAACATTCGACCAATGTAAGCGGCGAAAGCCACTTGAAAAACTACCCGTTCTCGACATCCCTGCACAAAACCAACTCATCACAGGCTGGCAGCCTGTGCCACGTACAAAACCAACTCAACACAGGCTGGCAGCCTGTGCCACGCACAAAACCAACTCAACACAGGCTGGCAGCCTGTGCCACGCACAAAACCAACTCAACACAGGCTGGCAGCCTGTGCCACGCACAAAACCAACTCATCACAGGCTGGCGGCCTGTGCCACGTGCATTCTTCTTCGTGGTCTTCGCGTTCTTCGTGGTTTATCACAGGGTCACTCATCGTGGTTCCCATCACAGCGGCACTTTCGGAATAATCCTCAAACTTCTCCCATTTTCACTTCACTGGGGCGCCGTCGATCGTCGATTCCTACCGTTAAGAGTGGCGCCGCGCTCTTTGCGTCCCTGTTGTGGCCGTCTCGATGGCCTGCCGGGGAGGCTTCGCGGTGCAACCGGAGGCATGGCCCGACCGACTCGGGCCGGCGGATGAGATCACGCACGCAAAGGACGATGCCGTGTCGATCGAAGAACGACGTCATGATCCCCACCTCCGACACGAGACCGGGGATGCCCTGAGCGCCATGGGGTGGCCGGTGCTGCTCGGCGCCGCGGCAGCCGTTGGCTTCTATGTGATGGTGTTCAACGGACCGCTCAATACGCCCGTCTTCAGTCGCTACTTCGCCGGCCATCCGGTCGCTTATGTGGCAACGGCGATGTTCTTCATCGGCGTGGTGGCGTTGGCCAACAAGCTGATGGATGTCACCGCCCAGACCTCGATGATGGATCTGGTGCAGCTGGGACGCGTGCCACGCGGCGGGCAGCGCACCGAGGACTGTGACAGTCTGTTGAAGACGTTGGACAAGCTGCCGCCGCGAATTGCCCAAGGCTACCTCGCCAGACGTCTGCGCCGACTGCTGGTGAAGATCCAGCGCAAGGGCGTGACGGTCGGACTCGAGGAAGACCTCAACTACCAATCCGAACTGGACGCGATCCAGCAGCAGGACAGCTATTCACTGGTCCGCATCTTGATTTGGGCCACGCCGATGCTCGGCTTCCTGGGCACGGTGATCGGCATCACTCGCGCACTGGGAGATCTCGACTTCTCGCAGATGGCGAACTCCGTGGAAGACGGCATGGAGGGCCTGTTGGCCGGCTTGTATGTCGCCTTCGACACGACGGCGCTGGCGCTTTCGCTGTCGATCGTTCTGATGTTCTTGCAGTTCATCGTCGACCGCATCGAGACACAGCTGCTTGCGAGAGTCGACGCCAGGGCCGAGTCCGAGATGCTGGGGCGTTTTCAGGAGCTGGGCGGAAACACCGATCCACACGTGGCGTCGGTGCTGAAAATGAGCGAGGCGGTGATCGACGCGACCGAAGTGTTGGTCGAGCGTCAAACTGCCTTGTGGCAGCGAACGATCGACGAGGCGCACGACCGCTGGAGCCGGCTGGCGGCAGCCACTGCCGACCAAACGCAGTCCGCCCTGGCCCACACGCTCGACCGCGCTCTCGGCCGACATGTGGAGCAACTTGCCGACGTGCTCGATACGGCGCGCAGCCATGCCCAGACGCAGTGGGAAACGCTGGACGAACGGTTTGAAGAGCACGCCGATCGGATGGATCGACAGCAGCGAGCGCTGGTGCAGCAAGGCGAAGTGATGACCCGAGCGATTCAATCGGCCGGCGAGATCGCCAGTCTCGAGCGCTCGCTCAACGAGAACATGGCAGCTCTGGACGGCGCCAAGAACCTCGAAGAGACATTGATGAACCTGTCCGCCGCCGTTCACATGCTCAACTCCCGCTTGAACGCGCCCCAGCTCGCGCGCGACAGCGGCGAGCTGGCCGAACGGGAGTCGACCACGCGACGGCGGAGAACGCGTTACCATCGGGATGATCGGGCAGCATGAAGCGCCGACGACACAAGTCGCCATTGGGAATGTCACTGTTCCCGTTTCTCGCCGTGCTGATCTGCACCATGGGCGCACTGATTGTGCTGCTCGTGCTGGTGGTCGAGCAAGCGCGCGTGTACGCCGCTGCGCCTCCTGCGGCGCAGACGGCCCCGGCCTTCGAGTCGCAACGCGATGTCCCGGCCCCGCCGGCGCCCAACCCCGTCCAAGAGCAGCTCGAGCAACAAAAGCGCGAGCAAGAGGCGCTGCGTGAGCAACTGGCCAAGCAGCGCGACGAGCATCTGTGGCGAAAGGGCATCCTCGAGACGGAGCGCCAGGCAAAGCTCAATGAGCTGGCCGAGTCGCGACTGGAGCTGGGGCACCTCGAGGACCACATCCGTCAGCTGGAACAGCAATGGAAGCAACTCAAGTCCGAGGCGCAGTTGCTGCAGAACCGCCAAAATGATCAGCTCACGGACCAACGTCAGCGCGTCCAAGAGCTGGAGCAACAACGTCGGCAACTGGAGCAGCAGCTCCAACAACGCCAGCTCGAATTGCAGAATCAACCGAAGTCCTACGCAGTGCTGCCCTACGAGACGATCAACGGCACGCGGCGCCGGCCCATCTACATCGAATGCTCGGGGCGCGGCATTGTGCTCCAGCCCGAGCAGATCGTGCTCACCGCACAGGACTTCCAGGGCCCGGACAGCTCCGGCAATCCGCTCGACGCCGCCTTGCGAACGATTCGCGAGTACTGGCAAGAGACGGGCGTGCTGGAGGGAAGCGATCCGTATCCCTTGCTGCTCGTGCGACCGGACGGCGTCGGCGCCTACTCGCAAGCGCGCGAAAGCCTCGGGGCATGGGACGACGAGTTTGGCTACGAGCTGGTGGGCGACGAGAAGAACCTCGCCTACCCCGAGTCCGACCCCGCGCTGGCCGAGCGCGTGCGGCAAGCCGTGGCGTTGGCCAAGGAGCGTCAGCAAGCGCTCGCGCGAGCGATGCCGAAGGCGTACAACTCCGGCGCGGGCGGAGGAGGCTCGGTGGGCGCCATGAAGGCGTCACCCAATGGAGGCTTTGTGCCGGTCAATGGCGGCCGCGACGAAGTGCAAGCAGAGGCCGAACGGATGCTCGCGGGCCAAGCCGGCGTGCCGTCGGTCTCGCCAGGCGGCTCCGCAGGAGCCGCGGGCGCCGCCAACGGCAATGAATACGCCGCATTGGGCGCGGCAGGTGGAACTGGCGGAGCAGCGGGAGCGGCCGGCACCGGTGGAGCGGCTGGCACCGGTGGAGCGGCCGGGGCTGGCGGAGCGGCCGGGGCAAGCGGCGCGGGAGGGCCCGGTGGCCCCAATGGCGCCGGCAGCGCCACTCCGATCGCCAACCAGCGGGGATCAAACTGGGCGCTGCTGAATCATACGGTGGGCGCCACCGGCTGGTCGCGCCCGGTCCAAATCCTCTGCCTCCGCGATCGACTCGTCGTGCTGCAGGAAAAAGGCGGCCGCGAGCCATCGCGTACCGTCATGACCCCCAACAACCTGCAAAGCAAGATGGACGAGTTCGCCGAGCACGTGCGCAAACATGTCGAGGACTGGGGCTCGCCGCCGCCCAATGGCTACTGGAAGCCAATGCTGTTCGTGCAGGTCGGTCCCGGCGGCGAGTCGGCGTTCGCCGAGCTGCAATCGCTGCTCACCAACAGCGGGTTCGAAATCCGGAGGGCCAAGCAGTGAGACGACGTCCTCCGGACCAAACCGACGCGCCGGGACAAGACTCGTTTTTGGACGTGGTCGCCAATCTCGTCGGCATCTTGCTGATTCTGATCATGGTCGTCGGCCTCCGCACCAAGAGCGTGCTAGAAGGTCGTGAGCAACCGGTCCATCGGGCCTCACAAGGGTCGCCTGCGATGGAGGCCCGACCGGTCGCAGCGCCGGTGCACAACGTGGCGACGGCGGTTGAGCCCGCCGCCACGCCTCCGCAGGTCGAGGTGATTGATGTCGAGCCCGTCACGGATCCGCCGCCCGAGTCGCCCGAGTCGGCCGACGCCGAGCCTCTGCCCGATGCCGAAGGCGCGGCCCGCGAGACCGCCGCGGTCGAACAGCACATCCTTGAGACGTCGAACAAACTGAAGCGGCAGCAACTCGAAATCGACTATCGCCGCCGCGAGCGCGACCGCATCCAGGTGCTGGTCAGCACCGCCGAGCGCGAACTGGCGGCCGAACGCGAGCGGCTGTCCGCGGACCAACAAAACGAATTGCGATCACAAGAGGCCACGCTGGCGGCCGAGCGCGAACTGGAACAGCTCAAGACCCAGTTGCAAGCGTTGAACTCCTCCACCCAACAAATCGAGCGACTTGATCACCTGCCGACGCCCATGGCCAAAACGGTGTTCGGCAAGGAGATTCACTTCCGGCTCCACCGCGGACGACTCGCGCTGGTGCCCTGGGACGACCTGGTCACCCGGCTCAAGGAAGACGCGCCCAACAAGATCTGGAAACTGAAAGAGGAGCCGAAGATTACCGAGACAATCGGGCCGCTCGACGGCTTTCGCCTCCGCTACACGCTCAAGAAGTCCGAGCACCCCGTGCGAGTCGAAGGCGGCACCGCCATGCAACAACGTGTGTCGCTCGACTTCTTTCACCTGATTCCGACTCAGGACGAAATCGGCGAGCCTGTGCAGGCAGCCATCGGCAACCCGGCATCGCGGCTGAACAACGTGCTGGGAAGCAATGACGCGAAGACCACAACGATCACCGTGTGGGTCTATCCCGACAGCTTTGAAGCGTACCGCGATGTGAAGCAGTACCTGTTTCAGAAGGGATTTCTAACCGCCTCGCGACCAATGCCCGAAGGTCGCTACATGGGCGGAGCGCCCGACGGCAGCCGCTCGGCGTCGCAATAGGGAGTCGCGTGACGTTGCCTGGCGCCGCCAGCAAGCATACGGCCTTCGCTCTATCCGACGGCGTATTCGATGCCTTCCGCCACCGCGTCCAGAATGCGGTCGAGCTCGGATTCCGTGATGCACAGCGGCGGCATCACCACAATCACGCTGCCCAGCGGCCGTAGAAACACGCCCTTCGAGCGAGCGTAATCACAGACGCGCTGGCCGCGGCGTTCTGTCCAGGGAAACGGAATCTTGCCCGCGACGTCGACACAGAGCTCGATTGCGCCGATCAGGCCGAGCTGCCGCACGTCGCCGACGCCCCGCGCATATCGCAGCTCTTCGAGCCGCGACCCAAGCTGCTCGATGCGCGGCTGAATCCTCTCCAAGGTGCGTTCCTCTTCGAACACCTCGAGCGTAGCCAGGGCGACGGCCGCCGACAGCGCATTGCCGCTGTAGGTGTGGCCGTGAAAGAAGTGGCGTGACTCGTGGTACTCGCCCAGAAACGCGTTCCAGATCTCATCGGTCGCCACTGTCGCCGCCATCGGCAAATAGCCGCCGGTCAGACCCTTGCCGAGGCAAAGCAGGTCCGGGGCCACTTGCTCGTGTTCGCAAGCGAACATCCGCCCCGTGCGCCCGAAGCCGGTCGCCACCTCGTCCGCGATCAACAGCACATCGTAGCGTCGAGTCAGCTCGCGCACGCCGGCGAGATATCCCGGAGGATGCTTGACCATCCCCGCAGCGCATTGAATCAACGGCTCCATCACCATCGCGGCAATTCGCGGGTGCTCCCGCGCTAGCAGCGACTCCAGCTCGGCCAGGTAAAAGGCCGCAGCCTGGTCGGGCTCGACGGCGGGTGGCAGCCGCCACGCATCGGGGCAATCGAGCCGCTCGACCTCAAACAACAGCGGCCGAAACATCTCGTGGAATCTCGCCACGCCGCCGACGCTGACGCTGCCGAGCGTATCGCCGTGGTAGGCGCCGCCCAAAGCGATGTACTTCGTCTTCTCGGGCCGGGGATCCGGGCGCTGTTGCCAATATTGAAACGCCAGCTTGAGCCCGACTTCGATCGCCGCTGAGCCATCGCTGGAAAAGAACGTGTGCCGCAGCCCGTCCGGAGTCAGTTCACTCAGTCGATGCGCGAGTTCGATGGTGGATGGCGTTGAGGCCCCGAGCATCGTCACGTGGGCAACGCGGTCGAGCTGCTCGCGGATGGCCGCGTCGAGCCGGGGGTGCCGATGGCCGTGCACATTGCACCACAGGCTGCTCACACCATCCAGCAGCTCGCGCCCGGTGTCATCGACTAACGTGGCGCCACGTCCCTCGACAAAGATCAACGGTTCATACTCGGCCATCTGCGTGAACGCGTGCCATACGAGCTCGCGATCCCATTGACGCAGTGGGCCTGTCGGCTCCGACATCAGTCCCAGACCACCTCCACCGGAGCGCCCTCGCGAACACCCAGCATGATCTGAGCGCTGTCGTCAACGATCACCAGCTCCAAGGCGCCGCCAGCCCCCTCGACCGCCAGCAACGTGAAGGGCGGCTGGCCGTGATCCAAGCCGTAGATGCCGCACGTCTCGTGCTCATCACACCGAATCGTCACCCGCTCATCCCGTGGAACAGCGTCCAAGGATGACACGGCAATGTCCGTGATGAGGTTGCCGCAATCGCTCACTGCGACAACTTTTCCTGCTATCGATCCGGGCACTTGCTCGCCTCCGGAAATCTCGCGTTTCAACGGCCAAACTCCGCCCGACCGACAAGCACGATGGACCGCCAAGTCGTGGTTCAGGGGTTCGATGCAGGATGTGCCCCGGAAATGGGGCATCCATACAAGTCGGCAATTCTAGGGAATGGAGGCATTCTAGCCAAGCCAAGTCTACCGCCCCAGTTCAGGGGACCTCCGAAGGCGTGCCGGTGCGCAAGCAAGGACCGGCGGCGAGGAAAGGAAACCCGAAGCGTCAGCGAGGGACCAGCGGCGAGGAAAGGGAACCCGAAGCGTCAGCGGGACCAGCGGCGAGGAAAGGGAACCCGAAGCGTCAGCGAGGGACCAGCGGCGAGGAAAGGAAACCCGAAGCGTCAGCGAGGGATAATGCTTCAACCGGCCGCCCAACGCGCCACAGCCAGCCGTAGAAGCCGAAAAAGCGACCCAGTTGAACCTTTTTCTTGCTCGCGGCACCCAGATCAGGGGGCAGCTTGGCTGAATACCCCCAATTATCAAAACCCGATGGACGCGCCTGCTCGCTTGGACGAAAATGATCCTGGCGGCTCGCGCACCTGTTCGTCTCCGTTTGCCCGCCCAACCACATTCCTTGCGGCCGTCGACCTGCTGGCCCACGGTCCCATTCCATGAGCGCCTCATGACCGACTCACTTTCCCGACGTCGCTTGTTGCAATCCGCCGCATTGGGAAGCCTGATGGGCGGCGGTTTATTGAGCCTGCCGCGTCCCGCGCTGGCCGCGCGACGCGATCCGAAGTGGGAGGGCACCATCAATAAGGCGCTCAATTGGGTGGCGAAAACTCAGTCGGCGCTCGGGCACTGGTCGGCCCAAAACAACGCCTACCCGGCCGCGATGACGGCTCTGGCGGGCACCGCCTTGACCGCCTCGGGCTCCACCACCACACAGGGTCCCTATTACAAGAACATCCGCCGCGCCGTGGACTACCTGATCAGCAAGTCACGGACGAACGGCCTGATCGGCGATCCGCAAAACGACAATCGCTACACCTACGGCCATGGTTTCGCCATGCTGTTTTTGTCCCAGGTGTTGGGCGAAGAGGAAGATGCGGAGCGGCGCGAGGAGTTGACGGAGGTGCTGGAGCGCGCGGTCGACTTCAGCGGCAAGGCACAAACCCAAGCCGGCGGCTGGGGCTACGTCAGCGCCAAGGACGGACGTGACTTCGACGAGGGCTCGACGACCATCACGCAGGTGCAGGGCCTGCGAGGTTGCCGCAACGCCGGCATTGCCGTGCCGGCCGAGGTGATCGAAAAGGCCAAAGCCTATATCTACCTCTGCAAGAATAAAGACGGCGGCATTTCGTACAGCTCCAAGAACCGCGGCAGTTCGAGACCGGCCATCACCGCCGCCGCGCTGGCGACCCTTTACAATGCCGGCGAGGATACCTCGTCGAATGAGCACGTCCAGGACATGCTCAAGTACTGCAAGTCCAACCTCCACAATGTCGCCAACGGCCAAGCGCAAGGCCACTGGCACTACACCTACCTTTATTACGCGCAGGTGGTCTACCGCCAGGCCGATCAATGGGGCGGCTTCCGAGACGATCTCTACAACAAGATCGTCTCGCAGCAAGCGACCGACGGCTCCTGGACCGGCAATGTCGGGCCGATCTATGTCACGGCCTGCAACCTGATCATCATGCAGCTGGATAAAGCGTTCCTGCCTATTTACCAGCGTTAGCCAGCCGTTGTAAAACGGCCTCGGGTCCCACCGCCTCGGCGCCATCCTGTTGAAACACTCCACTTGCATCGTGCGGCGAATTGCTGTGCCGATGGCCGGGCAAGGTGTGTTCAATAGCCCACCTCAATCAACCGTCGGAGCTGAAGACGATGTTCCGCGTCCATCTTGGCAACACCCGTCGCTACTGCGACGGCGCGAGCCGCCGGAGTTTTCTGCAGGTCGGCGTGGCCGGCATGGGAGCCGCCAGCTTGGGGCGTGTGCTCGAGGCCCGCGACTCCTCGGCTCGAGCCGGACTGCCGCAGCGCGACACCTCCGTCATTCTGCTGTGGCTGGACGGCGGACCGGGCCACATGGACATGTACGACATGAAGCCCGATGCGCCGGCGGAATACCGAGGCATCTGGCGGCCGATCCGCACCAACGTGCCGGGCATCGAGATCACCGAGCTGTTTCCGCTGCAGGCGAAGGTCGCGGACAAGTTTTCGATTGTCCGCTCGCTGCACCACAACGCCGGCGATCATTTCACCGGCGGCCACTGGATGCTCACCGGCCGAGGCGGCGTGAGCGGCGCGGCCAATGCCGGCAAGTCGCCGTTCTTCGGCTCATTCGCCACGAAGGTGCTGGGAGCGCGCCGGCCCGGCATGCCCGCTTACGTCTCGGTGCCCTATGCCTCCAGCATCGGCCTGCGGCCGGGCTACTTCGGCGGCCACTTCTTGGGCGTGGAGCACAATCCGTTCGAGACCAACGGCGACCCGAACGCCGCCAACTTCAAAGTCCAAAACATCTCGCTGCAAAAACAGCTGACCATCGGACGGCTCGAGAGCCGACGCGAACTGCTGCGCGCCGTGGACTCGCTTCGCCGCGATGTCGATCAATCCGGAGCGTTGGACGCCATCGACCGCTTCGATCGGCAAGCCTACGAATTGGTGACGAGCGACCAGGCGCAAAAGGCGTTTGACCTCGGCACCGAGGACGATAAGATTCGCGACCTGTACGGACGCCATACGTGGGGCCAGAGCGCCTTGCTGGCGCGGCGACTCGTGGAGGCGGGCACGACCTTCGTGACCTGCCATCTCGGCGGCTGGGATCACCACTGGAATCTCCAATCCGGCATGGAGAACTACCTGCCCAAGGTCGACCAGATGGTCAGCGGGCTGCTGACCGACCTGGACCAGCGAGGCATGCTGGACCAGGTGCTGGTGGTGTTGTGCGGCGAGTTCAGCCGGACGCCGCGAATGAATGATGGCGGCAACGGCGGCCCGCCGCTCAGCATGGGCACGCCCGGACGGGACCATTGGGGCAACGCCATGTTCTGCCTGCTGGCCGGCGGCGGCTTGCGTCGTGGCGAAATTGTCGGCTCGACCAACCGGCTCGGCGAAGCGCCTCAGGACCGGCCGCTGCGCCCCGGCGACATCCACCACACCATCTACCGCGTGCTGGGCGTCGATCCCCACATTCACTTCCGCGACCACGCCGGACGCCCGACCGTCGCCATCGATCACGGCGACGTCATTCGCGAGCTACTTTAGACGCGACAACTCCACGGGCTCACGCCCGTGGCTAACGTCTGTCGCCCCTCCGGGGCTTTGTGCGCAGATCACGGGGCTAACACGCTTCGCGACGACGACTCCACGGGCTCACTCCCGTGGCTAACGTCTTTCGCCCCTCCGGTGCTTTGTGTGCAAGTTCCCGGGGCTAACACGCTTCGCA
>JAGQPF010000364.1 GCA_020426845.1 Planctomycetales bacterium
GCGAGTGGTGGTGCGGGACGTCGCCAAGGCTCGCGAGGCCGATTTGCCCGCCGGTGTGCTGACTGACGATCTCAACAAGGTGCTGGACGACCCGGAGATCGAAGTGGTCGCCCAAGTGATCGGAGGGCTCGAGCCCGCGCGGACCATCATGCTCCAACTGCTGGAGGCGGGCAAGGATGTGGTGACGGCCAACAAGGCGTTGCTGGCCGAGCATGGCCCCGAGTTGTTTGACCGCGCCCGCGAGTTGGGACGTTCGATCGCATTTGAGGCGTCGGTCGCCGGCGGCATACCGATTGTCTGCAACATCAGCCAGTGCTTGTCGGCCAATCAGATTACCTCGGTGCAGGGCATTTTGAACGGCACCAGCAACTTCATCATTTCCCAGATGGAAGAGCGTGGCGCCGATTACGAGCGGGCCGTCCGCGAGGCCCAGGAGCTGGGGTATGCCGAGGCGGACCCGACGATGGACGTCGACGGCAGCGACGCGGCTCAGAAGCTCGCCATCTTGGCGCACTTGGCGTTCGGCGCCCGGGTGCGCTGGACCGATATCCCGCGAGCCGGCATCGACAAGCTGGATCCCAAGGATCTCCGCTACGCGTCCGAGCTGGGTTATCGAATCAAGCTGCTCGCCGTGGCCAGGCTCCGCGAAGAGGCGTTGGAGATGCACGTCTCGCCTACGCTCGTGCGCCGCGGCCGCCCGCTGGCCGAAGTGCGCGAGGCTTACAACGCCGTGCGGGTCGACGGAGACGCGGTGGGCTCGGTGTTCTTTCATGGTTTGGGCGCCGGCCAGATGCCAACCGCCTCGGCGGTCGTCGCCGACATGATCGACACCGCCGTGGGACGCACTCGCATCACATTCCGCACCCTCGAGCTCTGGTCGGAGCGCGAATCACGATTCGGCACGCATGACTACTTGTCACTGGAGGCGCCCTACTACCTGCGTTTCACGGTGGCCGATCACCCCGGTGTGCTCTCCCAAATCACCGGCCGCCTCGGCGCTCAGGGCATCTCGATCGCTTCGGTGATCCAGCACGAAGCGGAGGGCGAGATGGTGCCCTTGGTGATTCGCACGCACAAGGCCAGCGAGGGAGCGATGGCGCGGGCCACCGAGGAAATCGAGCGGCTGCCGATGGTTCACGATTCCAGTGTGCGGATGCGAGTGCTGGATTGATCGGCGAAGGAGCCGCTAGCAACACCGGCTCGTTGAGGTGACATGTTGCTGTCGCTGTTCGTGGCCGCCATGTGGCGTGACGCGGCGTGGCGGGCAGGAACAAGCAAGCGGGGGCCGGACAGAAGGCCCGGCCCAATGCAGGAGAGCGGAACCATGAAAGTCGCAATCATCATTCCCGACGGCTGTGCCGACGAGCCGCAAGCGGCGTTGGACGGCAAGACGCCGCTGCAGGCGGCCCGGGTGCCCGGCATGGACGAAGTGGCCGCCCTCGGACGCGTGGGGCTCAGCTGCAACACGCCGGCTTCGTTGCCTGCCGGCTCCGATGTCGCCAACTTGAGTCTGCTGGGTTACGACCCGCTGGTCTACTTCACTGGCAGGGCGCCGATCGAGGCCGCGGCCCAGGGGCTCGAATTGGGGCCCGACGACTGGGCGATCCGCTGCAATCTGGTCACCATTCAAGACCAGATCATGAAAGACTTCACCGCGGGGCACATTTCGGATGCCGAGGGGCGTGAACTGATGGCGGCTGCCCAGTCGGGCGTGGGCGAGCTGCCGCTCGAGTACGTGGCAGGCGTCAGCTATCGAAACCTGTTGCTGTGGCGCGGCAATCGACAGCCTGCGCCGTTCAGCGCCGATACGCGGACCGTGCCCCCCCACGACCTGACGGACAAGTCCGTCGCCGAGGACTTTCCGCGCGGCCCGGGCAGCGACGTGCTCAACCGCTTGATGAGCGATTCGGTCGAGCGTTTTGCCGGACATCCGGTGAACCAGCGCCGCCAAGCCGAAGGCAAGTTGCCGGCCACCAACGTTTGGCTATGGGGCATGGGAAAGACGCCGACGCTGCCAGCCTTTGCGGATTTGCATGGGCGCTCGGGCAAGATGATCACCGCCGTCGACCTGCTCCGCGGATTGGCCGAGCTGATCGGCTGGACGAACATCGCCGTTCCCGGCGCGACCGGCTACACCGACACCGACTACGCGGCGAAGGGACGCTACGCCATCGACGCTCTGCCCGACACCGATATCATCTGCGTGCATGTCGAGGCGACGGATGAAGCGTCGCATGAGGGCGACTTGGCCGGCAAGATCAAGGCGTTGGAGGAGATCGACCGACACATCGTTCGCCCATTGCACGACGCCCTGCGTCAGCAAGGCGAGTACCGCATCTTGATTTCACCCGACCATCCGACCCCGCTCCGCACCAAAACGCATAGCCATGGCC
>JAGQPF010000365.1 GCA_020426845.1 Planctomycetales bacterium
AGTTCGGTCGCACGCCGTATCACGAGCAGGCCGATCATCGCGGTCGGGAACACCACCATCAGGTGTTTTCGAGCTGGCTGGCGGGAGGCGGCGTCAAAGCGGGGTACGTGCACGGTGAGAGCGACGAATTCGGCATCGCCGTTGGCGAAAACGGCGTTCATGTCCACGACTTTCACGCCACGTTGCTTCACCTGCTGGGGCTCGATCATACGCGACTCACGTTTCGACACGCCGGCCGCGACTATCGCCTGACGGACGTCCACGGCAACATCGTGCAGCCGCTGTTAAGCTGAACGAACTGGCATCGGACCGTCGAACGCACTTCAACACGCCTCTCGCCCAGCCAAGGCCGCCGCATGCCGCCCAAGATCTCCGCGTTCCCCAAGTGCTACCTCGATGACATCGCCGGCGCGAGGACCATGTCGGTGTTCGATTGGATCGAGATGGCAAAGCAGTTGGACGCGGACGGCTTGGAAATGTACGAGGGCTTTTTCACCAGCTTGGCGCCCGACTATCTCGACCAGATTGGCGCCGCCATCGCGGGAGCGGGATTCGCGATGCCGATGCTCTGCTGCTCGCCCGACTTCACTCATCCCGATGCGGACGCGAGGAAGCGAGCCATCGAGCACGAGGTGGAGATGATCGCCGTCACTCGCCGACTGGGCGGTCCCGGCGCCGTCTGTCGCGTGCTCAGCGGCCAACGATATCCGGACGTTGCCAGGCGCCAGGGCATCGATTGGGTGGTGGAGGCGATTGAGCAGTTGATCCCCGTGGCTCGCGAGCACGGCGTGATCCTGGGCCTCGAGAATCACTATAAGGATGGATTCTGGAGCTACCCGGAGTTCGCTCAGAAACAGGACGTGTTTCTGGAATTGCTGGAGGCAATTCCAGAACGCGAGTGGTTTGGAGTCCAATACGACCCGTCCAACGCCATCGTCGCCGGCGACGACCCCGTCGAGTTGCTGCGCGCCGTGGCCGATCGGGTCGTCAGCATGCACGCCAGCGACCGGTTTCTGGCAGCCGGGGCGACGCTCGAGTCATTGCGACAAAACGATGGCACACTCGGCTACTCCGCCGATCTGCGCCACGGAGTCACCGGCAAGGGGCTCAACGACTACGAGACGATTTTCCGGATTCTTTCCGAGCATCGCTATCAAGGCTGGATCAGCATCGAAGACGGCATGAACGGCATGGAGGAGATGGCTGAATCGCTGGCGTTCCTCCGCCGCATGGTCGCCAAACACTTTCCCGAGTCGGCCTGAGGACTGCAAACGCAATCATGAGTCCCGTCAGAACGGCAGTGATCGGCTGCGGCAAGATTGGCCAAACGCATGCGATGGCCCTGGGTGCCCTCGAAGAGTCCGAGTTCGTCGCTGTGTGCGATGCGCAACTCGACCGAGCTGAGTCGTTCGGCAAGCAATTCGGCGTTCGGGCCTACGATTCCGTGACGAAGATGTTGAGTTGCGAAGAGGTGGAGGCGGTGACCATCTGCACGCCGCATCCATTGCACGCCGCGCCGTGCCTGGCCGCCGCACAAGCTGGCGCACATATCCTGATCGAGAAGCCGTTTGCCTCGAGCCTCGCCGCGTGTGACGCGATGCTGGAGGCCGCCGACCAACACCGAGTCAAGCTGGGAGTCGTCAGCCAACGACGCCTCTTCGAGCCCGTGCGGAGGATGAAGGAGGCCATCGATGCTGGCAAGATCGGCGCGCCGGTGCTGGGCACGTTCTCGATGTTTAGCTGGCGTGACCAAGCGTACTACCAGTCGGACCCGTGGCGCGGGAGCTGGCAGGGCGAAGGCGGCGGGGTGCTGGTCAATCAGTCGCCGCACATGCTCGACATGTTGCAGTGGTTCATGGGAGACATCGACGAGGTGTCGGGGTACTGGGCCAACCTCAATCACCCGTACATTGAGGTGGAGGACACTGCCGTGGCGACCATCCGCTTCAAGTCAGGCGGACTCGGCAACGTCATCGCCAGTCTCTCGCAGCGGCCCGGCATCTTCACGAAAGTGCATGTGCACGGCTCCAACGGCGCCTCGGTGGGCGTGCAGACCGACACCGGCGCCACCTTCGTCGCCGGAATGAGCGGGATCACCCAGCCGCCCTTCAACGACATTTGGACCATTCCCGGCGAAGAGCACCGACTCACGGAGTTCCAGGCCGCCGATCGCGAACATTTCCAACAAATCGACGCCACCACCTATTATCATGTCCTGCAGATCCAGGATTTTCTGCGAGCCATCCGGGAGGACCGCTCCCCGTTGGTCACTGGCGCCGAGGGACGTGTCGTCGTCGAGATGTTCACGGCGATCTACCGCTCCAACGAGCTCGGGCAGCCCGTGCGTTTTCCGCTTTGACGGACTGTCCTTGAGAATGTCATAAGGAATACGTCGTGTCTTCAGCCTCAGCTCTGTCCCGCTCCACTCCGTTGCTGGCGTGGTGCTTGATTTCAATGACTTGGTCGTTGAGCTTTCCAGCCGCTGCCCGCGCCGAAGCCAAGACCGATCGGCCGAACATCGTGTTTATCCTTGCCGACGACTTGGGGTATCGCGAGCTGGGCTGTTTCGGCCAGGAGAAGATTCGCACGCCCAACCTCGATCGACTGGCCAAACAAGGGATGCGGCTCACGCAGCACTACGCCGGCAACGCGGTCTGCGCACCTTCCCGCTGCG
>JAGQPF010000366.1 GCA_020426845.1 Planctomycetales bacterium
CGGGATCGGCGTTCGCGGGACATCTTGGCTTTGAATTGGCGCGGTGTGGCGCGGCAATTCGAACAAGGCCGAAGGCCTTTTTCATCGTAGCCCGGGGAAAGCGAAACGCTTCCCCTGGATCGGCGTTCGCGGGACATCTTGGCCTTGAATTGGCGCGGTGTGGCGCGGATCGCCGGTCCCCAGGCAATCTCGGCTTTAGTGTGGCGTGGTGTGGCGCGGCAAATCAAAGAAGGCCGAAGGCCTTCTGAATCGAATCGGGCAAAGCGCAACGCGGCCCCGCATGGCGGGGCGAAGATTCTTTCGTGTCGACGCGCGTGCCGTTCCGAACGGGACGGCCTCACCATCGGGGCAAACGGGAAGTTCACTCACCGTAGCTCGTGGCCGCGGAGCTGCAACAGCTCGACGGATCTGCCATCCGGGTCCTTGACCACGGCACACAGCCCTCGCGAAGTTTCGCGCGGCTCACTTACAACCACCACATCGCATTGACGCAACTCCGTCGCGGTCGACTCGACGTCCGCTAGACGCAAGCCGAGCCGAGTGCTTCGGTCCACCTCCTGCTCCGACTGAGCGGGATAGACCTCCAACAGTGTGTCAGCGAGGTTGGTCGACCAATGAACGGGACCGCTGCCGTGTTGTTCCCGGCAAAACGTCAGGCCGAGTTGCTCGTAGAATTGGACGGTGCGATCCGGCGCCAACGAGCGAATCACCAGCAGATGCAACGCCGCCGCTGGGGCAGGAGGGGCTTCGGGCAGTGTGACTCGACATATGTCCGCCCAGAGTCCGGGAGAAATGTCGCATGGACTGGTCGGGCCTCCATCGCAGGCGACCCTTGTGAGGCCCGGTGGACTGGTCGGGCCTCCATCGCAGGCGACCCTTGTGAGGCCCGGTGGGCCGATCCCCGCTACGCGCGCGAGCGACGTTTTCAAGTCGAGTGACAACGCCTTGGCAAGTGCTGCGGAGGCAATGGCGGGAGAGCGACTCACGCCGGCGCTGCATGCCACCAGAGTTGGCTGGCTGGCCGCAATCAGATGCGCCGCCGTGTCGATCGCGGACCGCAACACCGCGTCGCCATTGCCTGCGCCGTCGAGCAACGGGAAGCGACAGTATGCGACGTCGCGTGGGAACTGGATTGGCGGCTCTTCGATCGCGAGATCAATGACGACCGAGATTCCGGCCGCCAAGACCCCGGCAACATCGCGGGCTTCCAGCGCATTGCCGACCCAAAGGACGCCGGGAACGATGGCTCGCATCGGTTGCTCCCTCACTTCTCAAGCGGCGCGAAACGCGCAACGAGGTCAGCGCATGAAGTACATCGTGGCGATCAGCACGATCAGACCCAGCGCCCAGACAATAAGATTCTTCTTCAGCCGTCGAGCTGCCCGTTCCTCGGGCGTCAGCAAGCGGATCTCCTGTTCGTCCTCGCCGACACCGACTTTCCTGACCGGCTCGCGCAGCATCACGATCTGACCATCTTCCGTCGCCATCGCCGGGCCTTTCACCTCACCGGCGCTGGCGGCCAGCGATGCGCCCGTCGGCAGCGCGACCTGCTCACCCGGTGTGTCGTCCTCCGGCGCCGGTGGCAACCAGTCGTCGTCCGTCGGCGCGCTGGTGCGATCCTCCGCGCTCGGCGTCGGCACACTCACCGTGTTGCCCGGCGGCAGCCAGTCCTCGTCTTCCGCGGACTGCTTGGGTGTTGAGGCGCCAGCCGGCGATTTCGCAACACGCTCGCTTGCGTCTTGGGCGGCCTTGGGCTCGTTCGACTTCGCAGCAACAGGAGCGGGCTTGGGGGCACTCGGCTCCTGTTGTTTCATTGGGGTTGGAGTCGTAGGAGATTTGATCGATTTGGGGGCGTTCGGCTTCGGATTTTCGCGATCATCCGACGCGGGGGAAGCAACGCGATCGGGCCGATGGGACGACGCGCTCGACGCCGAAGTCGCCGGCGAATTCTCGACTTCCTCCCCGGGCGGCAGCGAGTTTGCCGTCGCCGACGGATTGCTTTCCAGCGGCACGTCGGGCATCGGCTCAGGTTCCGGCACCGATGGAGTTGTCGAATTTGGCGAAGTTGGCGAAGTCGAAGTTGCCGATGGGGGAACGTCTTGCTGTGTTGGAACCGGCAGGGGCGTTGTGGGCGTGGAAGTGGATGGAGTCGGCGATGGAGGGGGGGACGCGGGCCGCGAATCCCCGGATGGCGGCGCCGGAGCTGGCGTTGGGGTGATTGGTTGGGATGCGGACGTCGAGTCGGAAACAGCCGAGGACGCGACGTAAGGCGAAGCGGCAGTGGGAGTGGGAGCGGAAGGCGAAGTGGCAGTTGGAGTGGCAGGCGGGGTGGCTGCGGGCGGCATGGAGCCGAACGCAGGCAGCTGAACCACGATGGCGCAGTGCGGGCACTTGACGGTGCCACCCGATACACCGGGCGGTGCCACAAAGATCCCTCGACACGAGGGGCAGGCCAGCTGCGGTCCGGCTGGAGCGAGTGAAGGCCCTCCCTCGGACACCGGCGGACCGATAGTTGGCCCGGCGGCGGGACCACCGGGCATCACCAAGGGCGCCTGCGATGGTGGCCCGACAGGTCCGATGGGTGCCCGATTCGCCGTCGTGACGGCAGGGAACGGTTGGAACGGCCCCACCTGAGTCGCACCGATATCGGGAGAAGCCGTGTCGGAGGGTGGGTTAAAGTTCGGAACTTGAATCCGTTTGCGAGACTTCTTCGTGCGAATTCCGGGAAACGGCTCGGTCGATTCGCCCGCAGGCGCTGCAGCGCCCGGCAACTGGACGACTCGCGCGCAATGAGGGCACCGCACCTTGGCGCCGGCCATCTCCGGCGTCACTTGGAACATGCCCTCGCATAACGGACAACGGAACTGCACTGACATAGGCACTCACATCAACCGGCTTCCGACCACTTCTTCATCCTAGTCGGTTTTCAATGCATGCCTACCACGCCATTGGCGCTTTGCGCTAAGCGACTTGCGGTTCATGGCATGCGATTGCTTCGCGGTGCGCTTTGCGCGCATTCAGACGCCGCAATGCCGAGTCGTAGTGCAGCCAGCCGGCTAACCCGTAGCAAACCACAATCATCACAGGCTGGCAGCCTGTGCTAAGTGCGCTGCTACGGGGCAGGCACCGCAGGAGCGCCCGGAACCGGAGCCGCAGGAGCGCCCGGAACCGGAGCCGCAGGAGCGCCCGGAACCGCAGGTGCGCCTGGAACCGGAGCCGCAGGAGCGCCCGGCACGGGAGCCGCAGGTGCGCCCGGAACCGGAGCCGCAGGTGCGCCCGGCACGGGAGCGCCGGGAATCGGCGCTGCAGGACCAGGTACGGGAGCTCCCGGAACGGGAACCCCGGGCACCGCCGGGGCAGGTGCCGCCGCGGGCGGGGGCACGTCGGCGATTACTTCCAGCGATTTGGCGGCCTGCTCGTAGATCTTAACGATCTCATCGAGCGGCATCCCGGATTCGGCGGTATCGGTCATCAAGGTGGTGATCGCTGCGTCGATATCTTGCAATCGTTTCACGTCGTCGTCTGCTTTGACCACCCCGGCCAAGCCCTTGCGGGGCGTGCCTTTGATGCCCGTCAGCGCATCGCGAATCATGGTCGCGCGGAAATGGAGTCGGCGCCGCCCAGTGTCCTGCAGATGAATCGGCACATCGCGCGGCTTCATCGGCACTCCGAAGCCGCCCATCTCGCCCATGCCACCCATGCCGCCCATCGGGCCGTCCATCTCCATCTCCATGCTGGGCGCCGGGTCGTCCATCATCTCACCACCACCAGCCATCGGGCCGCTGCTCATCGCCATCGGCTCCTTGACCAGGCCGGTGTAAACCAGCTTGCGATCTTCGACGAGCTGCTGCAGTGCCTTCATCCGTTCGGCTTCGTTTCGACACAACTGAGCGAGCATCGCGCCCTGCAACTTCACGGTGGTCGCATAAGCTGCCGGCTGAATCGTCTTGGCCTGCTCCAGCGGTAGTCGGCCGATACAATGCGCAGCAGCGCAACGCAGGAACCACTCGTTGTTTTCGTCCGCGGCGACTCGGTGCAACGTCTTAAACACGACATCGTCCTGTCCGATTCGGTCCAACGCCACCAGCGTCTGTAAAGCGCGCATCCGCACCCAATCGTGGCCTCGCTTCTGCGCGGGATCCGGGGCTGCGGAATTGACAATCGTCAACATGTCGTTCAACAGCACGTTGGCGATGTTATCCGCCATCGGCTGATGCCCTTCGGCCCATTGCGATTCGACGTGCCGTTGCATGCCGACCAGCGCCGCCAAGCGAACGCCGGGAAGCTGCTTGGGATCGACAATTGCACGCCGCAGCGGCCCCAATGCCCCGGCATAGGGAGTCGGCACCAAGTTCGATGTGGAACGCTCTTCCGAATTCAACGCCCCAATCAGATGCATGGCGTTAATGCGAGCCGCCGGAGAAAAGGCCCCGCCCGCGATCACCTCCATCGTCGAGGTGGTCATGGTCAACAAGTACTGCCGGATTTCCGGCAAGCGGATCTGAGAGAAGTCCTTCAGGATCTCCCCGCAGATTTCGGGCAACTGATTCTCGCCCTCCAGCCGCGTCAATAAACGGAATTGGTAGCCCTTGTACCAACTATCCAGGGCCGCTCGCTCTGCGTCACCGATCGGCGTCGACGACGTCAAGGCGGACATCTTGTTTCGCTTGATGGTTGCCACCTTTCGCTCATCCAGCTCGCCGTTCGCGTCCAGATAGTCGTTGGCGAAGGGAAGGCGGGTATACTGTTGAGCCGAGACCACCGCAGTGCGCATCCCGCAAATTGCCAGCGCGAGCAGCAACAGTCGGCCACTGTGGCTCATGCGGCGAAACGGGTAAGACGTGGAGTACGAGCAGGTCGGACGAAGGCCCATGGATGCTCCCATTAATTCCATGCAGAGAACCGACGAGAAGAGGTGAACAGCCAAAATGAATGCCTGTCCCTATTACCTAAAGTAGTTGTGCACCGCTCCGATTGTCAACCAAAGCCCGCCCTAAACTATTGCGAATACTCGATTTGACGCCCAACATACGGCAGTGGACGCGCGTCCTGAACGCCCCCAACCGCGCATTGCGATCGCCCTTCGCCACGCAGCCTGTTGAAAAACACCCCGCCGGCAATCGAAACCGTGTTGATCGCGTCAAAATACCCTGGCCCGCTCGCCGGATCAGCGGTTTTTCAACGCCGGTCCACCGGGCCTCACAAGGGTCGCCTGTGATGGAGGCCCGACCGCTCGCTCCCTCCCTCGAGATTCCCCGATGACCTGGCTCTTTCAAGATCCCTACTTTCGTCAACATCGGACCGACCGGCACCCCGAGCGACCGCTGCGGCTGGAGAAAATTGACGAACGCCTCGCGGCCAGCGGCATCGACGCGGAGTGCCAGCGAGTGCCCTGGGCCGACGTTCCGCTCGGCACGTTGCAGCGTCTCCACGAACCGAACTACGTGGCGGCGGTGCAGCGGTGCGCCGATGAAGGAGGCGGACGACTCGATCCCGACACCGTCGTCTCGCCCGAGTCCTATCGAGTTGCCCTGCGAGCGGCCGGCGCGGCCTGCGAGGCGGTCGACCAAGTCGTTCACGCCGCCGGCGCCGCCAACGCGCTTTGTCTCGTCAGGCCCCCCGGCCACCACGCGCTGGCCTCGCGTGCCATGGGATTCTGCCTCTTTAATAATATCGCCGTGGCGGCGCAGCACGCCTTGGACGCCCATCAACTGGATCGCGTGTTGATCGTCGACTTTGACGTGCACCACGGCAACGGGACTCAGGATGCCTTCTACGACACCGATCGCGTCGGCTTCCTGTCCGTGCATCGCTTCCCGTTTTATCCCGGCAGCGGCAGTCTTGCGGAGACCGGCGTCGGGGCGGGGCTCGGCGCGACGCTCAACGTGCCGGTTTCGATCGGCACGACGCGCGAGCGCTACCTCGAATTGTACCGCGCCGCGCTGGAGGACATTGCCTCGCGGATCAAGCCTCAGTTGGTGCTGGTCAGCGCCGGCTTCGACGCTCACGCCGAAGATCCGATCGGCAGCCTGGGCTTGGCCACCGAGGACTTTGGTGCGCTGACCGATGGCGTTCTGGAGATTGCGTCGACTTACGCCGGAGGGAAACTCGTCAGCCTGCTCGAGGGTGGTTATAACGTGGACAAGCTCGCCGACTGCGTGCAGTTGCATCTGCGCCATCTCATCGACGCGAGCGCATGAGGAGTCGATAGCCGGACATGCCCGATCTGATTGCCCAAGGTGAACGCCCTCATCAACGTTGGCGCCGGTCGCTCTCTGCCGGCGCCGTCGTGCTGGGACGCGCCGCCGGGCCGATGTCGGTCGGCTGGGACACGCAGGTCTCACGGCAGCATGCCGAGCTGACCTGGCAGGACGACGTGCTGCACGTACGCAAACTGCCGGAAGCTCGCAATCCGATTTTCGTCCGCGGCAGTCAGCAGGACGAATTCGAAATTCACCCTGGCGAACACTTCGTCATCGGCGCGACCACGTTCTCGCTGGCGGATGAACGCGTGCAAGCCACCATCGACTCGCCTCGCCCGCACGAGGAAAAAACGTATAGCCAGAACTACCTGAAGCAGGTTCGCTTTCGCAATGCCGATCAGCGGATCGACGTGCTCAGCCGGCTGCCGGAAGTCATCCGCGACGCGGCGAACGAGCAGGAGATGTTGGTGCGAGTCATCA
The DNA here is from genome assembly GCA_020426845.1 of Planctomycetales bacterium. Lineage (GTDB taxonomy): Bacteria > Planctomycetota > Planctomycetia > Pirellulales > Pirellulaceae > JAGQPF01. The sequence continues at coordinate 6,684 of JAGQPF010000366.1, forward strand.
ACATTCTGTTGGCGGGTCTGCAGGACGCATCGGCGGTCGCGGTTGTGCAGTATCTCCCCGACGCAGCCGAGCAGTCGGCGGTCCGCGTGCAACATTGGGACCGGCGATTGCTGTCGGGCGAGGACTTTCAGCCGTCGCAGTCGCTGATTCGCCGCGCGATGGAGACCCGAGAGAGCGTCGTGCACGTCTGGGCCGGCGGTTCAGCTCACGAGTTCACCGCCAGCGAGAATGCCGACTGGGCGTTCTGCACGCCGTTGTCCAGCGAAGCCTACGCCGGCTGGGGCATCTACGTGACCGGATCGTTCGGCGTCAGCGCCAGCGACTCCGATTCGCGCGACCTGCACGACGACTTGAAGTTCACGGAGCTTGCGGCCAGCACGCTTAGCAGCATCGGCGACCTGAAGTTGTTGGAGCGACGCCACGCGGGCCTCTCGCAGTTCTTCTCGCCGGTCGTGCTCCGCTCGTTGGTCGCCGGCGACCCTGAGGCGGCGTTGGCGCCGCGCGAGTGCGACGTGTCGGTGATGTTCTGCGACCTGCGCGGCTTTTCGCGGCGCACCGAGCAGAACGCGCACGACTTGCTGGGCTTGCTGGAGCGGGTGAGCCGCGCGATGGGCGTCATGACGCACCACATTCTCGAGGAAGGCGGCGTGGTCGGCGACTTCCACGGCGACGCCGCGATGGGGTTCTGGGGCTGGCCGTTGCCCCAGGACGACGCGGTCGAGCGGGCCTGTCGCGCGGCGCTGGGCATTCGCCGCGTGTTCCTCGCCGCGGCCCGAGCGGCCGACCACCCGTTGACGGACTTTCGCATGGGCATCGGCATCGCCACCGGCCGCGCGGTCGCGGGCAAGATCGGCTCGGTCGACCAGGTCAAGGCGACCGTGTTCGGGCCGGTCGTCAATCTCGCCTCGCGACTCGAGGGCATGACCAAGACGCTCCGCGCCAGCATTTTGCTCGACGAGGTCTCGGCCAGCATCCTCCGCGAGACGGCGCCGGATTGCCGCTTGCGTCGCGTCGCACGCGTGCGTCCCTACGGCATGGACTTGCCGCTCGAAGTCACCGAGCTGCTGCCACCCGTTGAAGAGGACACGGTGCTGACCGACGAGCACGTCGCCGCCTATGAAGCGGCGCTCGACGCGCTGCACGATCGCCAATGGCAGCAGGCGTTCGAACTGCTGCATCAGGTTCCCGCGATGGATCGCGTCAAGGATTTTTTGACGGTCTTCATCGCCCAGCACAATCGCTCGGCCCCCGAGCGCTGGGACGGCGTAATCCCGCTCGCCGAAAAGTAAACGCCCGAGGTAGCAGGTAGCAGCCATGGCCCGAGACGAGATCATCGAAAGCAAGCCGATGTTGGCGATCCGCAAGATTGCGCTGCGGTATCCCGAGGTGGATGAGGGTTCCTCGTGCGTCAACCGTGCCTTCAAGGCGCGCGGCAAGTCGTTTCTATTCTTGGGCGGCAAACCCGACGTGTACACGGTGCGGCTGAAACTCGCCGACTCGCTGCCCGAGGCCGAGTCGCTCGCGCAACAGCATCCCGACAACTACAGCGTGGGCTCGCACGGCTGGACACTGATCACGCTGCCTCATTCGAAAGCTGCTCCCGCCGGGCTGCTGGAGCGCTGGATCGCCGAGAGTTTCCGCTTGCTCGCGCCCGCCGCGCTCGTCGCTTCCGCGCCAGCCGCGGAACAGGGCTCCGCGTCGCCCAAGGCGGCGCGCAAGCCTGTACGGAAAAAGTAGCCCGCCCGAGTCGCACAGGTTCGGTTCGTTGTTGCGCTGTCTCCGCCCACCTAGTCATCGGAACGGCCTTAATCGTGAAACATCATGCTGTGCCGACTGACGGAAAGGGTATTCTTCAGCGGCATCGCAATACACCTCGATCAGAGCATTTCGGGGCGCAAACGGTTATCCGATTCGTTCACTCGGTGTCGGCTGGCCAGGTGAGGCTCCAGCGGCACGAGAACATTGCATTGTGTCGACGTATCCGTGTTCCATCCGCGTTTCTCCGTGGCGAGTCTTGGGGCACAATGCAAAGCAACATGGCGAGCGACTCGTCGTGGCTTCGTTCACTCTTTCCAGTAGTGGTCGTTGAAGGTCGCCCAGTCAAAGTTGTTGGCAAAGTCGACGACGACGTCCATTTCCAGCGCGTTGCCTTGTGCGTCGGGCGATACCTCCAGCAAGAACCAGTCGGCGTCTAAGGCGGGGTTCTCGGGTCCGCCACGGAGAGTGTCGGTGGCGTGGTCGGCGTGGTATCCCTTGGAGACCCACTCGGTGTCCAGATTGGCGGGGAGAAACGCCAAGGTGTCGGGGTCGAACAAACTGACTCCGCTCGCGTCGGAGAAGGGCCAGCCGCCGCAGATCACGTCCGACTGGGCGCCTCCCTCGATGTAGTCGGCGCCCGGGCCGCCGAAGATCGCGTCGCCGCCGCTCTCGCCATAGATCGCATCGTCCGACCAGCCGCCGACCAGCACGTCATTGCCTGCGCCGCCGTAGATCGTGGAGTCAATGGGCGAGACGTTCACCAGCGTGTCGTTCCCGCCGCCCAGCATCGCAAAGACGTGCGTCACTTCATCAAGCGGGTAGCTGATCGAATAGAAGTACGAGTAGCTGCCGTCCTGCTTTTCGAATGACATCGAAACGGTCAACCAACTCTTCGTCGTGGCGTCGCTCGCCGCATAGATATGGACGCGTTCTCCGGTGTCGCTGCCCATGATTGTGAGCACTCCCTCAATCAACAGCACGGGCAGCTCCGCTCCCGCGCCCTTCTGGCGGCGCGGCTCCGAGGTCAAGTCTCTGCTGTCCGGACCGACGAACGGAGCCACCGTGATCTCCGCCTCGCGATTGAGTTGCTGCCCAAAGACATCGGACGCCGAGGCCGCGAACAGTCCAAGCGGAAGACAAGCGAGCAGACCGGTGCGAATCAAGCCGGAAGTCGAGTACATATCGATTCTCCTTGTGTACCGAGGCCGCTCACCGGTCGGGCCTCCATCGCAGGCGACCCTTGTGAGGCCCGGTGGACCGGCCTCTGCGACGTGAAAAACGGCGAACGACAATCGGAACACCTCCCCCATGGGCCCATTCATGGGGCCAATTGCCGAAGCGACGTTGCCGGACTGTCAGGAGAATCTCGCCAGCGGCCGAAATCTTTCAGCGACGTCGAAAGATTTCAGGATTGTGAGTGGCTACGAATCCGCACAGACTGCCAGCCTGTGAGGGTTGTCGTGGCACAGGCTGCCAGCCTGTGGTTTTCGCCGCAGGTTGCAGGCCGGCAGCCTGCACTACGTGTCCGTCTCAACGACGAAGTCAAAGTCACGAGGCGTCACCACGTGCTCGAAGTACCAGTCCTCCGAGCGTAGCCAGAGCGCGATCGCGTCCTCCGAATTCTCATTTCGCGCCCGCACTCGGTCGACACAGACCGAACGGCTTGCCGTCACCAAGATCGAGCTCGCGTACAGAGCCCGCAACTCGGGCCGGCACACATAGACACCCTCGACAATCACGGGACCTTTGAGCGTGATGTGAGTCGGCTGCAAGGCAAGCCTCCCCGTGGTCCAGTCATAGCCGTGGTACGTCGCCTCGCCCGTCGAGATCAGCGCATGCGCGACTTCGGCCAGCCGCTTCCAGTCAAAGAAGTGCTCATATCCCTCCCGCGCATCCAGTCGAGCTCGGACAGCGTCGTCCATGACAGCGTAGAAGTCATCGCCAGGGAGGATCACGCCGGCCGTCAGCTCCGCCAACTCGCGAGCTAGCGTGGACTTCCCCGCTCCACCAGGGCCGTCGATGCCGATCAAGCCTGGCCGAGGCGATCGATGAATCAATTGGGCAAGTGTCTTGAGCAAGTCCACTGTCGCACGGGCATCTCGTGAGTTTCGGGGCGGCACGACGTATCGGCTGCGATCGCGACAGGCATGCATTTGCTCGGAGCAATTCGCTCCATCGTCGGCCAGCCTGCTACTATGTTTACCGTCGGCTGGCATCGCCCCGCCACTCCGAATCCCGGAAGGCATGCCGCTGCGATGGCGAAACTGCAGGGCATGATCATCCTCATCCCGTCGGGCACACGGCCAATGACACGCCACTTTCTAATGATCCGTCCGCTGGATAAGTCGTTTCTTCCCACTGTGGAATCACAGCGGCAAGCTTGCGAGGTCTTGGCGGATGCGTATCCGTACCGCAGTGGCCGATGTCGCGGCGGTGAGAATACGGAGAGCTTTCCTTCCGTCGGCGACATCGACTTCAACGAACACTCGGAGGAGACGCTGGCCAACCCCTATTACACGGATCAAACTCGCTTCTCCATTACCATCGACAACCACCGCGATCTACTGGGCGAGTCCGAGTTGGCCCAGCTCGAATCGCTGCTTGCTTGTCGGCTACTTCAATCGATCATCGAGTATTGAGCCGGAGTGAAACGTCGTTGGACGTATAGGACTCTGCTACTTGCCCGCGATCTCACGTCGATTCATTTCAGGGGCCTCGTCGTTCGGCGTGGCGAGCTTGATCTGTTGCAGGCAGCGGCCCAGCGTGGCGTCGCCCACGCCGTGCTGTTTGTTGTAGTCTTGCGCGCGGCTGTCGGTGCAAAAGTAGGCGCGATTGCCCGTCGGCCGATTCCAGAGCTGGAAATTGCCTTTGGCATCCTGGCGAATGATCGCGGATCGATAGCACATGAAGCACTTCGGGTCACCGCTGTGCTGGCCGCCCTGAAACGCCACTGCCACGGAACGCTCCGGCGGCTCCGACAAATTCACTCCCTCGGCTTTCAACTGTTCCACCGTGAATTCGCGATCCAGCTCCCCGTGGTGGCGGATTCCCAACTGATGCCCGAGCTCGTGTCCGAGCACCGCCCACGCATTGGCCTCCACGAGCGGCTCGCCCCTCAGTTCGTACACGGTGCGCAACATCTTCGAGCCGCCGAACTTCAGCACCAAGGTGTTCTCGTAACGCCGAGGCGGCCCTAATGGCGCCTTGCCCGCCCAGGACGCGTCGATGCCTTCCTCCAGATGCAACATGGGGAATCCACGCCCCGTCATCGTGGTCGCATCCTCGATGATCGTAATGTACTGCCGCGCCCGGCGGAGCTCGTCGCTCGTGTTGTAGTTGACCACTTCGCCTTCGAACTCTCCAGCATCCAGCGGGTGCAAGTGCAGTTTTTGAGCGGCATAGCACTTGGCGACATAACCCAGGTGGGCGTCGTAGTCCGTCTGTTGATACGCGTGCGCAAACGCATCCTTCTCGTCGGGATGCAGCCGTTGATGCTGTCCGCGAGCGAAAACGCCGCGAAACTCTTCGAAGTTAGTCAGCCCGTCTCCGGGGTGATCGCCGGCCGGTGTCCGATCGATGTCAGCGGTCGCGTCGGTTGCCGAGTTGTACTCGTCTTGCCACGCATCGGGCAACTCGTTCTTGTCGGCGTCCAAGGGGATCTGCAGCCCGTCGCCGCGCGCCGTGTCGCCTTGCGACAGCGCCGGCCGCCACTCGCCGCCCACCTTCACGTCGGCGAACAACATGCCGCTGGCAGCGTAGTCCATCACGTCGACCGCGACTTCGTAGACTTTTTGTCTGGGGTGTTCGAGCGTCAGCTGCGTGCACTTCTCCGTATGCAGGTCTTCGGAAAACCTCTTGCCTCCCGCTTCATACTCGTCGTGGAAGAACGTGTCGAAGAACAGATCGGGGGCCGCGTCCAGTGGGCAATCTCCGTACTTGCGATAGAAGCGGGGAAACTTGCGGCCGTCGAATTGCGTGCGTACGGCGATCTCAACCTGCTTGTCGCCGCATTTGCAATCCAGACACATTCCCTTGTAGCGGGCATGGTTGCCGGCATTGCAGGCGATTCCGGGGTGCTCCGACACATCCTCCAGGCGAAACCGAATCGCCTCATACCGCCCGGGGTCGTCCAGCGTCAGGCGGTACTTCCGCTTGTCACCCGGCTTGGGCAGCCACTTGCGTTCGTCCGCGTCAACCGGCTCTAGCGTTGGCCGTGGCGATGGATCGCCGATCTCCAGCTTCCAACTGGTGTCGAAGCTCACCGAACCCAGTCCCCCGGTCGAGCTCCTGGACTCACGCTGGGTCACGGGGATCGAGAACCGGCCTGTCGCGTCGATCCGTTTCCAGTCCAGGCGTGGCAAGTAGCGGCGATGCGGGTCATAGTTGCCGTGCCAGCTCGGCGTCTGGCCCATGAGAAAGTCACGAGGCGCCAGTGGCCTCCCGCAACCGATCTCCAGCATCGGGAATTGGCGGTAGTTGGACTCTCCCGTCGGCTCAACCGGTTCGACGACGATGGCCCCGCTGCCATCGATCGATGCCTCCAGTCCGGTGCGTTCCCAGAACGAGCGATGAGTGAACTTCAAGTCCATGTAAGGATTGATGCGCAAATCGTCGTTCGAGTGGTGGGCGTAGTGTTGCACGACATACGAAATGGGCCCGCCGCTGCGCGTCAAATCCGTAATCACGATCTCAAGGCCGGTCTTCCAAACCGGCGAGTCGGGCAGCTTGGCGAGGTCCACCTGGCACGATTCGAGATGCTCGAAGTGATACTTGTGCAGGTAGCTGAAGCGATAGCCGGGATCATGCGCGACTTTTTGCGTCAGCACCTCGAACTGCAGATCGCCAGCATGCGTGGCCTTCCATTGGAGCGGCGCCAAGATGTAGGTGGAGCCTTTCTCCTCATGTGCCTGGAACCGGTAGAAGTTGGAAGCCTCGATCGTCAACGCAACGCCCTGCATCGAGGTCGTGGACGTAAATCGCGCATTTTCAACCGGCTCCCACCAAACAAACTCCTGACCCGCCGAATGTGATTCGATGGTGACGATCGCAATGAGTACAACGGCGAATAGGCGGAGCGACATGGATTCAATCCAGTGCTTGGCGGTGGGTGGCGGATGATCGGCACGCCAAAACATAGCTCGCAATGCTTCTTTTGACGAAACGCCGTCACCGCTGCGCTTTCCACCTGCCACGCACCGCACCTGCCCCCCGCTGGGCAGAGTCAGCGTCGCGATGACGTCGCCGCGGTCGACCGATGGACCTGACGGATCTCGCCAGCATCCGAGACCTCTTCGCCTAGAGGATCGGCGTGGGAATGGGCGGAGACCTGCTTAAATTGGGGCAGGAATCGGGGCAGGGCAAAGTTTTGTGGGCGGCACTTGACTGGCGCTTCAGGGCTGTTAACTTGCGTCAGCTCCCTAAATGGGGCGGTGCGGGCACCTGCTTAATAGGGACCCGGGCCACTCCCCAAACCTCTACAGACAACTCACGCCAGGATTCACTTATGTCCAAAGTCGAACAACAATCCTCCCACCCGCAAAACGGACTCGTGCTAGGCCTTGGCATCAGCGGCCTTGTAGTGGGCATTCTGGCAGCGCTGATTTCGCTCATTCCCTGTGCTGGCGCATTTGCCATTTATCCTGGCATCTTGGCAGTGTTGTTGAGCGGCGTCGCAGTTGGTGTCGGCATGAAGAACGGAACTTCGCATACGGGGCTTGCGATCGCCGCTTTGGTGATTAGTGTGCTTGCGGTTGGCAAGGGCGCCTTTGAATGGAAGCGCGCACACGATGTTGGCAACCAACTGCAAAACAGCGTTGAGGAAGGCGTCAAGGACCTCGAGAAGAAGATGCAAGAGAACCTGGACGAGATGAAAAAGAAGGCCGAAGAGTAACAGGCCGCTGATGGAAGACACGTATTACCGCGTCACCAATGCTGCGCTGGCGGCGTTCTTTGCTGCCGGCTTGCTCGCGCTCACGGCCGCGTCGGTTCGCCCGGACGAATGTCTGGAAATGCCCGCTCTTGGCGTCCTTCCGCACACTTGCCCGTATCGGCTGCGCGGCTTGCCGTGTTCAACTTGCGGCTTAACGCGAAGTTGTGTCACGATTTTAGACGGGGATTGGGAAGCGTCGAGGACCTATCACCCGCTCGGAGTTTGGGTGGTGGGCTTCCTCGCCGCACAGGTCATCCTCCGTCTGATGCTGACTCGAAAGGGCGCGGTCGCTTGGTGGCGGTGGGACGCTGGCCTGATGGCGTTGGCCGCCATCGGGCTGGCAGCCAGTTGAAGATGATTGGCTTTCGTGGCCGTCGAGCTACCACTTCTTTGCGATGGCATAACCCAGCACCGAGCAGCCCAAGCCGACAAACACGTTGATGGCCAGGCTCATCCCGGCAGTCCATGGCGGCGCAATGAGCACTCCTGTTCCAACCAGTGCGAGCAGCGACATTGCAACGGTCGCCAAGTGTTTCGAGGGCAAAAACGAGGTCAGGCCGTACCCGAGAACGGCGCCGACGACGCCAGCCCCAATCAGTCCCGTCGCGAACCCGAACTCGGAATCTCCATTGCTCAATCGAAGAATCGAGAATCCGCCGCCCAACATGGCGAGCCAGATTGGGAGAAACCAAAGGGGCATGTTTGTCGATGTCATCGAGTAAACCTGCGCGACGCGACATTGGCCAAAGTGAGCACCCGTGAGCGTTCTCGCAACCCTGGGCGTGCTCGGCGCAGACGTCCCGTCTAGGCAGATTGCTCACTGAATCGGATCGGTCGTGGCGCTGCCTGCCTTGAGTGACTCTGAGAACTGAGCCTCAATTTTGAACGAACTGGAGTTGTCCGTCCAGATTCGCCTATTTCGCAAGACGTCGGCAGGCGAAATATGGCCGCCGAGCTGGGACGAGCATCGGTTTCATGCCGTTGCCCCACTGGTCCTCTCCGCACGACAATTGGCCACAGATGAAACGCGGATTGAACACTGATACTACTGCCCTCGCAAGGTGTTTGTTCTGCCTGACTCGATGCCGATCGACGACCTTGAGTTGCTTATAATCCGAGATTGATGATGATGGACAAACCGTTGAGTGAATCTCGCTAAGCCCATCGTCGGCTTGGGCGTCCCAAGTGTAATGTGACAGTCGGGCATTCTGACCTGTTGATCGTAAACTGGCGGTCTTGAGTCACCATGAACCAGATTGAAGTGACATGCGCTGCATGTGGCGGGCGATTTGGATGTCCGCCGCATTTCGCGGGGCAGCAGTTGCCCTGTCCGAACTGCCAGTCGGCCATTCAGATACCGGCGGCGGGACAGCCCGCTCCCATTCGGCCAGCTTCCCAAACAGCCGATCCATTTACGGATCCTTTTGCCGATGCATTTCATGACGCGGTGAACAGCACTCCGCCGCTCCGCGAGTCGAGCTTCTCCATCGGTGAGTATGCGACGGCCAGCAATCCCGGAAAGATCAAGCCGGATCTGTATCGTTGGTTCACGTTCTACCCGACGTGGCCCATTGTCTGGATTGTCGCCTTAGTGCTCTCCGTCATCTTCGCGTTCGCTTGGCACTGGAGCCTCTGGATTGTTGCCGCGCTGATGGCAGCGATGAATTGGCATTATTGGCATCGAGTCGTCGTGCACTTTCAATACGGCAATGCGCTGCCCGGCGTGGTCATCTCGCTTGAGCCCATGCTGATTGCCTTCTCCACGGATATGACCACCGGAGTAGGCTCGTTCCCGGCCGTCCGCGTCATCAAGAAACGGTTCGACGAACTGGGTGGACAAACGCCCAAGGTCGGAACGCGGCTCATCGGCGTTGCGCTCTACGCCCGCAGCAGCTCGTCGGTGCAGCACTGGGAAGACGTTGACCCGGTGCCCATCGAGTGCGTCACCGACGACCCTAAGGTCCACGCGCGCCTGATGTCGACCATGACGGAACAGGATTTTCAAGAGCTGTTCACATGGCTCCGCGGCGTGCCGCGAAAGGCCGGATTGTATTTCATCCAACCCGACGGATCCGCCAAGGAGTATCAATTCGTCGAGAGCTGAGCTCGAGCAGGAAGGGCATGCGCTAATGTCTGCTGGCGCAAGTTGCAAAACCGAACGCACTCCGAGGCGACCGCTGTTGCGTATCGGCATGCGCACACTGCTCGTTTTGATCACCGGCGTCTGCATTTGGCTGGGATGGCTGGTGGACTCCGTCCGGCGGCAACACGAGGCGGTCGCGTGGATTCAAAGTCACGGCGGAAGTCTGACCTACCCTGCCGATCCGAAAAGCCAGCGCAATTGGCTAGGACGATTGGGGCTCGAATTTGATTGCCCTGTCGAGCTGCACTTGCGAATTGACGGCGACTCCTCCCCGGCTCTGAGCCGCATCGGTCGCTTGACGGGATTGCGGCAACTGAGGCTCGAGGGGCACGCTGTCTCGGATCTCACGCCTCTGGCGAGCCTCACGCAACTCGGTGTCCTGAAGCTGAGTGGAACGGGCGTCCGAGATTTGTCCGCGCTGTCGAGGCTCACGAAGCTCGACACGTTGATGCTGAACGATACACGTATTGCGGATCTCAGCCCGCTCGGTGGACTCGCTCAGCTGCGTTGGCTTGAAATCAACGACACCTCAGTCAGCGACCTGTCGCCGCTTGCGGAACTTGCCCGCCTGACCCATCTCAAATCAGCGGACACTCAGGTCCTGGATCTGGCGCCTCTCGCCGGGGTCAGCTCCCTCGTATGGCTGGAGCTCGATCGGACGAAAGTCCGCGACCTGTCGCCACTGTCGCAATTGGCCAAGCTCGAGGCGGTGAAAGTCAGCGGCACCGCAGTTCGCGACTTGAGCCCGCTCGCAGGGCTCGCTCAACTCCAGCACCTCGCCGTGGACAATACAGCTGTCACGGACCTGGCGCCGTTGTCCAAGCTGACGTCGCTGAAGACGTTGTCATTGGCCGACGCGCGGGTGAGCGACCTATCGCCTTTGAAGAACCATCGGCAGCTATTCGCGGTCGTGCTCGCAGGAGGCGCCGAACAGGACCTGGCTTCGTTGGCCCAGCTGCCTTCGTTGCAGTATCTCGAGATCAGCGGCAAGCCGCCTGGAGATTTGACGCCGCTGACCCGTTTGCCGGCGCTGACGGAACTGGTGCTGGACCCTTCCTGGCAGAACTCCGAAGCGGTGGCGAAGCTCCGGATCGACCTCCCCAATCTGATGCTCATGTTTCGGCCGTAGCCGCTGGCCGTGGGCACAAGCGGCTCAAGCATCCTCAATTGGTGCCGCGAACGAACGCACGATCGGTGTCGCTGAGTTTTTCCAGCGGCACCTGAATCTCCATGCCGTCCGTCCTTTTCAGCTTGACCATGTTGCCTTCGACCGCGACGAGCGTTGCCTCAATCCGAAACATGCCGCTGGCGTCCTGCCATGTGCGCGTCACTGGAGCTTTCGGTGTGCCGGCGGGAGCCGCCCGCTCTGCTCGTGCCTTGGCCACTGTCGCGGCGCGGTCCGTGCGGGCCTGCGCGGGTGGGATCTCAAACGCCGCCATTCGCGACGTGTAAACAACGCCATCATCCCCAAGTATAAACAGATGCAGGAGATCGCCGATCGTTGCCGCCACATGCAGTGGCCCGATTTCCGTCGAGTCGCGGAGCCGCGACGGCAAGGCCAGCTCTCGCGTGCCTGTCAAGTCGAGCGTCGAGTTCAACGCGACACACGTGACGGTGTTCGGTGAGAACAGGTAGCAAGTGTCGACCACATAGTCGGGAACGATCAGTGTGGGCGCTTCACGCAGCGTCTTGAGCGGCATGTCCACGAACAACTGGCGGGCGCCGAACCAGTAGGGCGTGGCGCCGACTTGATAGAGTAGCGGGAAACTGTCGATGTGCTCGCCTAGCTTTCTCGAAGGCCGGCCACTGGCAAGTGAGGCAAAGCTATACACGCCCTCGACGTAGCGATTGGGCGACCCGGATAGCGACTGCTGGATCATCACCTGTCCGGTGTAGTCGACGGCGCAGCCCATCGTCCGGCCATTGCTGAAGGGAAAGCCTGTCTTGCGTTTCAGGTGGACAATCGTCACCGGACATTGGTCGCGACCATTGCCTTTGGAGCGGATGGCGACCACGTCTCGATAGTACTTGCCGGCGGGCGCCGACAGATATTCGGGGTTCGGATCACCGACCGGCGCCGAGCTCTCCAGTTGCCAGTCGTTCGCTCGAGAATAGACACTTACGGTGCCCATGCCGCGATTGGCAACAATCAAACGATCGCCGCGACTGAGCAGCGCGGACGGCGCTGGCGTCGAGATCGTCTTGATGAGCTCGCGTTTCTCGACGTCGATGACCGAGATCTGATTCAATTCGGGATGGGACGCGAACAGCTGTCGCGCATCTTCACTCAGCGTCAGCCGATCGGTCGCAGGAAGCGGCAGTGGTTCGAAGGAATCACCACCTTGCGCGGCGGCGGGCGCCGCTTCGCCCTGCGGCGAGTCGCCACTCGCATGATTGGCAGGCGGGATTTCGGTCCCCTCCAGAAGCTCGACGGACTGGAAGAAGATATGCCGGAAGGCGGAGGGCACATCGGCGCCAAGAATCGCTAGGTGAAATAACCGCGGCCCCTTCACCATGGCGCGGTTGTATGCGTTGCCCGACGAGCCGTTGGCGGGATGCTGATGCTGGAAATCGTTGGCGGGCATTCCGCAGGCCTGCATCATCTTGCTGTCGACCAGCCTTCCGTGAGGCTCATCGACGACGTCACCGCGGTACTCGTCGAGGATCGCCTCTGCCGTCCGTCCCGCGACCATCGCAGAGGGATGGTCAATCACCTTGAACACGTACGTGGCGCCCTGGAACTTGGCTTTATAGGTGGCGATTCGGAGTTGGCCGGACCCCATATCGATGGACATCGATTCGCGGAAAACATCGCCGGGCATGTAGACGCGGCAACCGTGCTCGGGCAGCGTCCAATCGACAAACTCAGCCCGGGCGGGATACGGCTCGCGAGTGGCGTGGGGCGGGACTCGTTCGCCGCGAATCTCGGCGGCGGCGCCGGACTTCGGCTGCATGTCAGGCAATGCGGGAAACTCTGCATCGCTCGGCCCGGGGTCGAGCGGCAGGTCTCCGGAAGGCTCATTCGCGGCCAATGGATCGCGCCGCGGTTGCGCGTTTCCATTGCCCGGTGTGACCAGCGAGGCAAGCGCGGCGTCCCAATCGGTTGGGCGTCGCAATGCAATCATGATGGTGTCGCCGTCCTGTCGAACAGCTGACGTGAAGTCGGCGGAGAGTTGTCGAGCGGCCGACGCTAGCGGCGAGTCGGGGAGTGCCTCTACGAGTGCTCCAGCGACCTCGCCAACATGGTTGACCCACGCCTGAAGCTGAGTCACGGCTGCCGCGTCTCGCGAGTGCAGGGTGACTTGCAGCAGTTTTTCGCCCTCCGCATTCACGGCAAGCATCGCTCTGTCGGCAAGCAGCGGCAACTCGGCCAACCGAGAAAGTCTCCCACGCAGCGACTTGGCCAAAACCGATTGCGCAGCCTGTTCGCGTCCCTGCCACGTGGATGACACCACCAAGTCATGAGCGAAGTCGGACGGTTGAAGATGCTTTGCTAACGGCGAGTTGGCGGGGCCGTCGAGCAACTGACGCAGGGCGGCCTCGGGAGCGACGACAAATGTGCGATCGTCGGCAAAGTACACGGCGACTTCGGCATCGCCCGCGGACTCTTGCGCTGGAGCAGGCTCGGACTGCGGGTTGTGCGCCACGGCTGGAGGCTGCGCGCCGTTGACGAGCTCCAGCGTGACCTGCAACGCCGTCGTGTCGCTTTTGGCATGGCCCAGGGGATCAACCACAAACTCGACGCGAGACTCCGGCTTGATGTCGGCGTGGATGTCGAACGAGACTCCAGTCGTGTCTCGAGGCTTCAACTTCGTGGCAAATCGCTCTTGGTTGTCAACAAGGATCCGGAGTTCTGTTCCGTCGCTGTCTTTCGCATTGCTGAACTTGTGAGTGCGCCCCGTGATCCGAACGGTTCCTGATATGCGACTCTGCCAGCGCAGCGCGACGTAGCGAGGCGAGAACGGGCCAGGGTCGAGGAAGCGGTCAATCGACGGATAGGTGTTGCCCTTCTCACCGCGCGGTGATTCGTATCGCTTGCGGTTGGCGACCCAGTGGAGCTGCGACGTTTCCGCCTCGGGCAGAGACGGCATCCGCATGTTGGACCGCAGGTAAAACCAATTTCCGCTATCACTGCCATCCGGATGGCCATTGGAACCGGGGCGATGATCGTCGGGATAGCTTGCCAGCAGTTGCCCCTGCTCGTTGGGACGAACGGGGTTCGCCGCAGGCGGGGCGGTAGGCGGAGCAGCAAGTGGCGCCGATACAAAGCTGGCCAGCCGAAAATACTCGACGCCGGCGTGTGTCGTGGCTTCGTACTTTTCGTCGGCGAATGTGTCGGTCAACACGGCTTGCCGGTTGAGCGGTTTCGTCAACCGCACGGCCGTGCAATCGCGGACGGCGCCGTGGGTTGGCAGCGCGGTCGGCAGCGGGGTCGGTAGTGACACGGAGTAAACGATCCGTTCAATGTCCTCCCATGGTGGGAAGCCGGCGAACCCTTTCGCGAACGCCGGGTGAGTCGCCAACGCGCGTCCCGGCTGACTGGCAGCCGCTCGATGGGGATGTGCAACAACCACGGCCAAGGCGTCGGCCGGTATGAATCGCAGGTCGGCGAGCAACTCGGGGGATGCCGCGCCGGGCGCGTTCGTCGCGCCGAGGGGGGCCGCGGGTGTTGCCGCGACGGGCGCATTCGTCGCAGGGGTGGCCGCCGCTTGCGGCAAGCCACTGGGAGCAGGGGCAACCGCGACCGGTCCACCGGGCCTCACAAGGGGCGCCTGCGATGGAGGCCCGACCGGTCCACCGGGCCTCACAAGGGTCGCCTGCGATGGAGGCCCGACTGGTTTGTCGGGCTGCTGACCGCAGCCAGCAATCGTCACCAGAGCCAACCATCCACAGCAAAACCACGTGCGCATGCGACGCCGCCTCCCAAATGAATCGTCCCCCGCAACATTCTACTCTTGCGGCACCGTATCGCGGAGACGTTCCCCCAACTTGTGGCCAGCGCCCGTTCGGACTCGTGGCGACAGGTCACTCTCCGCCATGGGACGTGTCTGCGGTATAACCAAGCCGACCGCGATTATCGCGGTTGCCTGACCACTCGATTGCTACACCGACCTACTTAAACCCGCGGCTGACGACATGAAACTCGAGCTAATCCGGGAATTGCTCCAGCACCAATACGAGGCCGCCCTGGCAACCTTGGCTCATTGCCTCAAGGCCTGCCCGGATGCGAGCTGGGATGCTCCCGTGGCCAAGTATCCGTTCTCTCAGTCCGCGTTCCACACGCTCTTTTTTGCCGACTACTACTTGGAGCCGGAGGCGGATAGCTTCCCCTCGCAGGCGTTCCACCACGAGCACCCGAGTCTGTTCGGCGACTACGAACAGTTGCGTGACGTCGAGCCTACTTCGGTCTACACTCGCGAGCAACTTGCGATGTATCTGCGATTTGTGACGGAGAAGGTGGCAAGGTCGCTCGATGCGGAAACGGACGAGTCGCTCGCCGCGCCCGCCAAGTTTCCTCGCAAGGCGTTCACGCGCGCCGAGTTGCACGTCTACAACATTCGCCACGTGCAACACCATGCCGCTCAGCTGATCCTCAAGTTGCGAGTCGACGCGCAGGCGTCCATTCCTTGGTACCGCAGCGGCTGGGAGGATCGGTTCCTGGGCTGAGCCTCGCTCCCCGTGGATTCCATGCCGTAACGCTTCGCATGCGCATTCCGGGCGAGTTAGAATCAACCGAATTCCGGCTCTTTGGTCCGGCTCTTTGGTCCGGATTTGGTCATGGACCAGTGGCTCGATCAGGCGGGAGCCGCGAAACGCGCGACGCTGCGGGAAGGATCAACGACACGCGCGTCGGTCATGGAAGTGCGCTTGGGGTGATTCTACATCGAGAGGCTACTGGATGACGGCTATGCGTTGGTGCTTGTTGGCGGCGGGATTCGGTTCGTTGGCTGTGGCCGAAACTCGGGGAGCGTCACCGGAACACTCGCGTCCCAACATCGTTCTGATCATGGCGGACGATTTGGGCGTCGAAGGGCTGGGATGCTACGGCGGGCAAAGCTACCGCACTCCCGCCTTGGACAAACTCGCGCGCGAGGGGATGCGTTTCGAACACGCTTATGCGCAGCCGCTCTGTACCAATACGCGACTGCAGTTGATGACGGGGCTCTACAACCATCGCAACTGGATTGCATTTGGCCTGTTGGATCCGCGAGCCAAGACCATCGGGCATTGGATGCAGGAGGCGGGCTACCACACTTGCATCGCCGGCAAGTGGCAACTGCAGAGCTACGATCCGCCCGACTATCCGGGCGCGGCGGAGCGGCGGGGCCGAGGCATGCGGGTCGAGCGAGCAGGTTTTGACGAGTACTCGCTCTGGCACACCGGCCATACGGAGGTCAAGGGTTCGCGGTACGCTGACCCGGTGATCTACGAGAACGGTAGATTTCGCGAAGACCTCAAGGGCAAGTTCGGCCCCGATGTTTGGGTCGACTTCATCAAGGACTACGTCACGCGGCACAAAGACGGCTCACAGCCGTTCTTCGTGTATTACCCGATGGCGCTGCCGCATTGGCCGTTCGTGCCCACGCCTCGCAGTCGGAACTGGCAAGACCCGAAGCTTCGGCACGCCGAAGACTACGGATACTTCCAAGACATGGTTGAGTCCATGGACGAGTGCGTCGGCAGAATCGTCGACCACATCGATGCCCTGAAGTTGCAACGCGAGACGCTGATCTTGTTTTTTAGCGATAACGGCACGCACCTTAAGGTGACGACGCAGACCCAATCGGGCCCTGTCCAGGGCGGCAAGGGGCTGACCACCGACGCGGGCACCCATGTGCCGCTGATCGCCCGTTGGACTGGGCGGATTGATGCTGGCTTGGTCTGCTCGGAGTTAGTCGATTCGACCGACTTCCTGCCCACTGTATGCGACGCGGCGCAGCGGCCGGTTTCGGTGGACGCCAAGCTGGACGGCCGCAGCTTCCTGGCCGCCCTGCTAGGCAAACCTTATGAGCCACGTCCGTGGGTTTTCTGCCACTTTGACCCGCGTCCCGGTTGGGACAAGGATCGCTTTCGGTTGCAGCGGTTTGCTCGCGATCGGCGCCACAAGTTGTATGACGACGGCCGGCTGTTCGATGTTGCCGCCGACCCGCTCGAGCAATCGCCGCTCGGAGCATCCAGCGAGCCGGGGACGCGGCAGCGACTGCAGGCCGTGCTCGAAGCGATGAAGTCGAAAGAATAGACACGCGTTAAAATCAATGATCGGGCCTCCATCTCAGGCGACCCTTGTGAGGCCTGGTGGGCGTCGGTCACCTCGCTCGTCCTAGGAAGGCCAGATGACCTTGCCGTCGCCGGGCTCAACTTGGCCGATCCGCCAGCAGCGGACACCTTGCTCGGTGAGCATCCGAGCGACGCTATCGGCAAAGTAGGGGCTGACGATCAGCGCCATGCCGATGCCCATATTGAAGACGCGGCGCATCTCTTCGTCGTCGACACTGCCGAGCCGCTGCAGCCAAGGAAAGATCGGTGGCGTCTCCCAGCTGTTGTTTTCGATGCGGATCTGCGTCTGCTTTGGCAGCACGCGTTCGATATTCTCGGCCAGCCCGCCGCCGGTGATGTGGGCAATGCCGTGGACGACGTTCTTGACTTTGTAATGGCCCAACACACGGCGGACCGGGCGCACGTAGATGAACGTGGGCTCGAGCAGCAGATTGCCGACGGTGTCGCCGAGTTCGTCGACGTGGTCGGCAATCCCCATCCCGGCGAGATCGAACACAATTCGCCGGACGAGGCTGAAGCCGTTGGAGTGGAGCCCGGACGAAGCGAGGCCAAGCACGACGTCGCCGGGGGCAATGGCGGAACCGTCGATGATCGACCGCTGCTCGGCGACCCCGACGCAGAAGCCCGCCATGTCGTAGTCGCCTGGCCGATACAGGTCTGGCATGATCGCCGTCTCGCCGCCCACCAACGCGCAGTCGGATTGCAGGCACCCTTGGCTGACGCCTTCGATCAATTGCTCGACGAGGTCGGGCTCATCGTGCGACATCGCGAGGTAGTCGAGGAAAAACAGCGGCTCGGCGCCACAGCAGATCGCATCATTCACGCACATCGCCACCAAGTCGATGCCGACCGTGTCGTGCCGGCCGACCAATTGGGCGACTTTGAGTTTGGTGCCGACGCCGTCCGTGCAACTGACCAGCACGGGGGACTCGTAGTTTCGAGCAAACAGCTGGCTGTCGAAGTCCAACCGAAACAGTCCGGCGAATCCACCCGGCAGGTCACGAACACGAGGACAGAAGGTGCGCTGCGCCAGTTGCGGGATGCGCCGCATACTCTCTCGATACGTTTCGAGATCGACTCCTGCTTCCTTGTAGGTCGCCTTCGGCATAATCCGGAATATTGTTGATGGCGTCGTAACGGTGGGTCGGCGGATTGATTTTACGCGAGCACTGGGCGTCGTGATAGCGGCGAGGCGCGCGGCGGCGTCACCGTTACGCGATCGTAGTGGCGGGGAATCGTCCCTTGGGATTTTGGCAGTTGCGGCCCGCCGGGAGACGGGTCACGCTGTGGTAAAGCGGGAAAAACGCTACAGGTGTTAGAACGATTGCGGACTGCCGACAACTCGGCATGAACACAATCCGCGCCGTTGATCCGCTGAAGGCGGCAACATGACGTTGCCGAAGCGTAACAGCAGGGAAGGATCCGCGCAAGTTTCCTACGCCCCACGGTTTTGCTGTTTGTCAGCCTTTTGCCAATGGCTGCGACAGGCGCAACAGCGGGCAAGAATCCATCAAACCGGGAGCAGGAATCCCTCGAGGCGGCGATACGCGGTGTACTGTTCCCTTACTCGGAATAACCCGTGCCGCGATGTAGGGAGTTTCTGCAAATGCTTATGCGACCCTCACACCCCGAACTTCAGCTGAACTACCAGCTCCCTTACGGAGCGGTGCTGCACGATCGAGGTGTGCAATTCGTCGTCTTCAGTCGCTCGGCGACGGCGATGCGATTGTTGTTGTACAACAACGTCAACGACCTGGAGCCCGAGCGGACCATCCACTTCGACGCCGAGACCGATCGCTGGGGAGACGTCTGGAGCATCTTTGTCCCGGGCGTTGGCGAAGGCCAGCTGTACCACTTTCAAGCGGAAGGCCCTCACGATCCGGAGCGAGGGCAGCTGTTCGACACTCAGGCTCGCTTGATCGATCCCTATGCCAAGGCGTTGGCCGGCGAGTTTCAGTCATCGGCGGATGGCCTGATTCGCCCGCCGAAGTGCGTCGTCGTCAACGATTATTTTGATTGGGAAGGTGACCGCCACCTGCGCCTCGATCTCTCGGAGTCGGTGATCTACGAGCTCCATGTCCGCGGCTTTACGATGGGCAAGGGCGCGGACGTTGCGCATCGCGGCACCTACTTGGGCGTCATCGAAAAGATCCCATACCTCCAGGCGCTGGGTGTCACGGCGGTCGAATTGATGCCGGTGCACGAGTTCCCGGTTCGCGACGTCTACGGCAACATGCCCGAACGGATCAACTATTGGGGCTACGATCCGCTCGCGTTCTTCTCTCCTCACCGCGGCTACCAGAGCAGCTCGGCGCCGGGCGGCCAGGTGAAGGAGTTCAAGCAGATGGTCAAGGCGCTGCACCAAGCGGGAATCGAGGTGATTCTCGACGTGGTCTTCAACCATACCTGCGAGGGCAACGAGCTCGGACCGGTGCTTAGCTTCAAGGGCCTGGAGAACCGCGTCTACTATATGTTGGGCAACGGCGGCAGCCGTTACGCCAACTACTCGGGCTGTGGCAACACCGTCAACGGCAACCACCCGATCGTGCGGGAGATGATCTTCCATTGCCTCAGGCACTGGGTTCACAACTACCACATCGACGGCTTTCGCTTCGACCTGGCGTCGATCCTCAGCCGCGACCGCAACGGCAATCTGATGCCCAACCCGCCCTTGGTCGAGATGATCGCCGAGGATCCGCTGTTGGCGGACACCAAGATCATTGCCGAGGCGTGGGACGCCGCGGGCGCGTATCAGGTCGGCACCTTCGGCCACATGCGTTGGGGCGACTCCTACGGCGACAATCGCTGGGCGGAATGGAACGGGCGCTACCGGGACGACATTCGCTCGTTCTGGCGCGGCGACAAAGGCATGTTGCCGCACTTCGCCACCCGCTTCTCGGGCTCCAGCGACCTCTATGAGGACGCCGGCCGGTCGCCGTACTGCAGCATCAACTTCATCACTTCGCATGACGGCTTTACGCTCAACGACCTCACCACCTACCGTGACAAGCACAACGAGGCGAATGGCGAGGGCAACCGCGACGGAGACAACAACAACCATAGCGACAACTACGGCATCGAAGGGCCCACCAACCGCAAGCACATCGACGAGCTGCGGATTCGGCAGATCAAGAATCTGCTGGCCACCCTGCTGCTCAGCCAGGGCGTGCCGATGTTGGTTGCGGGCGACGAAGGCCGCCGGACGCAGCGAGGCAACAACAACGCCTACTGCCAGGATAATGACATCTCCTGGATCGACTGGGACTTGGTGCGAGAAAACGAGGGGATGGTGCGATTCGTGCAGTCGATCATCTCCTTCCGTAAAAAGCAGCCCACCGTCCGCCGCCGTGACTTCCTGACGGGCAAGATTCCCAAAGGTGGTCGCTTGCCTGACGTGAGTTGGTACAGCGCACTGGGAACGGCGCCGGATTGGGAGGATGGAGCGTTGATCTGCTTGTTGACCGCTCCAGCTCGCCAGGAGGACCCGCAAGAGGAGGGCCGTGACGTGCTGATGTTGATCAACGCGACCGGCGATCCTCGGGAATTCATTCTGCCTCCGGTCGCCAAGGGGACGCCTTGGAGCAAGTTCATCGACACTGCGGTGCCTTCTCCTCACGACGTCTATCCCAACCTGGACGGGCCGCCGCCGCCACGATCGCGGAAGATTCAGATGACGTACCGGTCGATGTGCTGCTACGTCGCCGACCGTCGTCGCAGCTAGCTGGCGGATGAGAACCACCGAGACTTCCGCCCCTGGCGTGCCACGCCAGGGGCGTTTTGATTTCGGCGCCATGGTCTCGGCTTGGGTTACAATCGATACACAAACCAGCGCTCTCCATGCGCCGCTCGGGAAGCAGCCGTGTTGAGAATTTGTCGCGCTGTCACGCTCTCGACCCAATGCCGCGAAATCTCTGATGACGACCAGCTCCGAAATTTCCCCGCTCCGCGCCCTGCTCTGCGCGCTGACACTGCTCGTTGCACTTACGAGCGCCGCGCAGGGCGAACGCCCTAATGTCTTGTTCCTGGCGGTGGACGACCTGCGTCCCCAACTGGGCTGCTACGGCGAAGCCGCGATCAAGTCGCCCAACATTGATCAGCTTGCCGCATCCGGCGTGCTGTTTGAGCGAGCGTATTGCATGGTGCCCACCTGCGGGGCGTCTCGCGCCGCCCTGATGACGAGCATTCGTCCGGCTCGCCAACGATTTATCAACCACCTGACATGGGCCGAAAAAGACGCGCCGGGGATCACGACGCTCAATACACACTTCAAACAGCAGGGATACACCACGTCGTCGTTGGGCAAAGTATTTCACCATCCAACCGACAACGCCCCGGGCTGGTCGAAGCCAGCGTGGCGTCCACGCAATGTTTCGACCTATCAATTGCCGGCCAACCAGAAACTGCATCAACAGCGGCAGAAAGAAAGCGACGGCAACCGGGCTCGTGGCCCGGCCTGGGAGGCGGCCGATGTGGCGGACAATGCGTATGCCGACGGCGTGATCGCGGAACAGGCCATCAGCGAGCTGCGGCGCCTGCGACAACAAGACAGCCCTTTCTTCCTTGCGGTCGGGTTTCTCAAGCCGCACTTGCCGTTTGTGGCGCCCCAAAAGTATTGGGACCTCTACGATCACGACAGCATTCGGCTGCCTGAGACCTACCGTGTCCCGCAAAACGCTCCGACTCAGTCGATTCACTCATCGGGCGAGCTTCGCGCGTATGCCGGCATCCCCGCCAAGGGCCCCGTGTCCGACGAGACCGCGCGGCAGCTGATCCATGGATACTACGCCTGCGTCAGTTACACCGACGCGCAGATCGGCAAGGTGCTCGCTGAGTTGGAGCAGCTTGGCCTGGCGCGGAACACCATTGTCGTGCTCTGGGGCGATCACGGCTGGAATCTCGGCGAGCACACGCTCTGGTGCAAACACTCGTGTTATGAGACGTCGATGCGGATTCCGTTGGTCATCCGCGCTCCCGGCGTGCAGGGCGGCCAGCGTCGAGAGCAACTTGTTGAGTCGATCGATCTATACCCGACTCTCTGTGAGTTGGCGGGGCTGCCGACACCCGACCATGTCCAAGGCGCCAGCATGGTCGCCGTGATCAGGGACGCCAGCGCCCCGGGAAAAACTGCGGCGATCGGGCGTTTTCAAAATGGCGACACGATTCGCACGCAGACTCACCGCTATACCGAGTACTCCGGCGCCAACGGCAATCGCCAAGCCGTGATGTTGTACGACCACCGCAACGATGCGGCCGAGGACAACAACATTGCGCAGGGCAATCCGAATGCCGAGGAGCTCGCCAAGCAGCTTCACCAAGGCATGGGACGCGACAAGGATCTGCCTCGAAAACAGCCCAAGTGAGCTGCTTTTCATCAGGGCCAGGCTATGCCGCCTCACGCAGGAACAAACTCGCCGCGTTGGCCCGAGTCTGCTCGGCAAATCGCTCCAGCGGCTCGCCGCGCGCGTCTGCCAAACACGCGGCAGTGTGGACGACGCGAGCCGGCTCATTGGGCCGCTTGCCTCGCAGTGGCTCGGGACTGAGGTACGGGGCATCCGTTTCGATGAGCAACCGGTCAGCCGGCACGCCGACTGCCACTGCCCGGAGCGAATCGGACTTTTTGAATGTCACCATCCCGGCAAAGCTGATGTGCAGCCCTAGCTCAATACACTCTTTGGCCTCGGACGCGGTGCCGGTAAATGAATGCATCACTCCCCGCAGCGGACCGCGGCTCCGCGCCTCACGGAGCATCTCCAGAATCGGCGTCATCGAGTCGCGTTGGTGGACGATGAACGGCAGCTCCAATTGTTGAGACAGCTGCAGGTGACGATCAAAGTAGTCTCGCTGGACGTCGAGCGGACAAAAGTCCCAGTACCCGTCGAGTCCAGTTTCACCAAGCGCCACGGCCTGGCCTGACGTTGCCATGGCGACGATCGCATCCCAATCGCCGCCCTCGACCTCGTGACAGTAGTTGGGCTGTATCCCCACCGCGGCATGCACTCGACAGCCCGGCGCGCCGGCGCCGGAGGCAATTGCCAAGCACTTGCGACTGGACTCGGCCGTAGTGCCTACGCAGAGGACATCGGCGACTCCGGCCTCGGCCGCTCGCTGGAGAAAAGCCAAGCGGTCGGCGTCGAATTCCTCACTGTCGAGGTGCGCGTGTGTGTCAAAGAATTGCGGCATCATTTCCTTACACGCCCTCGATGAGGCCGTTGAAAAACAGGCTGAGATCACCCGGCCGGGCGTCAAGAACAGGGCAAGTGTTACGAATGGTTTCTGTCTCGAAGATTCTCGAGGCGGAAGGCCGGCCGGGCGCCAAGCGCCCGTCCCGATCAACGACAACGGTAGGTTGTACAATATGACAGCGGGAACGGCGACACGCGTCGCTTGACTCCTTCGCCGTTTCCCGGCTTCGTTTCCCAGCTTCGACTCACGCACGGCGAGCCAGCGATGGAAGTCTTGGTCATCCTGCTTGTCAACATCATGCTGGCCTTGGCTGCGCCGATGGTGGCGGCTGTTGCGACAGCGATTTGCCTCGTCGGGATGGCGTTGCTTGCTCCGCTCACCCTGCTTATCGAATCGATCACGGTGGCTTCGTCGACGGCCGTTGGCGACATCGCCGCGGAAGGCATGGGCAAGTTGGTCGAGGCCCTTGTCAGTGGCGGAGACGACGACCACGACGCGAGCGATTCCGAAAAGTCCCCTGCGCTTGACGGCCATGCCTCGTCTGCACACCTCGGCGCGGTGGAGACGCCTTCGCCAGCCAACACCGCCGCGCCGTCGATCTGGCAGGCTATCAACTGGAAATTGTGGCGGCGGCGTTTGCTTCTGACGTCGGCCATCAGCGCGACCGGGCTGCTGTTGGTTGTGCTGTTGTTGCAGACGTTTCTGCTCGGCCCACTCGCGCGCCGCCTCGTTGTTCCCGCCGCTGCTCGGGACGGAATCCAGCTGGAGTTCGTGCAGGCCACGGGCAATCTGTTCGTGGGTCGATTGCATTTTCGCCAAGTGCGATTGCAACGCGACGACGACGATCTATCCAACTTCGACTTGAACGTCGAGCAGCTGTCGTTGGACGTCGACATGAGTCAACTGTTGCTGGGGAATTTCCGCTTTGACAGCGTGCGGGGTGAGGGAATTGCCGGCTCCTATACTCGGGTTGGAAAACGGCCGCCCGATGCTCCGAAACGGCCGTTTGAAATTGGCGTTCTGACATTGATTGATTCGCGCGTGCGCGTCGTGGACACGACGTTGTTGCCAATCGAGCGACTCGGGCCGCTGGAGGTCCAGTCGCCATCGTTCGATCTGACCGTCGAGCGGGCCGTCGTCACCCCGTTCCGTAGTTCCCTGGCGGTTTTCGACGCGTTGTTTCATTCGGAGGTAAACGGGGCGATCAATGGACATGCGATCTCGGCCAGTTCCTCGGGATCGAGCGAGTCCCGCCGTCGAACCGAATGGGTGCTGGATCACGTCAAGTTGAGCACGCTTACGCAATTCGCCGGCGGCGCCTCGCAATGGCTGCCCGAAGGAGAATTGAGCGCCCGTGTGTCGTCCGAGTGGAGCGAGTTGGATGACACGTTGCCACTCCATTGCTTGATTGGACTGCACGATGTTCGCTCACAGGACAAAGCCGCGACGAGCGTGACGCAAAAACTGGCAGCAACAGCGGCATCCGCGTGGCTCAAACGCCATAGCGGGGAAAGCGTCGAGTTTGACGCCTCCTTGCCCCGTTCCGCGTTTGAAGGCAAGCTCTGGCTGCACTCCGTGGAGCTCGGCGCCAAGGTCGGCGCCGGCATGACCAAGAAGCTGCTGGCGCTCCGTCCAAATGGCTCGGACGATAGTGTCGATTCCCCGGCAGGTTCGTCCGTTCAAGATCGCTTGAAAGGCGCCGCGGTCAAAGCAACTTGGGGCACCGCCAAGGCCCTGATGGACCGTTTTCGAGCGCCACAGTAGTGTCACCCCACCCATTGTCAACCACTCTCGCCGCTCACCGGAATTGTCCACAGTGGCAGTCGCCATCTCCGCCGGGGCCAACCAGGCCACCTCAGTGATTGGAAATCGCCATGAGCTTTCCCTACCAGCCCTTCTATTGCGAAGAGAATGCATTCCTGTTGATGGACGAAAGTCCCGTCAGCGGATTGGAGCCGTGGCTGGTGTTCGTCTCCAACTCGAGTCGCTCGGTGTTGATGTTCCATCAGTCCGCCGGGGACAACGAGTCGGGCTGTGTCATCTGGGACTACCACGTCTTCGTGCTGGCGCGGGCGGACCAAACCGTCTGGGACCTGGATTGCTCGGCCGGGTTTCCGTTGTCCGTCGAGCAATATCTAGCCGCCAGTTTTGCCGACGAAGTTCCCCAGACTTGGCATCCACGCTTTCGAGCCGTCCCGGCCGCCGCAGCGCGCCGAGGCTTCTCGAGTGACCGCAGCCACATGTTGGACGCGGAAGGCAACTATTTAAAGCCACCGCCACCGTGGTCCGCGATCTTTCACGGCGCGAACACATTGCCACGACTGCTGGACATGGACCACGACGATCCTTCTGTCGAATGGCTGCCGCCCGCGCTGGACCTCAATGCGTTTGCTTGTTGGGCCGGTGAACCCGATTCATTGAAATAGACGCTGAAAGTAGTAGGCAGACCTACGCTTCTTCGTCCAACTGGCCCAGCTCGGCAAACCACGCATCCACGGAGGATTCCCAGCGACGACGGCCAGTGGAGGCTTCGTCATCGGCAGTTCGCTGTCGCTCCTCGCCCGACGGCAGATCCGATTCGGAACCCGTCTCCGGCTTCGAGAACCGCAGCGGCAGTCCTGACGGACGCTCAGGGATCGGCGCCACCGGCGCCGGTAAAGTCAAAGGCGCCGCCCCAATCGGAGCTCGCCCGCTCGATGGTCGATCGCCTCCGTTGGTTGCTGCCATTGCTTCGGCGAGCTGTCGCTGCGGCTCGGGCAATGGAATAGGCAATGGAATAGGCAATGGGCTGGGCAGCGCCGTTGGAGCTGCGGCCGTCGCAGACGTTGACGCCAACTGCACGGGCAGCGTCGCTCCCGCAGATGCGGCAGGCGTGAAGGCAGCGGACTGCACGACGGCCGTCTCCGTACCAGCGATTGGCCGGGGAGGCGACGGCGCCGCCGATGGAGCAATCTCCAGGCCGTTGACGACCCAGTAGATGTCCGGTCCCCCAACGTCATTGAACGAAATCTCCAACTGCCCGTCGCCGTTGTCAACGACTCCCATGAGAGTCACGCTGACGAATTGATTGGCCGCGGTGGAGGGGGCCACGGCAGTCTGGCCGTCCTCGGTTGCAACCTGAATCAGGTCTCGAGCGTAATTGCGGTCGCCAACATACGCGGTCACGTCGTACGACCCACCTGGTGTCACCGCCACGATAAAGGTGCTGGCACTGCCCCGAGGCCCCCAGGCGCCGTCGCGGACGAGCGACACGTCGGGCGTGCTGTAGCCGAATGTGCCTCGTTGATAGCCACGAGCCGTGGCCTGCCAGCCGTAGCCGGCGGATGGAGTAAAGATCTGAGTCGTGGCAACTCCGATCATGCCAGGCTGTGTGTCGTTCGACGAGCCGTTGAAATCAAAACGGATTTCGGGCGCGTCGACGTACGATATCGCGCCGGCTGAGCTTCCGACGCCTGACCCATCCACGGCCCAGACGGAGAACAACGGAGTTCCGCTGTTGAACGGCCGCTGAACGTCAAAGCTAAAGGTTCCCCCCGTGACGATCACTTGGTGACCTTGATACGACGGAGAAGCATCCGACACAATCTGTCCGAGATCGGTCGTGACGGACAGCAGCGTGCCGTCCGGCAGGGAAGTTGTTCCCGTGATCGTGTCGATGGTGACTCCGTCGGCAATCTGTGATCCGCCGGACGTTGAGAACTGAAGGTCCGCCACTTGGGCTGCGGGCACGATCTCCAAGCCGTTTAAACGCCAATACGGGTCGCCGGCTAGGTCGTCGATCTCGATGTCGATCAAGCCTGCCGGGCCGACGGTGATGGGCACGAGTCCCTGATAAAACTCTCCCGCCAGAGTCGTCACGCCAGCGGCCAGAGGCGATCCGTTGACGTTCACCGACACTTGGTCCGCGGCTAATCCGGCATCGCCGAGGGTCACGCTGACGATGTAGTCACCGGGCGCCACTTCTGCGCGAAGTGTGCTTGGAACGCTGCCATAGTGTCCGTCACGCCGCAAACTACCCGCGTAGCCTGCCTGTGGTCCGCGGTCAAACGATTGCTGCGGTGTCAGCCAGCCCACACCGGAAACTCCGGGGCTGTAGAGCGTGTTGCTCAGCAGCGGCAGATACGTGGGTTGTACGCTAGCGGCGCCGAGGTCGAGTTTCCAATGGTCGGACGGAGTTGTCTCGACGACCTGACAAGTCACAACGCCCCCAGCCTGAGTCACGACAGCGTTGTGGCCGCTTGCCGTATTGCGTCGAACGGTGTAGCTGAAGCTGCCGCTTCCGTCGGCCACGACTTGCACGCCCGCGTAGTCGGAGCTGGCATCCGGCGACGTAATCGTCCCGCTTTGAGTGGAAACCGTGACGAGCTCGCCAGGGGTGGCGCTGCCGACATAGGTGTCCACGGTTTGACCGTCAGCCATGCCGATCACTTGGCTCGAAGCGGAAATCGCCGCCGGCTCGATCACCAGGGCATTCACGACCCAGAATGGATCTCCGCCGAGATTCGAAAACTCCAGATCCAGCGTGCCATCATCGACTTGGACAAACATCGTTGCCACGACGAACTCGCCCGCCGCAGAATTGACGCTGACCAACGGCTGCCCGTGGTCCGCGTCGAGCACTTGAATGAAATTTCGACTGGCAGCGTCGTCGCCGATCGTCACGGACACGGCGTACCATCCGTTCGCGACATCGGCCGTAAACACTTTGGCCGCCGACCCGAAATGCCCGTCCCGCAGCAGGTCGTCATCGACACTGGCCACTCCATTGCCTCGATCGAACGACGAGACGCTCGCTTGCCAGCCGTAGCCATTCAGTGAGGAATAGATCGCGGTGGGAGATACCGTGGTGTAGCCGCTCTCGGTCGGGGATTGTGTCGCCGCATATCGGTCAAAGTCGAAGCTCCACGACGATGTGCCTGCCGGCACGAGCGGGATGCTTGCGACATTTCCGAACTCAACTCCGAAGAATGCGCCCGGCTGAGATGTGAAGTGCACCGGCTGACAGGCGAATGTCCCGTCGTCGTCCACATTCACCGCAGTGACGTTGGCGACGATGCCGTCAAACAAGTCGTCAGACAGGCCATCGTTGATCTGAACCGAAACGTTCACGACCTGATTGCCATCGATGATTGCATCGTCGACGCCCGTGACGGTGACGGTCTGCGGAGTGCTCCAGGTCGAAGGCGTGAAGGTCAGCTGCACCGGCGCGACGGTCGCCTCGGATGTGTTGCCGGAGATAATATCCACAACGACCGGCGTCGCAGGTTGAGCGGCGAGTGCAACCGTGAAAATGTCGGTGGTGCCCGACTCGTTGACGGAAGTCGAGCCGCCCGACTCGACGATGACCAATCCGGCGACGTCGTTGTCGACGGTCGTCACGCTGACCGTCTGGTCTGCGACCGGGTCGAAGGCGTTGTCGGACAACGTGTCGTTGATCGAGACGGTCACGGTGGTGCCTTGGTCGCCGTCCACGCTAACGTCATCGACGCCCGTGACGGTGACCGTCTGCGGGGTATTCCAGTTGGTGGACGTGAAGGTCAGCTGCAGCGGCGAGACGGTCGCCTCGCCCGCGTCGCCGGAGCTGACGTCGATCACGACATCGGTCAGCGGCGCCGCATTCAAGACCACCGTGAACGTGTCGGTCGTGCCCGACTCGTTGACGGAGGTGGAGCCACCGGACTCGACGATCGTGAAGCCAGCGGTGTCGTTGTCGATCGTGGTCACGGTGACCGTCTGGTCGGCGACCGGATCGAATGCGTTGTCGGACAACGCGTCGTTGATCGAGACCGTCACGGTGGTGGTCTGATCGCCGTCGACGCTCGGGTCATCGACGCCAGTGACGGTGACCGTCTGCGGGGTGTTCCAGTTGGTCGACGTGAAGGTTAGCTGCACCGGCGCGACGGTCGCCTCGCCCGTGTCGCCGGAGCTGACGTCGATCACCACGTCGGTCAGCGGCGCCGCGTTCAATACGACCGTGAAGGTGTCGTTCGTGCCCGATTCGTTGACGGAGGTGGCGCCGCCGGACTCGACGATCGTAAAGCCTGCCGTGTCGTTATCGACGGTGGTCACGGTGACCGTCTGATCGGCGACCGGATCGAAGGTGTTGTCGGACAACGTGTCGTTGA
>JAGQPF010000367.1 GCA_020426845.1 Planctomycetales bacterium
CCAGATTCGCTCGGGCCGCGCGGGCCAGCATGGCGGCGTATTGAGGATCGCGCTGCTCGCCCGGTCCGCTGGCCGGGTTGACGATTACGGTGACTCGCGCCCCGCGCGCCTGTTTCGTCGCGGGAGCTGCAGGAGCCTCCGCTCGCGTTGCCGTCGCCGATTGCAGCAGCCGCTCCCAGTGCTTGGCGCCGTCGCCGCCGGGGTAGAAGTAAGCCGGCACGAGCAGCCGCATGCCCTCGGTGTTGCCGGTCGGCTGCGCCTCGGTGTTGCCGGTCGGCTGCGCCTCGGCACACGCTGCGCCAATCGTCAGGCAAGCGACCCCTAGCGCCACTGCGCCGACACGTCTCCAAACGCGCGCCATCGATGTTCCTCCAGCGTATGAGAACAGTTGCGTTGATCGTTGCGTTAAGAGAACAGTTGCGTGAGCCGCTCCATGCCGAGCTTCAACACTTCGGCCGGGTCCATCTCCCAGAGCTGCGGATTGAACAGCTCAAGGCTGACGCGGCCTTGGTAGCCGATGGCTCGCAGCACATCGATCTCGGCCTTCAGGTCGATGACGCCATCGCCGACCATCACGCGATCCGGGTCCAGCTGTTGCGTCGGCGGAATGCCCGGCGCGGCGTCGTCGATGTGGTAGTGCGAGATGCGGTCCCCGGGAATCGTCCGCAGCAGTTCGAGCGGGCTGTTGGTGTTCCAACTGTGGAACGCGTCGACGATCAGGGTCGCGTCCGGCTCATCGACGTCCTGCACCACTTGCCAGGCCTCGCCCAGTGAATTGCAGGTTTTGAAGAAGCTGATGTACTCGAAAGTCGGGCGGACGCCGGCCTCGCGCCCGAGCTGCAGCAGGTCCCGATAGCGCCGAGTGACCTGTCCCGTGTCGCAGGGCTCATACGCGGGCGAGCAAACGATGTACGGGCTTCGCAGGCGGGCCGCCAGCTCGAATCGGCGCTTGCACTCATCCAGCTGGTGCCGATACTCAAACTCGCTCGCTTCCGCCCAGCCGCGGACAGCGATCATGCAAGGCACGAACAACCCGTAGTCGGACAATGCCTTCTCGATGTCGCTGACTTCGCCGCCACGGCCGATGTGCTCGTAAATGTCGGTTACCCAGAGCTCGATGCCCGCGTACCCGGCGTCGGCCGTGAGCCGGATCTTGTCGAGCAGCGTTTGCGGGCGGATGGTGCTGGTGTTGAGGCAGAATTCAAATGCCATGGCGCTTCACGGGTCAAAGTGTTCGTCGGCGGGGTCGAACTTGGGGAAGACGATGTTCAGGATCTTCATAGCGCCCACCGCGCGGTGACGCACCCCGATCGGGATGTGCACCAGCATGCCGGGCTTGAGCGGATGCAGCTCGCCGTCGAGCTCCATGCGGGCATCCGCGTCACAATCAATGATGTAGTAGGTCTCGGCGTGCTCCCGGTGGTAGTGCGTTTGGGCGTCCACGGAGATCTCCGTGAGATGAATCGTGGCGGGAAAGTCCGCCACGTCCGCCAGGGCTCGGCGGGCCTGCCCGCAAGGGCAGCCCACGGGCGCCACTTGGTCGAAGTCGATGATTTGAGGTTTTGACACGATGGGCAGCTGTCCGCGGTGAGTGTGTCGAGACTGGGGAAAATTGTAGCATTCCACCCGACTCGAGGTGGTTTCGCCGCCAAATCGACGGCCGGGGACTGGCGAGCGACCGGCTCTCGCCGCAAACTATACGGTTTGCCTCCCCTCAACTCGTGGGTCGACGTCGGGAGCAGGTGGGTGCCATCCAGGAGTTGTTGGCGTGCGAGTGGTTGTTCTACCGGATCAGCAAGCAGTGGCCGAGCGCGGCGCGCGAATCGTCGCGTCGCTTGTGCGTTCCAAACCGAACTGCGTGTTGGGCCTGGCTACGGGCAGCACCCCGTTGGGGGTGTATCGCGAGCTGATTCGCATGCACGCCGAGGAGGACCTCGATTTCTCCCTGGTCACGACATTCAACCTGGACGAATATGTGGGCCTGGGCCCGGGGCATCCGCAGAGTTATCGCTACTTTATGCAGTCGAACTTTTTTGACCACGTGAACGTCCAGCCGGGCCGCACGCATGTGCCCGACGGGCGCGCGTTGGATTTCGAGGCGTATTGTGAGTCCTACGAACGTCGGATCGCGGACGCGGGCGGCATTGACCTGCAACTGCTGGGGATCGGCGCCGACGGTCACATCGCCTTCAACGAGCCCGGCTCGTCGCTGGGCAGCCGCACGCGTTTGAAGACGTTGACCAAGGAGACGGTGGACGACAACGCGAGGTTTTTCGACAACCCCGATGAAGTGCCCCGGCTGGCAGTGACCATGGGCGTCGGCACGATTCTCGAGTCCAAGCGGTGCTTGTTGCTGGCGATTGGCGACCACAAGGCGCGAGCGATACGCAGCATGGTGGAAGGCCCGGTGACGTCCCAAATCACCGCCTCCGCGTTGCAGCTGCATCGCGACGTCACGGTGGTCGTCGACGAGTCGGCGGCGAGCTGGCTGGAGCGCCGCGAGTACTACGACGAGGTGGAACGCGCGCAATCGCTCATTGAGAGCGGGCAGCCAAGAGCCTTGGGCATTCAACAACCCGAAGAGTAAGTCGATGCGTCAAATCGGGACGCTTCCCAACGAGCAGCTCGCCTCCCGGCTGGCGGCGTATCTGGCCGCCGAGAGCATCTCCTGCCAATGCGAGCAGGAGGACGGGCAGTGGTCCGTCTGGGTCCACGACGAGAACCTGATTGAGACGGCGAGGGCGCACTTGGAGGCGTTTCGAGCCGAACCTGACGCCGCGCGGTTTCGGGTCGCCGCGCCGGCGCCCGTGGAGTCGCCGCCGAGCCGCACTGCCGATCCGGGCTCGGCCCCGTCGACCCCACGCAGGCGAGGCGTTTGGGCCCAGCCTCCCGGCTCCCGCGCGCCCTTCATCACCACGCTGATCCTGCTCTCCTTCGCCATGTCCATGGTGACAGGATTCGGTCAGCCGGCTACGCCGGGCAGCCTGCCGTTCAACGTCAAGAGCCATATGGCCTACGTGACCATCAAGGACCACGCGCCGGAGAAAGACCCACTGGCCAGCTTGAAGAAGGGGCAGCTCTGGCGGCTCGTGACGCCCATCTTCCCTCATCTGAGTCTTGGGCATCTGTTGATCAACATGTTTTTCCTCTACCAGTTCGGCCGGCTGCTCGAGTCGAAATTGGGGGCGCCGAAATTGGGGTTCTTGGTGCTGTTGATCGCCGTGGTGTCCAATTCGGCGCAGGCGGTCACGCCAGCCAGCTTGCACGAGGTGCTGGGAGGCCCTTTTTTCTTCGGGATGTCCGGGGTGGTCTACGGCCTGTTCGGCTACGCCTGGATTCGTGGCCAGGTGGACTCCACCGCCGGCTTCTACATCCCACCATTGCTCGTGTTCATCATGTTGGGTTTGATGTTCCTAAGCATGTCGCCATCGCCGGATGACCGAGCTGTGGCCAATATGACCCACGTTTCCGGGCTTGTGATGGGCATGGTGATGGCCCAATTTCGCTGATCCCGTGATCGCAAGTCGTTTTCGGATAGATGTTTGCCGCATTGTCGGGGATCTCGACATGCGTCGGTTTCCGTTGCGATTTGCCGCAGTCATGGTAAAATACTGGTCTTTTCCGGGCTCAGTTCTTGATGAGGATCACCTATCGATGAGAGCGAAATTGGTGGTCATTGGCGGTGACACAAAGACCCCCGAGGTCGAGCTCCGTTTGCCGGCGATTTTGGGCCGTGGGCGCGAGGCAACCTTGACCCTCCCTCATCCGCTCGTGAGTCGCCAGCATTGCGAGATCTACGAGCAAAGTGGCCAATTGATGGTTCGCGACCTCGGCTCCCTCAATGGCACGTTCATCGCCAACGAGCGGATTAACGAGGCCCCGCTCGCCAATGGGCAATTGCTGACCGTCGGCACCGTCACGTTTCGAGCGGTTTACCTGAGCGGCGATGGTCAGAGCGAAAGTGTCGAGCCCGCCCGGGAGACGACCGGTCCCGCCGATCGGGAGACGATTCCCGCTCCGCAAGACCTGTCGGCCGAGGCCACCATCCCCGCCCCCACGCCCGACGGCGAGGCGCTGCCCCCAATGGCCAGTCCCGTTCACGACGACCAGGACGACGACGACGACGACGATCTCTCCGCGTTCTTCGACAGCCTCAAGTAACGTGGCTGCCAGCCTGTGAGATCGTTGAGGACGTAGCACAGGCTGCCAGCCTGTGAGATCACTGTGGGCGTAGCACAGGCTGCCAGCCTGTGAGATTACTGTGGACGTAGCACAGGCTGCCAGCCTGTGAGATTACGGTGCGTAGCATGGGCGTCCTCGCCCGTGCAGGACTGCGCAACCCCGCAACTCCGCTGCCCTGGCTGAGACAAACTTTAACACATTGCCAACTCACAGGCTGGCAGCCTATGCCACGTAAGAACCTAACGCTGTTTCGTCGCGACTTGGTCGCCTCGAACGAGGGCGACTTCCCCTTCGACCTCGGCGACCGCGAAGTCAGCGCTCGTCTCGCGAATCACGGCCTTGCCGAGGAAGGTGGCCTCGCGATACACGAAGAGTTCGCGACCGATCCGCATGCCATCGTCGTCGCCCAACGAGATTTCGATTAAGCGGCCCGTGCTGCCGACCTTCGTGATGAAGCCTCTTCGATTAAGATCCGTTGGCGGGTCGCCGAGCCGCACCTGTGGGCCGTGAGTAAGATGGCCCTTGGCTGCTTCCAAATCCGCCGCCAAGAACGACTGGTTGTTGAACGACTCGGCCATGATCAACTCGCGAATCTTCGCCACCTCTTCCTGCGACAACGGTGTGTCTGTCGGGGGCGCTTGGGGTGAAGGCACTGGCGGCACGTTC
Source organism: Planctomycetales bacterium (assembly GCA_020426845.1). Taxonomy (GTDB): domain Bacteria; phylum Planctomycetota; class Planctomycetia; order Pirellulales; family Pirellulaceae; genus JAGQPF01. The sequence goes on from JAGQPF010000367.1 coordinate 4,849, forward strand.
GCGTCGTCGTGCTTGCCGTCGTTGACCTGTTCGGTCCGAGGCACGTGGGGCGGGTAGATGGTGACCACCACCAGACCGGCCAGCAAGAGACCTGCCAGTATCGCAATTCGTGTTGTGGCTTGGCCCAACTGCTTCATGACGCGGACCGGGGCAAAGATACCGTTTACGGTCGTCCCCGTAGGACGGACTTCCAGTCCGTCGAGAACTTCCTGTTAGCAAGCAAAGACGGACTAGAAGTCCGTCCTACCCAAGGCGTTACCAGGCGGGGATGTCGCCCCAGAGTCGCAGTTCGGCTTGCAGCACCAGGCAGCCGATCAGCAGCGCGACAAAAGAGATCAGCATCATCATCGTGTACATGCTGAAGCGCTGTTTGTTACCCGAGTTTGGTCGAGACACGGTCGCCCTTTCGAATCAGCACGCTCTTGTTCACTTCCTGAACGATCTCGGCGACCGCGAAGTCGGCGCTCGTCTCGCGAATCACGGCCTTGCCGAGGAAGGTGGCGCCGCGATACACGTACAGCTCGTGGCCGGTTCGCATGCCGTCGTCGTCGCCCAGCGAGATCTCGATCAGGCGGCCGCTGCCGACCTTCGTGACAAAGCCCTTGCGTTGCGGGGCGTCGGTCGGCAGGTCATCGCCCAATCGAACGCCGAAGCGAGCGAGATGGCCCTGGGCCTTCGTGACATCCGCCAGCAGCGCGTCGTGACGCTCGGAAAGAATGTCTCGGGCGCCTTCAAGCCGGTTCTTGGTGTCGGTCAAGGCGACGAACTCCTCGAACACGGTGTTGCGCGAATCAATCGTATCGATGATCGACTTGCGAATCGTGGCGACTTCGCCCTGCAGCGCCAGCAACGTCTGCGAATTGGTCTCGAGCGTCTGGCTCAAATTGGCCTTGGTCGCCAACAGCGTGTCGTATTCGCGGACCTTGTCGACCAACTCCTTGTTGATCTCGTCCAGCTTGGTGCGAAGACTGGCCAGCACCGCGCGCCGAGCCGCTTGCTCGGCCGCCAAGGTGTTCTTGGATTGCTCAATCTCCAACTGCAATTGGGCGACCTTGTCCTGGACATTTCGCAATGTGACTTCCAGGCCATTTGTTGGATCCTTGACCCGCTCCTTCCAATTCACGTGGGTCGCGTAGACCACGATCGCGAAGGACATGAACATCACGCTCATCACGAGGATGAGGCCAGTAAAGATTTTTCCCAAGAGCGTCATGCCGCCCAACCTCGTTGTGAAAACCGCTTGGATTGTGTGAAACCACGGACCGCGAACGGGTCACATCCATGTCGTCGCCAAGGAATGCCAACTCGGATTTGGAGTCCGCTCGGCGTTCTAGGCGTCGGGTTTTTCCGACAGTCTCCAAGAGAAGATGACCGATTGCCAACGCGCGAGGTTGCCCTCGCCTGTTTGCTCGCTGTGGAAGGCAATATGTCCTCGCCACGAGTTGACGAAATCACCCTGATTGCGAGGTGAAAACCGTCCTTTGCAGTATAGTTAGGGACAAAATTGAGTGTCAACGAATAACTGGCAATTTAGGGGTTTAGGGTAGATTGGCGCGTTTGATCGGTGGGTAATCCGGAGAACTCGCAATTTCCTCTCCATCGGACTGCCCGTGCGTCTGCAGCGACCATCTTCGGCTATCTCTCCATGGCGCTTTGCGTCGCGAGTGTTTCAGATCCCCGGGTGACTCGCTCTTCCTGACGCTTCGGGTTCCCTTTCAGATTCCCGGGTGACTCGCTCTTCCTGACGCTTCGGGTTCCCTTTCAGATCCCCTGGTGACCCTTTTTCTATTTTCGCATCCAACTGATGCCGGCCCAAACCGCCAACAGCCCAAGCCCCAAATTGAGACCCGCGTTGGCCATTGCCAACCCGAGACGATCGTTTTCGGCCAGTCGGAACGTCTCGTGGGCAAACGTCGAAAACGTGGTGAGAGCGCCCAGGAACCCTACGCTGAGCAGTTTTTGGATGTCGGCGCTGAGCGTTTGCTGCTGCTGACTCCATTCGGCCAACATCCCCAGAAGCAGGCAACCCGTCAGGTTGACGATAAGCGTTCCCCACGGAAAGGTGGCTCCCAGCCAACGCGCGGCTCCCATGGAGATCGCATATCTCGAGACGGCGCCGACGGCGCCTCCGGCAGCGATGGCGAGCCATTGCGTCATAGCAAAGAACGATCGGGGCGGACCCGTCGTATTTCCTCAGAGGGTTCGATTGGTCTGTCATCGGTGGGGGATCGTCGGTAAAACCCCCCCGTCTGCCGTTGAAAAGCATGTTTTTCCGAACAGGCTCTTAGTGTACGCAAAGCGGCCTCGCGGAGCGACGCGACGTTCCCACGACACGTGAGCGCATGGGACAGGACAGCTTGGCCAGTAAGGTGGCGTGCGACTACTCCGAGAGGACCGTTGCCATGAATGGAATAAGGATAGAGATGGCATCCCTCGCTAACGCTTCGGGTTTCCTTCGAGAGGATCGCATCCCTCGCTAACGCTCTAACGCTTCAGGCTTCCTTCATGTCGCCAGGAGGGCGGTAACGATGAAACGGTGGACCAACAGAGCTCGTCCGCGGCGGAGCCGTCTGCTGTTGCGGGTCATCGGATTCGCACTGGCGATAATGCAGATCGCGTTCACGGGATCGATCTCAATCGCCCAGGAGGGGTGGCTGCAACAGTTGCGCGGCGAGGTGGATGAGCCTCCTACGGACCCCAATGCCTCCACGACCACGTCCGCACCCCCGGCGAAGTCAAAGCGCCGTCACCACCACGATGATTGCGATGACGACGATGACGACTCGTTTTTCGGAACAATGATCGGCTATGGTCTGACCTCGCCATTCTGGTTGCCGCCGGCGATGATCGGCGACGACTATCAGCAGGCGATGTATTTTTCGCCGGCGCCGAACATGCAATCGCCGGGATTGATGGTCACCGAGGAGTGGGTCCAGAGCCAAGCGGTGACGGGCTTTCCCTGGATGGCCCGCGTGCGCGGCGAGTTTGGCCTGGATCTCGACAATCTGGATCAGGTTCGCCTGCAGTGGTTGGTCGATACGTCCAGCCGCATCGGTGTGGACGGGACGATCACTTACCGCCACGAGTCGCTTGCCATCGGTGACGACCAGGCGATGACGGGCGACGCGAACCTGTTGTTTCGATTTGCCCAGTCGCCCACGGTGCAGATGCGATCCGGGATCGGCATCAACTGGTTCAGCGACCGGACGGACGCCGATGTGGGCTTCAACTTTACGTACTCGGGGGACTTCTTCCTCGCCAAGCCGTGGGTGGTTTCGTCGGAAATTGACTGGGGCACGCTCGGCGACTCCAGCCTGTTCCACTTTCGCGGCACGGTAGGCGCCGTCTGGCGCGGCCTCGAGGTGTTCACCGGCTACGACCATTACGGCGTCGACGGCCTAAAAACCGACCAGTGGATTTCGGGTCTCGGCTTTTGGTTTTAGCTGCGGCTCGTCGTAGTGCAGGCTGCCAGCCTGCAATCTGCGGCTACAAGTAAAAAATCACAGGCTGGCAGCCTGTGCAGTTAGCCTTCGATCCAGCCGCCACCTAGCACTTGATCGCCGTCGTAACAAACGACGGCCTGACCCGGAGCCACACCGCGCTGCGGCTCGTCAAATGTCACCGACAGCCGTCCATCGGCCAGCACTTCGGCGCTGGCCGGCTGAGGCGGGCTGTTGTAGCGGATCTGAGCGTGGCAGTGAAAGGCGCTGTTTGGAAGGTCGACCAGCCAATTGCAGTCGGCGGCCTCGAGCTGCCTGCGTCCCAGCGCGGCGGGCAAGCCGATGACAACTCGTCGTGTCGCCGCTTCGATCCGCACGACAAAGTACGGCTCGCCCATCGCCACACCGAGCCCTTTGCGCTGGCCGATGGTGAATCGCTCGATGCCTTCATGACGGCCCACGACGCGGCCGTCGGTGGTGACGATCTCGCCGGCGGTCGAGTTGCCCTCGCCGCGTCGCCGAGCGACAAATTCGCCGTGCTGGCCGGCGGTGACGAAACAGATCTCCTGGCTGTCCTTCTTCTCGGCGACGCCGAATCCGAGCTCGGTGGCGCGAGCGCGGATCCACGACTTGGTGTAGCTGCCGACGGGCAGCAACATCCGCGACAACCGTGCTCGTTCGATGCCGAACAGCACATACGATTGATCCTTGGCTGAATCGACGCCCCGCAGCAGACGCGGTTCGTCGCCTCTGCTGGAGTCCGGGGCGGGCTCGAGTCGCGCGTAGTGCCCCGTCGCCACGAACTCGGCATCGACGCTGTCGGCGTAGTCGAACAGCTTGCCGAACTTGATCCAGTTGTTGCACATCACGCACGGGTTGGGCGTGCGGGCCCGCGTGTACTCGTCGACGAAGTAGTCGATGATCCGCGCGAATTCTCGCTGCAGGTTCAGCGCGTAGAAGGGGATCTCCAGCCGGTCGGCGACGCGTCGCGCGTCCTCGGCGTCCGAGGCGCTGCAGCAGCCCTGCTTGTGGGCGGCGCGGGGGTCGACGATTTGCAGTGTCGCGGGGGTGTCCATGCCGCCAACGCGGCAGACATTCAGCGCCTCTTCGCCATGGCGCATGAAGACCCCCAGCACCTCGTGGCCTTGCTCCAGCAGCAGCTGTGCAGCCACGCTGCTGTCGACTCCTCCCGACATTGCCAACACGACGCGCGACATGTGGTCATTATACTTGATGGAGCCACCACGAGCCGCCAGTCCACTGGGCTTCATCAGGGTCGCCTGCGACGGTGGCCCGACCGATCCCCTTGGCCAATTTAGCCCGTGTCCCTTGCAACACGCCCCTACCCATCCCGAACCGATGGCATTTGACCGCTCTCGACTGTTGATTCGCCCGTTGGGCGAGCGCGACCACGACCTGCGCCGCGAGTCGTTTTTGGAACTTGACGAATTGCCCGCGCCGCTTGGCGACGCCGAGCAACAGACGCTGCGCCATGTCGCCGAGCAGCTCGTGGCGGCGCGGGAGCGTGGCGCCGCCGTGCTGCTGCTCATGGGGGCGCACGTGATTCGCGCGGGGGTGGCGCGGCAGCTGATCGACTTAATGCGTCGCGGGTTAGTGACTCACGTCGGCATGAACGGCGCCGGCCCGATCCATGACTTCGAGCTGGCTCGCGTCGGCGCCACTTGCGAGAGCGTCGCTCGCTACATCCGTTCGGGCGAGTTCGGTTTGTGGCGAGAGACCGGGGAGATCAACGACATTGTCCGCGACGGGAATGCTCGGGAGCTGGGAATGGGAGAGGCGATTGGTCGCGCGATCCTGGAGCAGCCCGGTCGATTTCCCTTCGCCGAGACGAGCGTGCTGGCGGCGGGCATTCGCTACAACGTGCCGGTGACGGTGCATGTCGGCATCGGCTACGACATTATCCACGAGCACCCGAATTGCGACGGCGCCGCGATCGGCGCCTCCAGCTACCGAGATTTTCTCAAGGTTTGCGAGACGGTCGACCGTCTGGAGGGCGGCGTTTTTCTCTGCATGGGATCCGCGGTGATGGGCCCGGAGGTGTACCTCAAGGCGCTTTCCATGGCGCGCAACGTGGCACACCAAGAGGGGCGTTCGATTGCTCGCTTCACGACGGCCGCCTTCGATTTGATTCCGATCAACGGCGACTTCAGCCATGAAGCCGACAAATCCAACCCGCAGTACTATTACCGCCCTTGGAAGACCGTCTTGGTAAGGACGGTGGCCGACGGTGGCGAGAGCCACTACATCTGCGGCGACCATCGCCAGACGTTGCCCTACTTGCGACACTTTGCGCTGGAGTCGAATGCCAGCTCGCCGGAGGATCCCGCATGACAGCGATTCCTTGTTTGACACATCAGCGTCTGGAGCAGCTATTGGCCGCGTTTCCGCAGCGGCGAATTGCGCTGATCGGCGACTTGTTCCTCGATCGTTACCTCGAACTGCTGGACGTCCACGAGCTGTCGATCGAGACGGGCTTGGAGGCGTTTCAGGTGGCGAGCATTCGCAACGCGCCCGGCGCGCTGGGCACCGTGATGAACAATCTCGCGGCGCTGGGTGTGGGCTGGCTGATTCCGGTCACGGTGATTGGCGACGACGGCCACGGTTACGACCTTCGCCGATCGCTGAACGCTATGCCCGTTGACGATACCTATCTGTTGTCCGATCCCGAGCGGATGACGCCGACCTACACGAAGCCGCTGCGCCCCGTCGGCGCGGGCGTCTGGACCGAGCTGAATCGGCTGGATGTGCGGACGAGAGCCCCTTTGTCCCCCGCCACCTGCGAGCGGCTGCGCGCCAGTCTGCGGCAAGCCTGGGCGGAGTGCGAGGGCATGATTGTGATGGACCAGGTCGCCGAGCCCGGCTGCGGCGTGGTCAACGACGAGATCCGCGCCGAGCTCATGGAGCTGGCCGCAGCCGATCCGGGCAAGCTGCTGATTGCCGATAGCCGCGGCTGCTTGCATCGCTTCGAGCGAGGCGCGCTCAAGGGCAACCGTGCCGAGATCGTGCGGGCCGACGCGGCGCTTGCCGGTGCTGCGCCGCCCTCACCCGCCGAGGATCCGAGTGACGACGACTTGTCAGCTGCGTTGGAGAGGTTCCGCGCGCTGGGGAGGTCGGTGTTCTGCACCGACGGCGAGCGAGGGATTCACGTCGTGACGGGGCTCGCGTCCGACGGATCGAACGAGCCGATTCGGCTGGCGCCCGGACGTCGTGTCGATGGCCCGGTCGACATTGTCGGCGCTGGCGACACGGTCACGGCCGCTCTGACTGCGGCGCTGCTCAGCGGCGCCGATCCGCTGGAGGCCGCCGCGCTGGCCAATCTCGCCGCCTCGATCTCCGTGCAGAAGCTGGGCGAGACGGGTGTGGCCACGCCGGCCGAACTGCGGGAGAGCTGGATTCCCGTCGAACCCACCATCTCGAACCTGTCGCAGAAATAAAGCCTGACTGGGCATTGTTGTCCTGTTCCCTACTGTGCTTCAAGACATGAACGCTCAATCCTTGGCGCCGCTGCTGCACGTTGCGAATGTGCTCTACTTTTTCTCCTACTCCGTGCGCGACATCCTCTGGCTGCGCGCCCTGACGGTGGCAGGAATGACCCTTTGCCTTCCGTACTATGGCATGCGCGCGACTCCGGAGTGGCCGCCGATTTTTTGGCATGTCGTGTTTATCGCGGTGAACCTGTTCCAAATCGGCTGGCTGCTGAAAGAGCGAATGCCGATTGAGCTGAATGTCGATGAGGCGATGCTGCACGTCGGGCCGTTGCGGATGATGTCGCCCCAGCAAGTGCGCAAGATCGTGCGCCAAGGCGTCTGGCGGAAAGCTTCGCCGGGCGAGCGGATTGTGGAGGAGGGGCAGCAGCTGAATCGACTGATTCTGATTCACTCCGGCGAAGTCGATGTGCGCTCGTCCGGGGACGCGGTGGCGCGACTGACCGGCGGACAGTTCGTTGGCGAGATGAGCTATCTGACGGGCAAGCCCACGACGGCCGACGTGCTGGCCACCGGCCCCGTGCTGTATCTCGAGTGGACGGACAAGCAGATCAACCACCAGCTGGACACCGACCTGTTTCTGGCGTTGCAGTCGGCGATCGGCATCGATTTGGTCGAGAAACTACAGAGGATGCGCGAGGCTGAACGGTAGGTGGCAGTGGCGAGGTCCGACTGCCGAACCTGGGCGTTTTGCGGACGCCGGTATGGTAGAATTCGGCAGCGGGTAGGCGCGTATGTTGGGCAGGGCGAGCTATCAGCCTCCTGGGAAGCCTGTTGAAAGACTTCGGCTGCCATCGCTCCCTATTCTTCCCCCGTAATTCGGCGCAAGGCAATGAAACTGTTGGTGTTCGGCACGGCCGGCTATCATCCCAATGAAACTCGCGACACGGCGTGTCTCATGCTGCCCGAACAGGGCATTGTGCTGGATGCGGGCAGTGGCATGTTTCGCGTGCGAGGCGAGATCGTCACCAGCACGTTGGACATATTCCTGTCACACGCCCATTTGGATCACATCGTCGGCCTGACCTACCTGCTGGATGTGTTGCACGGGCGGGAGATGAGCCGCGTGACCGTGCATGGCGAGCAGGAGAAGCTCGACGCCGTGCGGGACCATCTGTTCTCGAAGCACCTGTTTCCCGTGGACCCGCCGTTCGAGTCCGCTCCGTTGATGGTGGGCGCTGCGCAGCCACTGGCGCATGGCGGGCAGATTCGCAGCTTTTGGCTGCCTCATCCCGGCGGCTCGGTCGGCTATCGGCTGGACTGGGATGATTGTTCGATGGCCTACGTCACGGACACCACCGCGTCCGCTGACGCCGATTATGTGGACGTGATTCGCGGCGTCGACCTGCTGGTGCATGAGTGCAACTTCACCGACGAGCTGCAGGATCAGGCGGTTTTGACCGGGCACAGTCACACGACGCCCGTGGCCGAGGTTGCCGCCAAGGCCGAGGTGGGGCAGTTGTTGATGGTGCACATCAATCCGCTCGCCACGGGCGACGACCCCGTGCACCTCGGCAAGGCGCGGCGGATTTTTTCCCAGACTTCGGTGGCCCACGACGGCCAAGTGATCGAGTTCGGCAACTGACGTCTCTCTGGCGCCTCTGCATTTGCCAGCGCTCGACAGCTTACTCGGATAGACGGACTTACTCCTCTCCGAGTCGTGTGCCGATTGGCAACGCGTGCCCGCGGAGAAACTCGGCGATCTCCATCTCTCGCTTGCCGGCGGGCTGAACGCGAATCAATTCGATCTCGCCTCGGCCGGTGGCGACCCTCAACGTCTGACTGTCGTTGTATGCCACCGCGCCCGGCGGTTGCGACTCGTCGTGTTCGGAGACGACCCGCATCTGTTGGACAATGATCCGAATCGGATGCTTGGCGTGCGGAGCAAAGGTGTACACGCCCGGCCAGGGCTGCAGGGCGCGAAATTGGCAATAGAGCCGCTCGGCGGGCAAGGCCCAGTCGAGCAGCCCGTCGTGTTTCGTGAGCCGCGGCGCCTTCGTGGTCAGCGCCGGATCCTGGAGCTCGCCTAGCTGCCCCTCGCCATGGTTGGCGAGCAGCTCCAGCGCTTCGAGCACCGGCGCCACGCCGAGCGCCGCCAACCGGGGCTCGAGCTGCTCGGTGGTCTCGTCCTCGCCGATCGCTGTCTCCGCGCTGGTCAGGCAGGGTCCGCCGTCAAGCTGTGGCGTCATGTGAATCACGGTGACGCCTGTCACCGGGTCTCCGTTCCAGATCGCCCAATGTACCGGCGCGGCGCCTCGATACTTGGGCAACAGCGACCCATGCAGGTTGATCCCGCCCAACGGCGCGGTTGCCAACGCGGCCGGCTTGAGGATCTGGCCATAGTCGCAGACGACCAGCAGGTCGGGCTCGAGCGACATCAACAGCGCAATGGCCTCGGGCGAGTTGATGCTATCCGGGGCGTGGACCGGCACGGTGTGCGATTCGGCGAGCTGGCGCATGGGGTTGGGCGGCGGCCCCTTGCGACCTTTTCGCGCCGGCGCCTCCGGGCGCGTGATCAGCGCAAGCACCTCGTGTTGGTCGTGCCGCATCAGGGCGGCGAATGCCGGGCCGGCGAAGGGGCCGGTGCCCATCAGAACCAGTTTCATGATGTCCGCCTCCTGCTCCCGAGCCGGCCGTCGCATGCCCGATCGTGCTGCGCGTCGACGAAGCGTGTCGCGCGTCTGCCGAGCACGGACGCACGGGGCGGCTCGAGGTTCAGCAATATTGCTTTTCCAATCCGCTGAGCCGCTCCAGAATCGCCCGCTCCGCGGCGATGCTGCCTTCCTGTTGGCGCTGCTGAAATTCCATCTGGAACTCCTCGAGCGGTCCCTCCAGCGTGCGTTGCGCGGACTCGGTCATGCGGTCGATGAACAGCACGCCGTCCAGATGGTCGGTTTCGTGCTGCACGACGCGAGCCAGCAAGCCTGTCAGATCCGCGGAGATTTCCTCGCCTCGCATCGAGTAAGCGTTAACGTGGATCTGCTTGGGGCGCCTCACGTTGCCATAGATGCCGGGCAAGCTCAGGCAGCCTTCTTCGGACTCCTCGTTACCCTTGGGCTTGCTCAGGACCGGATTGATGAACACCAACTCCTCGCCTTCGCCCGGCTTCGCGGCCGTGTTGACGACAAACAACCGCAGGGGCAAGTCGACTTGGTTGGCGGCCAGGCCAACTCCATTGGCCTCGTACATCAACTCGAACATCTGCGAGACCATCTTCCGGAGTTCCGCGTCAACTCGTTGCACGGGCTTCGATTTGTGACGCAGCGTCGGATGGGGATAGTGAATGATCTGCACGATGTTTTCCCGTTGGGCTAGCCGTCTGTTTTTCGGCAGTAGGCGACCGCGTCGTCGACGCTCATCTCCCGAGCATCCGCAGCGGTGGCTCCGCCCGAGCCACCGGCAGGCGCGGCAGGCGCCGGCGTCGATTCCGCCTCGGGCGCCGGCGTCGCTGCCGGTTTCGCGGGCGCGGCCGCTGCACCGCCTCGCGCCATGGCGAGGATGTCGTCCATGCTCATCGCCTGAGCAGCCTGGCCCACCGGTGCTCCACCACCTGCGGGCTTGGCAGCCGGCTTATCCGCAGGCTGATTCGCGGCAGTGCCTGCTCCGCCTCCGCGAGCGGCCGCGAGGATGTCGTCGACACTCATGCCGCCAGCCGGCGCGGATTTCTTCTCGGCTTTCTCGGCCGCGGGCTTGGCGGCGGCGGTTTGGCCGCGAGCGGCTGCCAGCATCTCCTCCATCGACATCTCGCCCGCGGCGGATTTGCCGCTGCGAGCCTTTTCGAGCTCCGATGCGGCGGGCTTTTCTTTCTTGGGCGCCGGCGCCGGCGCCGACTTCGCCTTGGCCTTGGGCGCCTCCTCGACCGGAGCGTCCACGACTTTCAGAAAGTCGATATCGATGTCGTACCAAGCGATGTTGGGGTCTCGGTTGAACTCGACGAGGGCCCGTCCGCTCATATTGACTGTCTTGACCATGCCCGTAAGGCCATGAAACCGTCGCAACTCGGGACGCGTGTCATCGACGACCACGTACTTGTCCGTGTACTCCAGTTTCAGTTTTTCGATGTTTTCGAAAACCATGACGAGACCTGACGGTAGGGAAATCAACGGATGGGCATTGTCCTGCGAACCGCATATTTTCGCGGTCCGGTCCCGTTTGATCAAGTGGGCCCGCGGCCTCCAATCGACTTATTGCCCGTCTTCTTCCCATTTTGGCCGCCGGGGTGCCCCTCACTTCCGATCCCTCGCTGACGCTTCGGGTTACCTTTCCGATCTCTGGGTGCCCCTCACTTCCGATCCCTCGCTGACGCTTCGGGTTACCTTCCTGATCTCTGGGTGACCCTCACTTCCGATCCCTCGCTGACGCTTCGGGTTACCTTTTTGATTCCTCGCTGACGCTCTGACGCTTCGGGGGTCCTTGCCGATCCCTGGGTGCCCCGCTCCGCGAGCTGCCACTCCGCCCGCGTGGCCCGGCTCGCCCTCGGCGGCCCATTTGGCCTTTTTTGCTGCCCAAATACGATTAAGATTCACCCAAACCCGGCTCCCACCACCAAGAAGCCTCCGATCATGAAGCGGCTCTACATCGAGACTGTCGGCTGCCAGATGAACATGCTGGACAGCGAAATGGTCGTCGCCAGCCTCCGCAAACACGGTTACGAGCTGACGGACGACGCCCAATTGGCCGACGTCTGTCTCTATAACACCTGCAGCGTGCGCCAGCATGCCGAGGACAAGACGTACAGCTCGTTGGGGCGGATGAAGCGCTGCAAGCAGGCGAATCCCCGCAAGGTGGTGGGGGTGATGGGGTGCATGGCGCAGAAGGATCAGCGATTGATCTTCGAGCGGGCGCCCTACGTGGATCTAATCGTGGGCCCGGGCCAGCTGCAGCAGATTCCGGAGCTGATTGCCAACATCCAGGCGGGGGCCGAGCCGCAGGTCGCCGTCAGCATGGGGCGCCGAGATGGCGCCGTCGATGAGATCAAGCGCAGCCACGAGACGTTCGACCCGCTCCGCGATCCGGCGATGCGCCCCACGCCGTTTCAGGCGTACTTGCGGATTCAGATCGGCTGCGACAAGTTTTGCACTTATTGCATCGTGCCGATGACCCGCGGCCCCGAGCAAGGCCGCGACCCCCAACAGATTCTCTCCGAGGCGAGGACGCTGGCCGAGCAAGGCTGCAAGGAGATCATCCTGCTTGGGCAGACCGTCAACAGCTATCGCCACACGAGCGCCGCCGGCGTCGACACACGGTTGTCCGGGCTGTTGCGGCAGTTGCACGAGGTCGACGGCATCGAGCGACTGAAGTTTGTCACCAACTACCCGAAAGACATGACGCTCGAGCTGTTGGAGACGGTGCGCGACTTGCCGAAGTGCTCGCCGTATCTCCACGTGCCGGCGCAGAGCGGCTCGAATGCAGTGCTGCAACGCATGAAGCGCGGCTACACGGTCGAGGACTATCGGGAGATGATGGAGCGAATCCACGCGACGCTTCCGGACGCCGCCGTCTCCAGCGACTTTATTGTCGGCTTTTGTGGAGAGACTGACGACGACTTTGAACAAACGATGCAGCTGGTTCGCGATTGCCGGTTCAAGAACAGCTTCATCTTCAAGTACAGCGTGAGGCCCGGCACCAAGGCGAGCGAGCAGTTGCCCGATGACGTGCCCACGGAGGTCAAGCAGGCTCGCAACAACGAGCTGCTCGCGCTGCAGAATCGGATCAGCGCGGAGGACAACCAGGACTTTATCGGCCGCGAAGTATCGGTGCTGGTCGAGGGCCCCAGCAAAGCGGCGCAAAAGCGAGGAGACGAGGGGCCGGTGTTGCAGCTGACCGGTCGCACGCATTGCGACCGCATCGTCGTGTTTGACGGGAATCTCCGCCAAGTGGGCAATACGCTCCCGGTGGTTGTCTACGACGCGAGCTCGCACACGCTGTTCGGCAGCGTCGTGACGTACGAGGCCGGGCCGGGGCCGTTGCTCGCGTTCAATCAGGGAGGTCGATGACGTCCTCGTCGTTGGCCTCCGGCGCGACCTGCCCCGGCTCCTCGGGGACTGGCTGGGGCTCCTTCGCCGTTTCCATTGCTTCCGCCGCTTCGACGGCTTCAGCCACTTCCGCCGGTCGGGCCTCCATCGCAGGCGACCCTTGTGAGGCCCTGTGCACCGTTGTCGCGGCAACCGAGTCGGCCAGCTCGATGCGTTCGCGCTCGGTCGTTCGTCGCTGCTGTTCTTCCTGTTTCAGCCGATCTTTTTCCCGTCGCCGTTGTTGCGCTTCGCGCTCGATCTCTCGCACTTCCTTGCCGAGACGCCAATCGTCGTAAATGTCCATGAACGCCAAGGCGACTCGGTAGAGGAAGTAGCCGACGCCCCAGAGGACGGCGAAGCCCATGATTCCGAGAAAAAAGAACTTCTTCATGACTCGGTGTGGGCGGGGGTTGAGAAGTCCGGGCGGCCAGTGGCGCGGGGCTCATGACGGAGGGCGCGACGTGGCTCGCCGCGGTCGAGAGCATCTCGCATCCTGTACATCATGGCTTTTTCCGGGCAAACTCAAGTTTATCTGATCCCGATCGGCTCGTGCATCGTGAAGTCTTGGCGGTTATCCGGTTTGCTCGGCTCGTGAGGTCCGAGCAACCTGTGGAACGGCCACCAAGCAGATTCGCTCGGTGGCGAACGCGATTCCGATCCCCTTCTTTCGAGGCGCTGGCGTGGCTGCTCCCGAACTCGGCATCATCGTGGTGGACCACGGCTCTCGGCGCGATGAGAGCAATCGGAAATTGTTGGAGTTCGTCGAGATGTTTCGGGGGATCGCGCCTTGTCGGATCGTCGAGCCGGCGCACATGGAGCTGGCGTCACCGTCGATTGCCGAAGCGTTCGACCGCTGCGTGGAACGCGGCGCCACACGCGTTGTCGTGAGCCCGTTCTTTCTGCTTCCCGGCCGCCACTGGCAGCAGGACATTCCGCAACTTGCCGCAGCCGCCGCTGCGCGCCACAGCGGCGTTGAGTATCTCGTTGCCGCGCCGCTGGGGCTCCATCCACTGCTGGCGCAAGCGCTGAACGACCGCATTCACCAGTGCCTGGAGCACGCCACCGGCCACCGCGACTCCTGCGACCTATGCGCAGGCACCGACGCCTGCCAATTGCGTGGCAACGGCGGGCAATGAGATGGGCGTACTCTCGCGCGCGTAGCATGGGCGTCCTCGCCCGTGCAGGAGCGGCCAACCCCACTGCGCCGGCCGAGTCACGTTTCGCGCGTAGCACGGGCGTCCTCGCCCGTGCAGGAGCGGCCAACCCCACTGCGCCGGCCGAGTCACGTTTCGCGCGTAGCATGGGCGTCCTCGCCCGTGCAGGAGCGGCCAACCCCACTGCGTCGGCCGAGGCACGTTTCGCGCGTAGCATGGGCGTCCTCGCCCGTGCAGGAGCGGGCAACCTCATCGCGTCGGCCGATGCACGCTGCTAAATAATTGGGGCATGGGCGGTGCTTTGCGGCTGCTCGCCGCGCACGGGCGAGGACGCCCATGCTACGGACGATCGCTGCGGCTGCTCGAGGACGCCCATGCTACGGACGATCGTCGCGGTTGCTCGCGCGCGCCCTTGTCGCGCGAACTTGGCCACCTATCTCGTCAGCCGAAATGTTGGGTGAGGAACTCGGTCACGCGTTGCGGGCTGACAATGCCTTTGAGCTCTCCGTTGAGATCCAGCACCGGCACGTGCCGAAACCCGCTGATCGCCATGACGGACAGCGCCGCGGCTGTGGAATCGGTGTCATGCACGTACACCGGATTGGCCGTCATCACCTTCGAAATGGGCTCGTCGGCGAGGCGATCGTATTCCAACGCCACGCGATCGAGCACGTCGCGATCGCTGAACAAGCCGACGAGCTGACTGTTTTCGGTCACCAGCAGGCAGGCCACCTGATGTTCGGCCAGAGCTTTGACCGCGTCGCGAACGGTGGTGGTCGACGGCACGGCCAAATAGGGCGAGTGTTGAATTTGGTCGACGGTCTTTTCGGCGAGCGCCTCTTCCAACGCGTCGGCGTAAGTCGTCTCGTAAATCTCGAGCGGGTCCTGAAACTCGTCCACGTCGGGACGGGGATCGGAGTCGTTCATGGCTAGGCTCCTTCTCGCGAGGAGGGAAATGGCGAAACGCCGACGCGTTGCACAAGGACTTGTTCGGGGAAGTGTTCGGCGATGTATTCCATCAGGCCCTTCTGGCCCGTGAGGCCAACGACTTTGCCGTCGCCGTCCACGACGCAGAGAAACCGCGTGTTGTTGGTTTGCATCGCGGTGAGCACATCCTCGACGGCGTCGTCCTCGGAGACCCACGGGAACCGCTCCGCCATGTGCTTCTCGATTGGGTCGGCCAGGAAGTCGGCGTTGAGCGCCAGCAAGCTCCGCAGCATGTGCTCGTTGAACACCCCCACCGGCTTGCCCACGTCGTCGACGAGGATGACGCACCCCAGTTCGCGCTCGCGCATTCGCTCCACGACTTCGCGCACCGTTTGTCCGGGGCGGCCGATCACGGGCTCGCGGACATTGAGCCGTCGAACCGGCTCGTTGGCAAGATTCTCTCGTAGTCCCATGGCTTGCTCCTCATGCAGTAGCGGGTTGCTGAAAATTCCTGCCTGGGCCAATCTGCGCAGCGCAAAATCGTCCGAAGCACAGGCTGCCTGCCTGTGGCGATGGTGGTTGCGGCCGCCGGTTGCAGGCTGGCAGCCTGCACCACGACAAGTTTCCCCAGCAGATCGCGTGCCGCCGTGCGATGGGGGCGTTTTCATGTGCGGCGCGGCGCCCGAGGATCGGCTCATGGCGCGCCGTGTCGCACACCGGCGCGCCATGCTGCTCGGCTTCCCCCGGCTCGAACGCCCGTGGCGGCCCTTGTTGGTTCCTGCCTGACGGTGTAGGTTGACGACGGTTTTTGCGGCATCCGCTGCCTGCGGCATCCGCTGCCGAATCCTCCTTCGTTGCATCATTCCATCCGTCGCCCGATTCGTCCGCCCTCATGCGATATTCCCGAGTCCGCATCGCATCTCTGGGCTACACATTGCCCGAGGAGCGAGTCACGTCCGACGAGCTGGAGTCGCGGCTGGCGCCTCTCTATGAACGTCTCAAGTTGCCCGAAGGGCGGCTGGAGTTGATGACGGGCATCTCCGAGCGGCGTTTCTTTGCGCCGGGCACGCGGATCGGCGAAGTTAGTGTCGACAGCGGCCGGCTGGCGCTTCGCGCCGCCGGGATTGACCCCGGCGAGATCGGCGCCCTGATCCACGGCTCGGTCTGCCGCGATCATCTGGAGCCCGCCACGGCGGCCCGAGTGCACTTCGAATTGGGGCTGCCGGCCGAGTGCCATGTGTTTGATGTCTCGAACGCCTGTCTTGGCCTTTTGACGGGCGCCTTGCAGATCGCCAACCTGATCGAGCTCGGACAGATCCGCGCGGGGCTGGTTGTCGGCACCGAGAACGGCCGTCCGTTGGTGGAGCACACCATTGATTCGTTGAACCGCGACACCGCCCTCACGCGGCGGAGCGTCAAGTCGGCGGTCGCCTCGCTGACCATCGGCTCGGGCAGCTGTGCGATCTTGCTGGCCGACGAGTCGCTTTGTCCGGATGGATCGCCGCTGGTGGGCGGAGCCGTCCGCGCCGAGACGCGACACCATCAGCTGTGCCAGAGCGGCAGCGACGAGGCCGGCGCCGACATGCGGCCGTTGATGGCGACCGACTCCGAGCAATTGATGCGCGAGGGCGTGGCCGTTGGCGCCGCGACGTTCGAACAGCTGTTGTACGAAACCGGCTGGCAGCGAGAGGACCTCCAGCGAACGTTCTGCCACCAGGTTGGCGCCGCGCATCGCAAGTTGATGTTGGACTCGCTCGGGCTGCCCGTCGAGAACGACTTCTGCACCTTGCAATGGCTCGGCAACACCGGCTCCGTCGCCCTGCCGATCACCTTGTCCGCAGGCGCGGACGCGGGCGAAATCCAATCCGGCCAGAACGCCGGCTTGCTGGGCATCGGATCGGGCATCCACTGCGTCATGCTGGGCGTGCAGTGGCGTACGACTCCAGTCCTGGGAGCGACGCGAACTTCGCGAACCGATCAAGCCGCCGCAGCTCCGCCCGTGCCGCTGGGCGCACGCGGTGCGATGCGCTCGCTATTGAACTAAGTGTTCTTCAACGGCGATTTCAACTCGGTCGACCGACGACCTGCTCGAATTGTTCGTTGCAGAATCGATCGGTCATGCCGGCTAGATAGTCGCCGACCGCGCGATGCAGTCCGACCTCGTCGATGCGACGGCGATATTTGGCGGGCAGCCCGTTGCGTGCGCTGACAAAAGCTCCGAACAGCGCGGCCAAACGCGATTGCGCGCGGGCTCGCATTTCGATCAATTCAGGATGGCGATACACTCGCTGGTAGAGAAATGCTTCCAGCTCTTCTTTTTGGCCTGCGAGCTCCGAGTCATGCTCGAGTCGAAAGCCGAGGTCGATGACGTCCTGGGCGCAGCGGAAGCGTTGTTGCCGCAGGCTGTCGGCGGCAGATTGCAGCAGGCTGCTGACCTGCCGATCGATTAATCCGTGCACCAGCGCTTTGCGCTGCACGTACGGCTCGGCCTCGTCGCCCAGCCGCCGACGATTTTGTGCCATCGTGTCGCGGACCAGTGTTAGTTCGCTGAGTTCGTCCAGCGTGACCATGCCGAGCTTGACGGCGTCGTCCGTGTCGTGGGCGTCGTAGGTGATGCTATCGGCCAGATCGACGACTTGGGCTTCGAGCAACGGCGCAGGTCCGGTTGTCTTGTCGATCCGCGTCTTCTGGCAAGCCAGCACTTCGCGCGTCAGGTTCAGTCCCGGGGTGCCGTCGTGTCGCGTCTCCAGCTCCCGCGCGATCGTCAGTCCGTACGCGTTGTGCGAGAAGCCGCCGTGGTCGCGGAGGCACTCGTCCAAGGCGTCTTCGCCGGCATGGCCGAACGGCGGGTGGCCGATGTCGTGGAACAGCGCCAGCGCCTCAATCAAGTCTTCGTTCAGCCGCAGCGCGCGGCCGATCGTCCGCGCGATGGAGGCGACCTCCTGGGTGTGCGTCAACCTCGTGCGGTGGTAGTCGCCTCGCTCGCCCGTGAAGACTTGCATCTTGCCGCTCAGCCGGCGAAACGCCGAGCTGTGCAGAATGCGATCGCGGTCGCGCTGAAACGGGCCGCGGTATGGGTGCTCCGCCTCCTCGCGCTCGCGGCCTGCCGTGTCCGCGCTGAACATCGCGTAGGGCGCCAGCAGCGCCGCTTCACGCTCCGCGGTGGTGACCAGCTCAGTGCGATCCGCCGAGGCGCCGCCGGGGCGAGTTTCACCGGCGCGGGATGTCGAGTGGGGCGAGGAAGTCAAGCGTTCGGTCCCGAGGGGTGTTGGCGGGGCGAGCGACCAGGCAAGCGCGGTGGCTGCCGAGCCCGAGGCGATTTTGCGAAAACGGGGCCTCGAGGAAGTTTACGGGAGTTTAGCAAATCCCCTCGCGCGCCTCCGATAGCAATATTTTCGCACCGCAAGCCAAAGGGCAATCGGAACGACTCGACGTGGACGGGAGATGGCGCTCGTGGACGTCAGCATCGACGGGGCGGCATTCCCAAACCACGGCTCCGATTGCGGGGGCCAAGTCCCGGGCTCGACCCTGCTGATTGCTGTGCAGAGAGCCCCAAGTTACAGTCAAGGGTTTGGCCAGACCTTGCTGGCCCAATCCTACTCGTCCCTGTCGGTGTAGAACGGCGATGTGAAAACGGCGATGTGGAAACGGCGGCGGCCCTGCCAACCCGTAGCCCCAAACTTGACGGGCCACTCGCCACTCGCCGCTACTTTGCGTCTCGCCTCCACTTAGGAGCAGCCATGATCCAGTCGTCTCTTCCCCCCGAGGACTCCGGCGGCATCTCCGAGGACTCCGGCGAGGTGATTCGGATCCGTGGCGCTCGCGTCAATAATCTCAAGAATGTCGACCTGGACATTCCCCGTGGCAAGTTGGTTGTGATGACCGGTGTCAGCGGCTCGGGCAAGAGCAGCCTGGCGTTTGAGACCCTGTATGCCGAGGGCCAGCGGCAGTACATCGAAAGTTTGTCGGTCTACGCACGGCAGTATATTCGGCAGATGGAGCGGCCGGATGTCGATCTCATCGACGGTCTCCAGCCGACGGTCTGCATTGACCAGCGGCCCGGCGCTCGCAATCCGCGCAGCACGGTGGCGACGGTCACCGAGATTTACGACTACTTGCGATTGCTGATTTCGCGGCTGGGTGACGCGTATTGTTATCGATGCGGCGAGCCGATTCGGCAGCAATCGCCGGAGGAGATCAATGATCGGCTGATGCGAATGCCGGAGGGCACCAAGGCGATGATCATGGCGCCATTGGTCCGAGGACGCCGCGGCCAGCATCGCGAGCTGCTTGAGCAGATCCGCAAGGCGGGGCTGGTCCGCGCGAGAATCGACGGCGAGGTGTTTGACATCGAGCACTTCCCCGAGCTCGACGCCCGCAAGACACATGACATCGAAGCGATCGTGGACCGCGTTATGATTCGCGAGTCGGTGCGTGATCGCGTCGAGGAGTCCGTGCGGTTGGCGCTGAAGTTCGGCGAAGGACGCATGGTGGTTTGCTATCTGGATGTCAACGACACCACCGACGATCGACCGCAAGGCTGTTGGAAAGATGCCCTGTTCAGCTCCTTGCACGCCTGCCCGAAGTGCGAGTTGAGCTTCGAGGAGCTGGAGCCGCGCACGTTCAGCTTCAACAGCCCCTATGGCGCCTGCCGCGAGTGCGACGGTCTTGGGGTTCGCGAGCAGTTCGATCCGGAGGCGGTGATCGGCGACATGGAGTTGTCGATTGATGGCGGCGCTCTGGCGCCCTACCAGAACCTGAGCGGCACAGCCGACAAGCGACTGCGGGAGGAGCTGGAGCCGTTCTTTCAGTCGCATCGATCGTTGGACTGGTCGACTCCGCTGAAGGACTACAAGCCGGCCCAGTTCGAGAAACTGCTGCACGGCGGCGGAAAGTTTCCCGGCCTGCTGCTGGTGATGGAGAAAGAGTATGCGACGACGACTCGTCAGTCGCGGCAGGAGCAGCTGGAGTTGTATCGCGACCGGGTTGTCTGCCGCGGCTGCGATGGCTCGCGGCTGCGGCCCGAGGCGCTGAGCGTGCGGCTTGGCGACATGGCGATTCATGAAATCACGCGGCTGGACGTCGCCACGGCGCTGACCTTCTTCGAGTCGTTGAGCTTTAGCGAGGAGAATCAGCCGATCGCGAACCCGATTCTGGAGGAGATCTGCCAGCGACTGAAATTCCTCAAGAAGGTGGGCGCCGATTATCTGACACTCGATCGCAACGCCGACACGCTCAGCGGCGGCGAGCTGCAGCGCGTGCGGCTGGCGACCAGCATCGGCTCGGCGCTGGTTGGCGTCTGCTATGTGCTCGACGAGCCCTCGATCGGGCTGCACCAGCGGGACAACGATCGCCTGATCGCCTCGCTCCGCGAGCTGCAGCAGCTGGGCAACACGGTGCTGGTGGTCGAGCACGACGAAGCGATGATGCGGGCCGCGGATGTGTTGATCGACATTGGACCCGAGGCGGGCGAGCGCGGCGGTCGCGTCGTCGCTCACGGCACGCCCGAACAGGTCGCCGACCATTCCGACGCGCTCACTTCGCGATATCTGTCACATCGTTTGCAAATCGAGGTGCCTCCGCAACGGCGTAAGATCGCCAAGAGTCGCTCACTGACGCTGATGGGGGCGTCGCTCAACAACCTGAAGGAAGTGGAAGTCCGCTTTCCGCTCGGCGCGCTGGTCTGCGTGACCGGCGTCAGCGGTTCGGGGAAAAGCTCGCTGGTGAACGAGACGCTGGCCCGCGCGTTGCGGCGACGCGTGGATGGATCCGGTCCGAAGCCCGGCCCGCACACCGGACTGCGCGGAGTCTCGCAGATCGACAAAGTCGTCGAGATCGACCAGTCGCCGATCGGGCGCACGCCGCGGAGCAACCCCGTGACTTATACGGGCGCGTTCGACGAGATCCGCAAGGTGTTCGCCAACACGCGCGACGCCAAGCAGCGCGGCTACAAGGCCAGCCGCTTTTCGTTCAACGTCAAAGGCGGCCGCTGCGAGGAGTGTCTTGGGCAGGGGCTGAAGAAGATCGAGATGAACTTCCTGGCGGACTTGTATGTGGAGTGCGACGCCTGCCGCGGCGCCCGCTTCAATCGACAGACGCTGCGAGTCAAGTATCGCGGCAAGTCGATCGCGGAGGTGCTGGCGATGTCGATCGCAGAAGCCTGCGAGTTCTTCGAAAACTTCCCGCAGATTCACCGGCAACTCGATTCGCTGCGAGCCGTCGGGCTAGGCTACCTCCCGCTGGGCCAGCCTTCGACAACGTTGTCGGGCGGCGAGGCTCAGCGAATCAAGCTCGCGGCACAGCTGGCCCGAGTCGACACGGGTCAAACCGTGTACTTGCTGGATGAGCCGACCACGGGACTTCACTTCCACGACATTCAGTGCTTGCTGAACGTGCTTCACCAGCTTGTCGATCGCGGCAACTCGGTGATCGTCATCGAGCACAATCTCGACGTCGTCAAATCGGCCGACTGGGTGATCGACATGGGCCCGGAGGGCGGCGCCGGCGGCGGTTGGGTGCTCGCCGAAGGCACACCCGAGGAGATTGCCGCTGCGCCCGAAAGCCACACCGGCCGCTTCCTGAAAGAGCTATTGGCTTAGTTGGCTTAGCAGCTTGCCTAGCGGGTGATTTCGTAGGACACGATGGCGGAGAAGCCCGGCCCGTCGACGCCGCTGCCGTGGACGCGATACGCCTTGTCAAGCAGGTTCTCGAGGTTCAGGCTGACGCGCTGCCACTCGTTGATCTGCTTGCCCAGCCGCAGGTTGAACGTGGCGAAGCCCGGAGTGCCCGTGTTGGGAATCCGCGAGTCCGTCAGGTCCTGTGAGTTGAGGCGATCCTGGCGGCCGGACATCCACGCATAGAAGTCGGCGTAGTTGCCGCAGGGGTCTCGCCAACGCGTGCCGAGCACACCCTGCGTGGGCGGAATCCGGCTCAGCGGCTCGTTGTTGACGATGTCGTCGCCAAGGTAGTAAGAGAGGTTCCCGTAGAGCTCCCAGTTGCCGCCCGCTTCGACGGCGCCGCCCAGCTCGAAGCCGTTGACGCGCGCGTCGCGATTCGTTCGCGAGAACAATGTCGTGCCGGCGCCGCCCGCCGCCGTCGTGCGGAGGATCATGTCCTCAATGTCGGTCCAGAAGTAGTACACCTGCCCTCGCATCAGCCGCGACTCGGTCTTGAAGCCGACGTCGTAGGAGATGCTCTTCTCGGGACGGAGGTTGACGCTCGGCGTGTCCGCCGCGTTCTGCTGCACGTTTTCGTTCGTGGCGGCCAGGTCGTCGAGATTCGGCGCCCGAAAGCCCTCGGCCACCGAGGCCGCCAGCTGCAGACCCGGCAGCAGCTCGTAAGTCAGACCGCTGCTGGCCGACCAATTGTCGAAGTCCGGCGAGATGCGAATCGGCGTGTCCACCGGAGCGGTGTTGGGATCGTTGTCGTCATCGACACCGATCACGGGCGTGGCCGCCGCATAGACATGCGTGTAACGCACGCCGGCCTGGCCCGACAGCCGCGGCGTCAGATCGACTTCCCATTGGCCATAGACGCCCGTCTGCGCGTAGACGCCGTCGTCCGGATAGGTGGGCGTCCGTGGCTCGACAAACAACCCGGTGGTCGCATTGTAGCGGTCCTTGACCGAGTCGACGCTGTCGTAGTTCATGTCCACGCCGTAAGTCAGTCGGCCGGCCGGCCCGAGGTCGGAGGACATCAGCAGATTGAGTCCGAACGAGTGGTTGTCCACCTCGCTTAGATCCTGGTTGGTGGAGTTCAATCGCTGATCGAAGACACCCTCTTTCTGGCGATGATAGGATGCCGTGAACATCACGCGATCGAACCATTCGTCGAAGTCAATTCCCTGGTAGCGGACATAGGCAAGTGTCCGCTGCTGTGGGTCGAAGATGGTCAGCCGGCTCGGGAAGCGGTCGCTGCGCGCGACGTCCTCCTGGACGAAGTGCTGAAACGCGACCGTCAACATCGAACGCTCGTCCAGCAGATATTCGATCTTGCCATCGCCCGCCCAATGCGAGTACGAGGTCCAGGGCTGCCGGCCCAAATCTCCGCCGCGGTCGAGGTCATTGAAGTTGCCGTAGCCGCCGCCGCCGAACACCGCGACGTCCTGCGTCGAGCCCTCGTAATTGGCGCGCGTGTAGAAGCCGTTGTCGGCCGAGCTGTAACGGTTGACCCACGAGGCCTGCCCGCCGTAGGAAGTGAAGCGATTGCTGGCGCTGCGAGTCACGATGTTGATGGCGCCGCCGATTGCGTCGGAACCGTACAACACCGTCTGCGGGCCGCGCAAGACCTCGATCCTCTGCACCATGCCGGGATCGATCGTGTTGAAGTACTGGTTCGGACCCGCGCGGAAGGTGGCGTTGTTCAGCCGAATGCCGTCCACCATGATCAACACTTGCTGTCCGGTGAGCCCG
This sequence comes from Planctomycetales bacterium, assembly GCA_020426845.1. Lineage (GTDB taxonomy): Bacteria > Planctomycetota > Planctomycetia > Pirellulales > Pirellulaceae > JAGQPF01. The sequence goes on from JAGQPF010000367.1 coordinate 28,301, forward strand.
CGAATGAACGGCGCCGCGGCGCCGCGCTGCGTGCGTTGCACCAACACGCCGACCTCGCGCTGAATTGCGTCGAACATGTCGACCGGCGCGCGCTCGGTGATCTGCTGCAGGTCGATGACCGAACGATGTGTGGGATCGTCAAACAGGCTCCGCGAAGAACGCAGGCCCCCGTCTAGTTGAATGCCGAAGTCCAGCAACGACTCGCCCGACGGCCCCGGCCGATCGGCGTCCTCTCCCCAGTTCGCCGGATTCGATGGATCCGACAGGTTCGACGGGTCCCGGGCAAAACCGTCGTCGGGAAAGTCAAGGTTGTCGGGAAAGGGTGTCGAACGATTGGGACTCGAATCACCCGGCGTCGTGGCGCCGCCGCTGTTGGAGTCCACGGCGGGTTGCCGAGGCACCACGGTTTCGGGAAGCGTGCCCTGCGGGGGTCTGCCTGGCGTTGACTCGGCCCTCGGTCCGTCCTGTGCTGAGGCGATGGCACACACCGTCGCGATCCACAGGACAGACAGGCCTGTGAGATGCGACTGACGGATTGCGCGGTGCCGAGCCATAACAACGCTACTTGGGGCCGAAGGAGGTGAGTTACCGGTTAGGAGTCCGGGTACGATGCTCCCGGGCTGTTCCTTGGTCACGTCAAATATCGACCTTGCGGATTGTGTCGTTGAGGCAAATTGAGAAAACTTTGCGGATTAGTCGGCCGGGCCGTGCTGCGCTGGCAGAAAAATTGCAACGCGTCAGCCCACTTTGCGTCAAAGTCGTGTGCTACAACGGGTTGCAACGTGCATCGGATCGCGATTACCCCTGTTGCCTTGTCCCCCTAAATGGCCGAATGGTCAGCTTGTGGGTGTGTATTGGCATTGCGGGCTGGCAGCCTGCACTACGACAATTGAGAGGATTGTGCTGACCCTTCTGGCGGCTCCGGCGCTATAGTATTGGGATTGGACAGTCCTGCCCTCGAGTCGAAGGCTATGACCACCGACGGCCAGATCATTGCCGACGTGCTTGCCGGTGCGCGCGAGCGTTTCGAGGAGATCGTGCGCCGATATCAGCTCCCCTTGTCGCGCGTGGCCGAGAGTCGGCTGGGGCGGCAAGATTGGGCCGAGGAGGCCGTGCAGGAGACGTTCTACTGGGCCTTCAAGTCGCTCCACACCTACGATTCTCAGTACAGCTTCCGCACTTGGTTGTGGACGATCCTGCTCAATCAATGTCGCCGCAGCTACCAGCGGATGCAGCGGCGGCGTCTGGAGTCGGCCCCGGATGAGTTGCTTTCGGCCCAGGAGGCGGCGCCAGCGGAGACCCCGTTGGCTCGGATGCTGACACAAGAGAGTCACGCGTTGCTACACGCCGGGTTGCGGCAATTGCCCGATGCGCAGGCGGACGCTGTGCGACTGCGGTTCTTCGGCGGACTGAAGTTTCGCGAGATCGCCGATGCGATGGACTGCGGGTTGTCGACGGCGAAGTGCCGAGTGCGGCTCGGCCTGACACAGCTGTCCGCGTGGATTCGCGAGCATGCTCCTCACGAGGCGGACGGCGCCGCGACGCTTGACGATACGCTGCCGGGAGTTTGATGGTATGCACCGACTGATCACCTGCGACGATGTCTTTGAAGTCCTGACGCGCGGCCGCTTCCCGACCGGGGACGCTTCCGACGCGGAGGTCGAGCTGCATCTTGCGGGTTGTCATGAATGCCGGCAGTTGGCCGAGGCCCTGCGGCCCGCCGTGGGGTTGCTCCACGAGGCGTTGTCCGACGAGGGCCTGCCGGCTTATGAGGGCAGTCGTGGCGAGCTGGCGCCGTGGCACCACATCGCTCCGGCCGTCGAGCCGGCGCCGAGCATCAAACGGCGATCTCCCGGCTCCGTCCGTCGCGCCACCGACTTCGCGGTTGCCCAGGCCGTGCGGCTCACGTGCGCCTGCCTGCTGATCGGCGTGATGATCGGCTTCGCCACGCTGTTTGGCTCGTTCGGCTCATCCTGGCGAAACGGCGGCGAAGGAGTTCGCGCTCAATTGATGTCGGCGCCGTTGCCCGAACTGTGTCGCGCCTCGCTGGTCAGCGCGCTGATGCCCGGCGCGCAGCGCAGCGACTGCTGCAGTCATTGCCACACCGCGGCGCTGCATGCTCGTCAGCAGGCGCCGATGACTCAACTGGTCTCCAACAGTTGTCGCGGCTGCCACGAGTAGCTCCCCTCCCCTGCTCTGCAACGAGTGCGCGCGATGCGATTGGCGACCACGCTGACGCCGATGACGGATGAGAATCTGCAGTTGGCTGCGCAGTGTGGCGTCACCGACTTGGTCGCTCGCTGCCCCGGAGACTCGCTGGAGTCGTTGCGTCTTCTCCAACAGCGGGCCGAACGTTTTGGCTTGAAGCTGGCGGTGATCGAAGGCAGCCTGCCAATCGAGCGGATTAAGCTGGGCGATGACGACGGCGCCGATGTGGCCGAGCTGCAGCGGCTGGTGCGCAACATGGGCGAGCTGGGCATAGAAATTCTCTGCTACAACTTCATGGCCGGCACCGACTGGGTCCGGACCCAGCTGGATGCTCCCGAACGCGGCGGCGCGAAGGTGACCGCATTTCGGCTCGCCGACGTGCAGGCCGCGGTGTCGTTGACCGATGACCATGGCGCACAAGCCGTGGACCAACGCGAAGTGCTCGCTGCCGATCTCTGGCGCCGACTCGAACAGCTGCTCGAGCAACTGTTGCCCGTTGCGGAGCGAGCGGGCGTGCTGTTGGCGATGCACCCGGACGATCCGCCGCTACCACAGCTGCTCGGCAAAGCGCGGATCATGTATAGCGTCGAGGCGTTTGAGCGGCTCGTGCGACTCGCGCCGAGCCGGCACAACGGCATCTGTTTCTGCCAAGGCACGTTCGCCGAGATGGGCGTCGACATTCCGGACGCCATTGGCCGGCTGGGTCCGCACATTCACTACGTGCACTGTCGAGACGTGCGCGGCGTGGCCACGGATTTTGTCGAAACCTTTCACGACAACGGGCCCACGGACATGGTCGCCGCAATGCGAGCCTACCGCGATGTCGGGTACACGGGCCCGCTGCGCCCCGACCATGTGCCGCAGTACATCGGTGAGGAGGATGGCGAGCCCGGCTACACGATGCTCGGGCGGCTGTTCGCCTACGGCTACCTCCGTGGCTTGATCGATAGCACGGCGAGGCGCGGCTAACCGTAGCGCAGGCCACGAGCGCGTCCTCGCCCGTGCGTGGCGCGCATCCGCAAGGATCGTCCGTAGCATGGGCGCCCTCGCCCGTGCGTGGCGAGCATCCGCAAGGACCGTCCGTAGCTTGGGCGCCCTCGCCCGTGCGTGGCGAGCAGCCGCAAGGATCGTCCGTAGCATGGGCGTCCTCGCGCGTCCTCGCCCGTGCGTGGCGAACAGCCGCGTGGCACGACACGCAAGCCAGGTGGGACGTGCCTTGGCCGGCGCAGTGGGGTTGCGCAGTCCTGCACGGGCGAGGGCGCCCATGCTACGCGCGAAGCGTGCCTCGGCCGGCGCAGTTGTTTGTTTCCGGCCCCAGTTGCAGGCTGGCAGCCTGCACCACGACGACAGGCTGGCAGTTCTGCACCACGACGCTTACAGCAAGATTTCGAAGTAGCGTCGAAAGCGAGTCCAGGTGGCGCCTTCGATCAGCAGGGGCGGCTGGCTGGGGGCATGGAGCAAGCAGTTGCTGCCCATCAGCCCGCGTTGTCGTTCGGCGCGAACATCACTGCGCGCGGCACACCAGAGCGGCTGGGGGTCGGTCCGCGACCAGGCGGCGATCTGCCCATCGCCGACCACCACAATCAGCTCATCTCCAACCGGCTCGGCCGGCGCCGGTCGCTGTTCGGCAGTTTGGTTGTCCGTCCCAATGGCTGCTGCCACTTTCTCGTCCTTGGCGTCAAGCATGTGGGCCGGAAAGTAGATCGCGTCGACCTGTGACATCGAGTCGGTCAAATCGAGGGCCAGCGCCGCGAAAGCTCCATCGGGCCGGCCGCGCAAGCGATCGCCGAGTCGCGTCTTGAGCTCGGCTTGTGCTGCCTCGTTCCACTGCTGCTCGAGCGTTTCGGGTTTCAGCCGCAAGTAGGCGCCCACCTCCTCGACCAGCAGCGTGGTCGCTGCGTCGCGCCCCGGCAGCTGGACGGCGAGCCGCAGCAAGTCGTCCATGAACGCATTGGCCAGCTCGCTGTGAGGCGCGAGATCGGGGTACTCGAACAGAAACGGCGGATCTTCTCGCAGCGGCTCGAGCAACTCGGGCGCCAGCTGACAGGTGTGTGTCGATCGCAGGTCGTCGATCCACTGGTCGTCGCTGCGATGCTTGACCTCGAGCAGGAAGCCGCCGAGACAGCGCAGCGCCTGTTCGATGGCCGCCTTTCCGCCGGCGTACGTGGCGGCTCCGAGTCGAATTCCCAGGCGTTGTTCGGCGGCCAGGCGCCATGCCGAGACGGCGTTGTCGTTGCCCGGCTGCAGCGACTCCACAAACCGTTCGAGGTGCGTGGCGACGCGAGCTCGATCGCGCGGCTCCAAGGCGAGCGCCGCCGGCGTGGAAGCGGCTGAGGCGGGCTTGCCGGCCGCCAGGCACCGATAGAGCCAAACGCGATCGTATTCACTTCGCAGTTGGATGGCGCCGACTTCGTTCATTGCGCGGGCCAAAGTCCGCGACGCAGGCGGCAGCGTGATGACGAGATTGACAACTTCGGTGGCGTAGACCCAGTTGGGGTCGCGGCGCCGAAAATCGCCGCCGTAGGATTGCGCCACTTCAAACGCCAGCAGTCGGACCAAGTTCTGCAGCAACCGCAGGGCCTGCTGATTGATGACACGCTCGGTCGCCGCCTTCGCCAGCTGGCGCCCCAGCGCGCCGGTCGCATACCAGGCCCCGAGCGACGCGGGACTGGCGCCAAACGCATAACGGCTGACGTAGATCGCGTTGGTCAGCCAGGGCAAGTAGGGCCGAGCTGCCTTGTAGTATCCGTAGAACACCGTCGCTGTCCGCAGGTACGCGTGCAGCTTGGCGATGCTCAGCTCCTTGACGTCCAGCGGCAGTTGCTCGAGCACGACCAGCATCTGCAATGATGCGCGACTCGTCGACCGCAGGATCATCGCGGCGCTGGTTTCCAGCAACGGCGCTTCCGCGTCAGGCAGGTACAATCTCGCCACGCGCTGCACCAGCCTCAGCCCGTCTTTCCACACGAGCTCCAGCGAAAGTTTGCCATCCACGCTGTACTGGTTGTCGCGAATGCGATCGAACAGCGCCTCGGTCTCTTCGTCGATTAGCTCGAAGAGCCGGCGATCGAGTTCGAGCAACTCGCGGGTGGCCGTGAGCTGTGCCGCGGCGTCTCGCTCGCTCGCACTGGTTGGAGGCGGGGGCTCGCGTAGTTGGACGGGCTGGGGGAACTCGGTCCACTCGTGGAACGTGGTCAGTCGTTCGGCGAGCCGCTGTTCGCGCTGCGCCAATCGCGCGGCAGCCAGTTCCAATTCATCGCGGACCGCTTGCTCATTCGTGCCCTCTTTGGGGCCTTTGCCGCCTTGAGCTGCCCGGTGACCGCAGTGTGCAAGTTGATTGGCCGCCACGATCGCTAACGCGGCGGCAATCAGTAACCACGACGCGCCGCCGAGCTGCTTCGCGTGCCAACCGACGACAAGCGCACAGAGCGCGGCGGCGAGCCAGGCGCAGACGTTGGACCACAACAGCTGGCGTTGGCCGAACTGTCCCGCTGCCGAGGCCCGTGAGGCGGGCTTGTCGGGCTCGTGGCCGGGCGGGTCCGAGGGAGCCGACGGCTCAGTGGAGTTTGGTTCCATGCGGCCCTGTTCCCGAGTCTAGGCAAACAGCCTTCCCAACGCATTCGTAATGGCCTGTTGAAAAAGACCCAATTGGCAATCGCATCGCCTTGTCCTCTGTGGAGAACGCTGTGTCGATTGCCGAATCAGGTGTTTTCCAACGGCCTTCTTATAGTCACAGGTGTCGCTGCAGAAACTGGCTGACATGTCGCATCGCCCGTCTCGCCGCCTGGAGCTCGCGCGTGCGACGGACAAATCCGTGGACCATGCCATCGTAGCGTTTCAGTTCGACGTCGCCTCCCGAGTCGGCGAGACGCCGCGCGTACATTTCGCCTTCGTCGCGGAGCGGGTCGTACTCGGCGGTCAGCACCAGCGCCGGAGGCAAGCCGCGCAAGTCGCGTTGTCGCAACGGCGAGGCTTTGGGCTCGCTGCGCCGTTGGGGATCGGCTGCGTACAGTTCCCAAAACCACTCCATCGTCTCGTGCGTCAACAGGTAGCCAGCCCCGTTCTCCCGGTACGAGGCGGTGTCGGTGTCGCAGTCGACGATCGGATAGATGAGCACTTGGCAAGCCAGCGGGGGCTGTCCGCTGTCGCGCAAGTGTTGGGTGGCGACAGCAGCCAAATTTCCGCCTGCACTGTCGCCCCCGACGCCGATGCGGCTTGCGTCGAGTTTCAGCGACTCAGCCTGCCGTAAGATCCACTCCGTCACCTCGATGGCGTCGTCCGCCGCAGCCGGGTACGGCGCCTCCGGCGCCAGGCGATAGTCGACGGACACGATCGTGACTCCGGACTCGGCCGCCAGCGCATGGCAGTAGGCGTCGTGCGTGACGATGCTGCCCAGCACCCAGCCGCCGCCGTGGAAATAGACCAGGGCACCGTCTCCGGCATGGTGTGGCCGGGCCTCCGTCGCAGACGACCCTTGTGTGGCCCGGTGAGGCCGATAGACCCGCAGCGGAATCGATCGGCCCGGCAACTCGGCCACGGTGTCGAACTGCTCCTGCAGTGGTGCGTCGGAGGACATCGGCTGGCTGGCGACGAGCATCAGCCGGCGCGCCTCTTCGACCGGCAGCTGGCTATACGGAAGGGCTGGCGTCTCCAGCAGTGGCGCGAGTTCAGGGTCGAGCGGCACGAGCGATTTCACCTGTTGGGAGGCGGTAGGGATTCTCGGCAATCGCCGTCGCGATGTCGGCGTGCGCTATACGTTCCGATATGATTGGGGCAAGTGCCATCCACGAGGTTGCGGGAAACGGCCCCGTCAGCTGATCATGTCATGCGCCACTGGCTGAGGTTTAACTTAACCTCGGCGTCACCTGCAATGAAACACGGCACCGGGCGAGGAGTCGAATTTTGATGGCATCGGCCCGTTCTGTGGGGAGAGACTAGCAACAGTATTGTCGGATTGCATCGCCACACGCTTGGCTCGGACGTTTTCGAGTATTGACGCGGATCCGCTAGTGCTAGTGCTAAACAGGTCGCCACTGAAACCGAAGGCAATCGCAGAAGCCAGTATTTGTCTCACGGAGGCACGGAGGCACGGAGAAAGATGTTTCCGGTTGTTTTTCGGCGATTTCTGCCTCTGTGCCTCCGTGTCTCTGTGAGACAAATGAGAGGCAAGTGAGTAATTCCCCGCAAGAATCTTGAATAGGTTCTTAGCCGCCAATCGGCACCAGATCTTGCCTCTCGTGGAACGCTGTGCGGATTTCCGATTGGGTGCGATTCGACAGGCTGATAGAATCACTGCTGTAGTTGATTGTTCCGAATAGTCATCCTTCCATTGGGCGAGGTAACGATGGTCAGATGCACCGTTTGTTTGCTGGTTGTCTTGGGGGTCAACACCGTGGCGTCCGCCGAGGGCATTGTTGCTCGCGCGGAGGCGAACGCTCTGCGACGCGCCGATGGAACGGTCACGCCACGTGTCGTGCGGGATCAGGACGGGCAGGTGACCCGGCTCCTCTTAACTGACATGAAGTTGGCGCCGGAGGACCTGGAGGAGATCGCCAGCCTCGAGCAACTTCGCGCGTTGGTCTTGTTTCGGACCAATGTCACAGACCGAGATCTGGAGCCACTGCGGCGATGCGCCAAGCTCGACCACCTCAACTTGACCAGCACCGAAGTGACCGACAAGGCGATCGACAGCATTCTGAAAATGGAGAAGCTGAAGTCTCTGTGCCTTGGCGATGTCAACATCTCGGCCGACGCGATGGAGAAACTCAAGGAGCGCAATCGGAGCCGCGATCGCAGCGACGCTCCCTATTTGCGCTGGGGATATTCGCAACGCAAAGAGCCCGCGGAGAAGTAGCCGCGAATCGAGGGAACAGGTTGGCGACTGGTTACATCAACGAAGGGAACGCAACGTGTCAGCAGATCGGCCGCTAGTCATCGCAATCCTTCACGCAGACGAGGAGGATGTCCACTACCAGCTTTACAGCCAGGCGTATGGCATCGAGATGCAAGTCGACGACGAGTGGAACGCGGAGGCGGTTCTGCTCGCGCCGTATGACCATCTCGGGGCAGTCACGGAGGACACCGATGTCACCGGCGAAGATGCCGCCATTGTCTCCGCAGGCGTGACCGACGTGCCGCTTGACGCGGACGGCTCGCCGGATTTGTCGGTGATCACCGATTCGGACAAGAACAATTGGCTGCTGGTTGGGGACCCTCGGCTAGATGACAGCGACGCCACCGTGGTGGCAAAGCGCGATGCCGCCTTGGCGGCTCATTGTCGCGTGGTACTTTGCCTGAAGGACACTGCTCCGGAACACCTTGCGGCGCGGCTGGCCGGGGTTGTTGATTGCTCCCGCTTGGTCGTTGCGATCGTTGTCCCCGACGCCACGGCGGCCGAGACAACTGCCGCAGCGGCCCGAACGGTTCGCGAGCAACTCGCAGCGGCCGGCGCAACTGGCCAACCGCGAATTGTCGTGGCGGGCGACGTTACCCCGGAGAACGCCGCTGAGTTGGTGGCCAGCGAAGGCGTTGACGGCGTTTTATTGTTGGACGATCGGTACGACGAATTCGACACGATACTTGAAGTGCTCGAAGCGGTTGGTGACTGACAACCGCCAATTCATTCGCCTTCGATTCTGCGGGATTGCGGTCCACGCTGGTTGCGCCGACCCATCCGTGTTCAATCGGTGTTTCATCCGTGGCGAATTGTCTGTCGACTTGGCAAGACCACGGCTCCAACGCCATTGTCAAATCTCGCTCCATTTGGCCTAATCTCACGATACACAACGCCCGCGCCCAAGGAGCCAGCAGGGATTGGCCATGGCCGACAGAGACGACCAGCTCCGCGACGAGTACTTCAAGCTGCAGGACCAATACGAGGACTACGATCGCCGTGCCTTGCAAATCAAGGGCTGGATTGGCGCCGGATCCTTGGCCGCGTTCGCCATCGGTCTGGACCCCGGCAACTCGGCGGGCGGATTGATTTGGCTGATCATCGCCATTATGTGTAGCTGCTTCTGGTACCTCGAAGCAAAGTGGAAGCTGTTTCAGTACGCCCTGGCCGACCGCATCCGGATTCTGGAGGCTCATTTTCGAGCGGATCCCGATGTGATGGTCAAGGACCCCGAGCCCTTCCAAATCTATAGCTGGTGGTTCCGCTCCTACGTGAAGGACGAGCCGATCTTTCTTTACGAGAAAGAGCGAGGATATCGGCCACGTTCGCGAGCACAGCGACTGTTGGGCGCCGCACGCCAGTCGTTTGTCCATCTGCCCTATTCGCTGATCATTGGGTTAAGCATCGCACTCTACGTCTTTCAGCTGCTCGGCGCCGGAAAGCCGTCGTGATGCCGGCGAGCCTTGGCAACCGCGGAGCTTCGAGTTGGAGGCGCCACACACGCGTGGTCTGCCTTGGATCGTCCGTCGCACGTTCCGCAGCAAGCGGAGATTGGGGAAAACAATGAGGCGCGTCACTGGAATCGGCGGAGTATTTTTTAAGGCAGCGGACCCGGTTGCCCTGGGTGCTTGGTACCGACGCCACTTGGGCATTGATGTGCAAGAATGGGGCGGCGCCGTGTTTCGCTGGTCCGACGATCGGGACGAGCCCGTCTCCGGAACGACGATCTGGTCCGTCTCTCCGCAAGATGCCGAATCGTTTGCGCCGAGCTCAGCGTCGTTCATGGTGAACTACCGAGTTGAGGACGCGCGCGCACTGGCCCAAGTCTTGCGAGAGGAGGGCTGCAATGTGCTCGACCGAATCGACGAATCGGAGTACGGCGTGTTCGCCTGGGTGATCGACCCTGAAGGAAACAAGGTCGAGCTCTGGCAGCCCCCGCCGGGACAGTAATCGGGCCATTCATGGCGTTGCTGATCGAAGGGCCGATAGTTGGCCACGGATGGAACACGGATTCTGTGTGGCGCGGGGAGGCAGTGGTTCAAGCGAGTAGCCAGACTTCTGTCTTGAGTGTTGCGGCGCCGTCGGCGTCGTAGCCGCACAGCATTGCGCCAATAGAAGGATGCATTCGCGTCACGCCATCACGCACGTGCTGATAGCGCACTCGGCGAACCATGTTGGCCAACTGACCGTTTGGCGACAGGCCATGGGCTTGCCATCCTCGAGTCGCTCGTTTGCATGACAGGTTGGTACGAACGGAGTGGGGGCCACGTGTTTCGCATTGCCGACTATATCGCGACGCTGTCGGAGACGCGTCAATTGTGCTTGTCGATCTGCGTTGTCGAGCGGTTGCTTGTTGCACAAAGTCTCGTCGCCGACGGCGAAGGAGTCGCTCTGTTCAGTGAACTCAGTCTGGTCGTTGATGAGCTGTGGGCGATGGTTGTCAAACGCGAGGACATGAGTTTGGATCGTTACGATCGGATGAGGGGGCAGATCAATCAGTGTTGTCCTGCAGCCCAGGACGATCATTGGCAACGTCAACTGCGAGACTCGTGCTGGGTGCTCAAGGTGTTGCTGAAAGTGTTTCGGGGAAGAGAGCACACATTCGAGCTCGCGAGGCTCGGTGACGCTCTGGCGTCGAGTTCATCGCTGAATACTGGCGTCGAAGCTGAAAACCAGCGACGACTGGCTGCCGCTCTGATCGCTACCAAGCAAACTGACTGGGCGAGCGTGGGGCAATTGCGTGACCTGATTCGGTCCCTGCCCGTTAAAATCGGCGATATCGAAGTGGATGAGCGAGACTGAACCTCGGCTGCTTCGAGTTGCGCGGCGCGTACGACACAGACAGTTTGGGACCATGGCTCAGCTGCACTTTGACGGATACTATGAAATGGGGCCCGTCGCGTGGGAGGATTGGCACGCGGGCGTTCGCATGCACGGAGTTCGCTTTCACTACACGCGGTATTACCCGGATGGAGTCTGGCTCAGTTGCTATCGCGATCGCGAGTTTCCATTCTGGGAATTCACAGAGTCGGTGACGCCAGAGTTGTTGGCAGCAGCCAAAGTCGACCGCGCGCCGCGAATTGGCGAGGGCGACCCGCTTTGCACGGCTGGAGCGTACGTGATTGAAGACGACTGGTTGAATAAGGTCTTTGAGCCAGCTTGGACCGGAGGCATGACATGGGAGTCGAAGTACCGCATTGTTGACGACCGATTGCTCGTTCCCAATCCGGATGGCCCCGATGGCGCCTGGCTGTTTCGGCCGGCGAGGCAGATTTAGAGTTGAGAAACCGCATCCGGGCAATTGGCGCCACGTTCACAGCTCGTTTCGCAGACCTCTGCAGCGAGTGTTGACGTGGTGGACATTGCCAGGCCGTTGTTGGCTAACAGCTGGCCAATAGGGAGCGGGACTTCGTGGTTGCCACAGCCTCGTGGATGCAAAAGCCCCGGCAGGGGCGACAGACATTAACCTGGGCGCAAACCCAGGGAACGGCTTGTATTGTCACGCTACAATGGAGCAGTAGACGGTTTTGCCCGCTCGCAAACCAACCGTTCCATGTGCGAGGCAGCCATGCGCAAAACGATACCATCAACCTATGATCCGTTGATTTCGTCCGCTGAAATTCGTGAGTTCAAGCGATTGCTGAGACGGACCTCCGGTGTGTCGCAGCGGATCTATTCTGCACGGAGAACCAGTGACGACCAGGTCAAGGTCCTTACAGGTGGCCCGATTGGCGGCCAATGGTTAGAGTTCAGCCTGGTCGATGGTCAGTGGTCTCTCGAATTTGTCGGCACATGGATTAGCTGCAGATGAGCCAGGGCAGGTCATTGGTGATCCACAACACGGTGCACGCACCGTACTTTATCTTCATGCGATGCGCCGGAATGCTTGAGGACTCAGAAATCCTCGAGCGTTTCGGAGTGTCAAGATTTCGTCGAGAACGATCTGCTCCTGGTTCCGATCTGTATGTCGTTCTGGCCGATGATGGTCAGTGGACGATGCTCGCCGACAATTGGCTTTACTTTTTGTGGCACCGAGCTGCAACGCAGAACGCGATCGAGCGACTGTCAAAAGAGGTGGAAGTTTTCACATGTTCCGTCGGCGATAGCGATGATTCGTTCGACTTTTCTCACTACCGCGATGGACTTCTGGTGCGCAAATACGTCGTCGCCGATCCGGATTACCGCGGAGGCGAAGTTGTGGAGAACACTGGCGAACCTTTGCCCGGCGAAGCGTGTCTGTTGAGCCGCCAGGATGACAAACTGGCAATGGTCTTGTCGCTCGCAAAGTCGTTGGGAATTCGAACCGACTACCGGGAAGAAGAGCTGCGCGTCTATGATGGGTTGGCAGATCGTCGAACGAAGAATCGGCAAGGCGGGCGGGATCAAACGCCGCACGGCTCGACAGCGAGAATGGGACCGAAAGTATGGCAACTGGGCCGTCGGCTATCTGATTGATGGGGAGTTCGTCACTCAGGACGAGGCGATTGAAACCGTCTATTACCGCAGCTACGAAGAGCACTTTCGCAAACACCCTCGAGATCTCACCGAGCTGATTCACATTGCCAAGTCGCTGCGCAACCCGCACGCTGAAGCAACCACGGGCGTCGATCTCCAAGTCCCAGCGATTTTGGAATTCTTGAGACGCAACGGGCTACGTCTGCAGGGATCGGAGGTTGTGGATATCGGCACCTGGGATGGCCAGTGCTCGCATCCGATCGGCGTCCGACTCAGCCCGCTCACGATTCAGTGCGCGATCAAGCCCAAAATGACGTTAGAGTCTTTCTGGCAAGAGAAGAAATGTCTCGCTGTCTATGTCGATGGTGAGGGGAACGAGCCAAGATAAGCCCGCTAGTTGAGAACGTGTTCAAGAGATTTCGCCAAATCGTTGGCGCCTTGTTTGCGCCGATCCGTCGTCGGCGAGCCCATTTTGTGCCCGCAGACGCGACAGAGGTGCGCGGGAATCCCGGTATCGTGCAGCTGCTCAAAGAGTTGCTCGCACAGCACGATGTCGCCACTTGCAGTGAAACGGACTGGCTGACCGCCGAGAACGGCGTCCGCATCACGGGCAGCGTCTGGCAACATGCGTCTCCTCCGGGGACGTCGAACCTGCAGCTCGATTTCTATCTAGTGCTTGACGATGGACGCCTGCTGATCGAGTCTGTAGGGGGCGTCGGGGCGTCCCGGTCCGACGCCGTGATGGATGGCTTCCGGAATTTCGCCCAGGGATCGCTCCATGTATTGCTTGCGGCTCTGTTTGATGTGAATGTGAGCAGCCAAGTGGAGGTCGAGACCTGGAACATTGACGGTCGCCCGAGACGAGTGACGATTGGCGGCATGAATGTTCGCTTGTTCAGCGACGTCCCTTGGGAGCCTCCGACGGAGTGGTTTCCAGTTGTCCGACTCGCGATTGAAAGGGAGATTCTTTCGGGCGGCGCTCATTGGTTTCGTTGCTACTACGCGCAGTTCAACAGCAAGCCCGCGGCGGTCGAGGCGCTGCTCGACAATGCACACTGGCCAGCCGTCGCGGAGGCGATGTCCGAATACGGCTGGCCAGCCAAGGACGAGTTCTACAGCGTGCGGTTGTTTGCCTTCATCCAGGATGCATGACCATGTTCGATTTCATCTTGCGACGCGGCAATCCCACCAATCGATGGCAGCGAGCGTCCGACTTGGCTTTGACCGTCGTGCTGGATGCGCCGGCCATCAACGGAGTCGCGCTCGGAGATTCGTTTGCCCAGCTCTCGTTCTTGGGACGGAATGATGACGTGCAGTGCGGGGCGCTTTGCTACCATGAACTCGGAGTTGGCGTGGATCGCGCAAAGGACGGCACTCTCGACGCCATCTCGGTCGTGTTTGAGGACAGCAGCGATCGCAGTCGGCCGTTCGCGGGCACGCTGCTTTGGAAGGACGGTCGCCTGGAGCCGTCGCAGTTGACGCAAGACAACCTGCGCAACCTCTTTGGTGACTGGTATTGGCTGGACGAAGATGAGGATGAACGCATCGCGTTCTACGAATACCCGGACTACGAAATGCAGATTGAGCTGTCCTTGATCGGCAGCGTCAAAAGAGTCATCCTGACCCGCGCTCCGTTGCTGTCCGACCCTTGGCAGCGGGAAGCCTACGGCGTCGAAAAGCAGTGGCCCCCGGTATATTAGTGCATCGCTGAGCTCAGCTGCGTCGTCGAGCCGCGCACCCGGCGAATCTGGGGCGGCGCTTCTTTGCCTCTGGCCAACGGTGAGGAAGGCCTTCAGCCTTCATGTGGTGGCCGCCCGGGACCCTGGGGCGGCGCTTCGCTCTGCCCCAGGCTACGGTGAAGAAGGCCTTTGGCCTTCATGGGCTCGGGCCGCTATGGAACTGCCGGCAAACTCAGGTGCCGACATCTGTCTGACGGAGGCACGGAGGCACGGAGGCACGGAGGCACGGAGAGGGGGTGATTTCGCCGGAAATTCCAGGTTGGCGCTGTTCATGATCAAAGCTGTCCTCTTCGATCTATACGGCACATTGCTGCACCACCCTCGCGGCCATCGAGTCTATTCGACGCTGGCGATTCAACGACGGGACGCGAGCCCGCGCTCGTTGCTCGATCAGGCAATGACGGGAAGCTATGCCACGCTTGCGGAGTTTGCGGCGAGCATTGAAGTCCCTTGGCACGAAGACTTGGAGATCCTCGAGCGTTCTTTGGAAGCGGACGTGGCCGAAATTGAGCCGTTCTACGACGCGGCGCCGACGCTGCAATCGCTC
>JAGQPF010000040.1 GCA_020426845.1 Planctomycetales bacterium
GCGAGCCAAAGTAAAACTTGTGAAGCGGAAACGATGTCAGTGTCTGTGTCCGGTCTCGCTCGACCAGCGGCCGCAAGGTGCGCGCGTCGATCGACTGCTCGAGATTCCGCGCGCCCGCGGACAGAAAGTCGATACCCGCGTCCTTGACGTAAGGCGCAAAGGACACCGCCGCACCGAACTTGGAGACAATGAGCAGCGGTGAGTCCTGCTTGATTTCCAGCCGAGGCTTTCCGTCCATGTTGTCACCGGTGTGACGACTCACGGCGAACATGAGCCGCGTGGAGGCAAGCGTGGTTCGCTCTTCGGTGCTGGTGGGCGGGGTTAGCCAGACACCCTGCAGCCGTTTGGCGTTAGGAGGCGACTGTTGTGCGGTCAAGCGACGAGGGTAAAGGGAGACCACGGGCGAGGCCGCCGACAGGTCGCCGCGAAACATCTGGACGCTGATCCGGGAGGGCTCTAAGGTCAGCATGATATTCGCGGGATCGACTTCCGATCGCTCGGTCGGCTGCAAGTAGAACAGCCAATTTGACTCGGCTGACCGCGTTCCAAGGGTCAAGGCGCGATCGTGGTCGGAGGCCCGAGCCATGCTGGTGTCGGGCAAGTGCAGACGAGTCCAACCCGGCATCGGTTCGGGGAGCGACGGCGGCTGCGGCATTGCATTGCCGAACATCCAGGCATAGTCGTCCTGGAGTTTTGCCGAGGCGGTTCCAATGCAGACCAGATCGGGATGGTGAATGGTGGCGAACCGCCATTCGCGGCTCGCCCCGGCATCGGCGACGTCCCAAGTCAGCTCGAGAATCGCTTGCTCGACTTCGGCTACGGATTCAACAGCGCTTTGCTCAAGTGCGGCGATCTCATCCGCGTCGGTCAGCTCCAATTTGGCCGTAGAGCCCTGGGTGGACGGAAACGCTCGCAGGGTGCGCGGTTGCCAGATTCGCGAGCCGCCCCCATCCCCGAGGAATTCGATGCCGAAGTCGGGGCGCACGAGCGTCCGCAGCTCTGCTTCGCGAAGATAGTAAACGCCTGGCGCGCGATCGCCTCCGACGGATTGTTCGGCAACTCGCAGACCCTGATTGTGCGCTCGCAGCAATTGGCGAGTCGACTCGCGCATCTCTCGAAGCACCTGATCGGGCCGCACCGTGTCGGCATCGCCGCACTCCGAGAGTTGCCACAACTGTCGCTCGCGATCGCGTGAGATGAGTCGCACGCGGCGCCGCTCACGGTTGGACGGCTTGAGCAGCTCCAGCTCGCAGTGCTGGCTGCCAAATGCCAAGCCGCTCACCGCCACATCGGGCTCGGACCACAAGCGCCGATGCCACTCGGCGAAGGTTAAGGTGCTGTGCTGCCCGAAAAACGAGCTGCGAAAGCCTTCCGGCACGTGAACACGAACACTTCCGTAATGGATAAAGCACTCGTGATGGTGCGGATGCAGTGCGGAGCGTGTGATGGGCCCTGCCACGCTGACGTAGAACTGGATCTGGTCGGGATGGTTGATCATCGCCGCCAGGTTGAGGGAAAACACTTCGTGGGCGCCGGACGATCGGTACGTGCCGATCAGGGGATGTGCCACGCTCGTTTGACGCACCCACTGAGTCAACTCCTCAATGCCCACCACGATCTGGGCGATCTCACCTGGAGCTGCCGGAATCCTTTGCTCGAGCCATTGACGCTCGACTTCCAGCGCGCAAAAGTCCGCCATCGACTCGTCGTAGTGAGTGCGGATGTGCAGTTTGACCATTTCGATGGGAGGCGCCATCAGATCACCTCCTTGGCCACGGTTGCCGGAGTCAGCTTGCCTCGACAGGAGACTTGCATAAACTGTCTTTCGGGTTCAAAGAACAGGCTGGGGTCTTGAATCTCGAACTGCATCGTCACAACCGGCGCGAGCATCGTGGCTTCCCCGTCGATGAGGGTTGTCGGCCTCAGCCGTACTGCAGGGTACGGCTCCAGCACACGGACCTTGGAATTGAAAGCTCGCACCATGGGCCGCGCGAACGCGGCGCCTTCTTCATCGATGTAGCTTTCGTGCCAAGGCATCAAGAGCTCGACAACGCTCTTGTACACGCGGCGGCTCGCCGGAGCGTCGATGTCGCCGTCAAGGTGGTAGAAGTGGTAGCCAAGTGAGAGGTCCGGCAGCATATCTCCCGCAAGCGTTGTCTCCACCGGGGTCTCGCTGCCTGCGACGTCCAGCTCCACGGAGAATGGCTGGTGTGGCATGCCTCCTTTCAGTTCGCTGGGGGCCGCCATCTCGGCTTGGCGAGTGAGCACCATCTCGACAGAAAATCGGTTGCCCGTTTGCTCGACGCGCGGCCGCCGATAGGCGATCACCGCAGGCATTCTCCGGCCGGGTGAAATCGCGTACTGGTCAGCCTCTCGGCGGAGCAAACCTCGCTGCTGCTCGTCAACGAACACGTCGCCATCGTATTGTCCGTGGACATGGAGCGTCACTCCGTAGAAGTACGGCACATGCTCCAAGGACACCAATCGCTGATTGCGGAACAGTCGCACGTCCGACTGGCTCAGCCTTGGCGTGGCCACAACGACCGGCGCCGGCTCTTTGACTGTCTGGCTGTCGAGCAACATTCCGGAGAGCACCCGGGACCACTTTCGCTCGGGGGAGTCGTGATCGATCAACTCGTATTGGAATCGCAAGCGGCAGCCCTTGTACCCCGTCCTGACGGCGGAGATGCGATTCAGAATTGACCGCAGGCCAGCTGACGGCAGCGTGTAGGCGAATTGGAGCTTCTCCGGATGGAGGAAGACCGAGACGGGCTGTGGAATGGGCAAGTCGACTCCGTCCGCGTAGGTCAGAATGCGCCGCACCTCGCACGTCTGTCCGGGGTGCCGGCAGACGGCGCGCGGCAGGCCCTCCGCCCAGCGAACGAACGGCTCATAGCGAGACATGGATCGAGCGGAGACTTCGTAGCGATGTCCGCGGCGGTCGGGGACGGCGAAGTCAACGTGCGATGTGCCGTCCGCGTGAGGAACAGTTACGTAACGCAGCTCCAGCGGCGCAAGTCGCACCTGCATCAGCGCACCGGTTTTGGCTGGCTCGCCGCTGCCGTCGGGCCGATTGGCCAACAGGCCGACATGTTGCGCCGCGCGAGCGAAGACCTCAAGATGTTTGTCGTCATCCACATCGATTCCGCGACCTGCGAGCCAGTTCCTCAATCCGGCTTCGCGATCGTCATGGTTTCTATTCACCAACCAGGTATGGAACGACAGGGGAACGACGGCTAACTTCGCAAACGCCATTCCCGTGTAGGCGTACGGTTCGCCGGGCTCGCCAGGACCCGGGTCCGGCAACTCGCCTCGATGCTCCGAATCTGGCTCGCGTGGCGTGAGCAGGTAAACAACATGAGCATCGAGCGGCTGGCGATCCAGCTGGCTCGTCTCCGCCAGCATTGCCTCCAGACGGGCCTGCCGAATGATGTCGACGAGATCGCGCTGGCGCAGCGGCTGGCCGAGCTGATCGACGCCGGCGATATCCACGGCAAAGCCCATTCGCTCCAGCAAATTGAAGTAAGCGATCAGACTGGCCTCGGCGGCGCCGCCTCCGTGGGTCGCTGCTCCTTCTTCATTCAGCGAGCGATCCGCGTCGGGAAGCAGCGCGGACAATCGCACTCGCTCCGGTACTTTCTTGCCGTCCGTCGCCTCGGTCACGATGACGCGATGGTGGGGACGACGCTCGAGACGTGAGCCACGCAAATCGAATTGGCGCTCGAGCCGTCGCAGGCAGAGCGTGAGCCCCGTGGCCTTCGCCGCTACGCCAGCCGCCTCAGCCATCCGCGGGATGTCGGGGGCTGAAGTGTCTACTGTCCTGAATTCGACTAAGGATTCCAACTCAGCCAGTGCCGGCAGCAACAACGTGTCGACCCATGCGGGTGGCTGATTCGCCACCGGACGTGGGAACCACTGGAGCAACTTGTTCAATTCGGGGAGCGGGCCACCCAACTCCACGGTCCACTGATTGTGCAGCTGCCGAATCCGCTCAAAAGCCTCGCTGCGGGGCAGCCAGCCTTCGCTGGCGGCATCGTCTGGAGACATGGCCAGAGGCGTGTCATTGCCTCGCGCCGACACCACGTCTTCCGCAATCAGCCGGCGACGCCGAATGATGGCAGCCAGTTTCTTGGCATACGTGCTCTCCAAAAACGCGCGCCGCGCAGCGAGCTCCTCGTCGTCCGCAAAGTCGGACGCTTGCGGATTGAGTTCGGCGACCAACTGCAACTGGTCAGCCAGGGTCTCTTCGAGTCTTTGAGCTTTGTCGGGAGTGAGCTCGGCAGGCGTCGCGACACCGGCGTCGCGTCCCATAAACAGGTGTCGGAGCAAGGTGACAACCCGCGAGATCGCCTCGCGCAGGTTTGTGTCATTGAGATTCAGCGGCGAGCGTTCAAAGGCGTCGAGTGTCTCAATCCACTTGGACGCGGCTGCCGCGGCCGCGGGCCAGCTGCTGTTGGCGATCGCATCGCGCAGCGCTTGAGCGCTAACCAACAAGCCGCTCACTGCTGGATTGGCGCGGTCCACATACAGTGACTGGTGAATCCAGTGGGTATTGAGATCACCTA
>JAGQPF010000368.1 GCA_020426845.1 Planctomycetales bacterium
CCTTCGGAGAGTTGCGTCGAGCCGGCGCGTACGTCGACGTGGCATGTGATTCAACGCGGCAACCTGGGGAGGCGCTGCGCTTTCCCCGGGCTACGTTGGGGAAGGCCTTCAGCCTTCGGAGAGTTGCGTCGAGCCGGCGCGTACGTCGACGTGGCATGTGATTCAACGCGGCAACCTGGGGAGGCGCTGCGCTTTCCCCGGGCTACGTTGCGGAAGGCCTTCAGCCCTCGGTGAGTTGCGTCGAGCCGGCGCGTATGTCGACATAGCAATCGATTCAATAAATTGCGTCGCCCCGCCGCGAGCTCCTTGCGGCTGCTCACCTCGAACGCGCGACCTGAGGCTGCGCAGGCCGACAAGCGCGATCGCTCACTCCGTCGCGCGCAGCCCGTCCGCTTGAGCGATGGCTCGTGGGATGGCGAGCTCCGCGGGGCACTTGGCCCACAGCGAAGGCACGGAATAGAGCACGGGAAAGGCAAACCCATTGCCGCTGATCGAGGCCAACATGCCGGTCTCCTCGGGCTTCAACGCGACTCGGTGCGTGCCCCGAGCGCTGATGTCGACCGCGCGCGAGCCACTCAAGCCACGCGCCGTGACGGCCGTGTATAGTTGCAGCTGTTTGCGTTGGAAGCTGTCCCACACCTCGAGGTCCAACGAGCGAGTGCCTTTGGGGATGTAGAAAAAGGCGGCGTCTTGAGTCAACCCTCGGGTGCGCGAGGTGTAGGTGTGAGCGGTCCGCCGCGGGAACTCGTTGCGCCCCGCGTCGTACGCCAAACTGCCGAGATCGGCGAGCAGACCGCCGGCGCCCACCTCGAATCGATAGGTCCCCGGCCGTGTTGCCTGCATGCGAAACTCGGCCAAATAACGAGGTTGCCCGTTGAACGTTTCGGCGAGCTTTGTCGAGGGCGCCGTAGACAAAGTCACGTCGGCGATGGACTCCCAACGACGCTCCGTGGCGTCCCAGTATTCAACGCCGTACGGCACGTCCTTCGCCCCGTAAAACCGGGGCTGTTGATCACGCGCAGGCCAAGCGAGGCGGAAGCCGATCTGTTCGCCCTCCTGCGCCACGGTCGCAAACGTCACCGGCTCGGCTTGCGCGCTGTTGTAGCGAAAAGCGCGTCCGGCCGTGAGCGACTCGAAATCGGCGACGCGAACCAAGTCGCTCAGGTCGACACCCCTCGCCGCTCGGCCGTCGCTCAGCGTCAAGTCGGCAAACTGGTCAATCTCCACAACCGGCCAGTGTTCACGAACGCGCCGCCACCAAGCCTCGGTTTCGGCCGCGGTGTAGTGGGCGGGGCCGCGCCTCAGCTCCGCGGGAAGCAGCTCGTGCAGTCTGCGGCTCCCGTCGGGGAAGGCGCGTCGCATGACCATGTGCATCGCGGTCATGTACGACATCTGGCCCTTCCAGAGGAACTCGACGATCTCCGGCGATTTCTCCGTCATCGCGCCGGTGTCGACCAGATAGTAGAAATACCAATACTGCTTGAGATCGTCGAGCCTTCGCTGGGCGGCGGGCTCGCGGTCGGAATCAATCAGCCGATCCGCTTCATCGATCCACTGCATGGCCTTGGCCCAAGCTGCGGGAGCGTTCGCCGGAAAATGGTCGATCAACATAAAGTCGTAATAACGCTTCATGACCTCCCAGCCCGACCCGTAAGCGCGCTGCAACCAACGATCGCGAATCGCCTCCAGCTGCTGCTCCGTTAGCTCAACGTTCCAGAGCACTTTGCTCATCAAGTAGTAGGCGAGCCCGTACTTGCCGAAATTGAAGTCCGTCTCGAACGTCAGCGCGCGAATGCCGGAGGCATGAGTCGACTTGAAGTCGCGGAGCAAGCTGGCCGACGACGCGCTCCACTTGGGCGGAATCCCGTCCAGGCTATGGTCCGCATAGTACGCGATGCTTGGAATGCGGTACTCGCCCGAGGGCTCACGAGGCAACAGTTGGCGAAACGCCGCCGCCACTTCCTGCTTCGAAGCCAAGGCCTTCCATGGGCCGAGCCCGCGATGCTTGGGGTAGCCGGCGACCATGATGCGAATTCGCGGGTCAAGATTGAGATGAGGGGGAATGTCGTGGTAGGCGTAGCTGTAAAGACTGCAGCGAACCAGCTCCTTCTTCGGCTTGCCCGCTGACGTGAGCCGCCGAGATTCGGGAAGCGAGTCGACCCAGCGGTCAAACTCGCTCAGCAACCAATTGTTGAACGCGAACATCGCGTCGGCGGCGGCAGCGTGGTCCCACTGCTCGCGTGGCTGATCGATAATGTCGCGATAGCCGTGCAGTGCGTAGGGCTGCGGCCACTCGCGGCCAATCGATTGCAGATACTCCGGATACCAATCGCGTCTGCTGGGGGCCGTCCACTCGCCGATCCTCGCCAGGCCGGCGCCGTCCTCCGCCTCGGTGCCGAATACGAACACCTCGTCCGGCCGTTGGTCAAAGTGCAGCTCCGCCCGCTGCTTCATGCGATCCAACACGATCTGCCGAGCCGCGGGGCAGGAGACGTCGAGGTTGACTCGCATGCCGATCAACTTTTGCTCCAACCATTGTTCGCCATCGGAGAGAAAGACGCGCTGATGTCCCGGCTGGCCTGCGGGATCGGTGTTGATCCAAAGGTGATCGGCATTGGATGGTCCCGCCGCAGGCCGTTTTGCAGCGAGCCCCAAGTTCGTGCCGGCGGTGAGAAAGCCATCGACGGAGCCGGTCGCCAGCATCTGCTCCACCATCGGCCGATGGTATTGATAGAGGGCATGGCCGGGGAACGGCGCCATCGACCGCGAGCGGTCGCGAATGCCAACAGCCCACCGCGTGTAGCTCGCGTCGACGGGCTCGTCGCTGGAGTCGGTCAGCTGATGCGAAGCGGCCTCGGGATGGCCGGCAGGCAGCGGCTGAATCGTGCCGAAGCCGCGATACTGTCCGCTGGTGGGAACCAGCCTCCGCAGGTAGAAGCTCGGGCGATCGGCAAATTTCAGGTCGAACGCCAAGCGGCCACGGTCGGCTGGGACGTGCGTCCAGTTGGGCCCCATCCCCAGCACCTCATACCCCACGGACTCCAGCAGCGCCGGCATCGCGGCGACCAATCCCTCCAGCGTGTTGGCGACCACCAGCAGCCGTCGCGGCTCGCTGATCAAACAGAACGCCTCGACGTGGTTGTAGGAGTCGGAGCCGTCGTCGCGCAAAGAGCTGCTCACGAACGGTTGATCGCGAATGTCGTCGGGCGCGTTGCCGAGCAGCACGAGCACAATCCCTTGTGACACGTCGGAGTCACTGCGAACCGGCAAGCTGCGGCCCGTCATCCGCCGCACTCCTTCTTGCAGGAATAGCACGGCGTCGCGGAGCCGCGACTCGGGAGTCGCCGGAGACAGTCGCGGCTGCGTCAATTCGAGCCAATCGTAACCCGCGCCGGTGGACGCGTCGAAGTGGAGAACAATGTCCACCTGGCGATCGCTGGCGGGATCGACCGCGACAAACTCCGCCGCGCGAGCAGCCTGCGTGGCCAGCCCCAGTCCGCAGATTGCCAGCACGAGTCGCTGCGGCAAACCGATGTCCATCACCTTCTCCCCGCAACGAACACGAACACGAAACGAACTCCGGGACTCATTGCCTGCGTGAGTCACCACAGCGGCAAGCGATTGGGGCGCGACCAGCGAATCCGCGCTAGCAGCACGTCGCCTCGATTGCCGCCATCGCGGAGCCATTCGCCCACGGTCACCCAGGATTCGTCGGGGCTGGCGTGAGTCACATTGAAGTTGCCCATCAACGCCACGCTCTTGGGATCCTTGACGCCGTCTCCGGACATCGGCAGCACCACGCGCTCCGTGCTGCGAAGCAGGCACCGGCGAGCCGGGTCAACCTGCGCCACCCACAGCGGCGCCCGCCAGCGGATGACGTTGGTGTTGGAGTCGTCCTTGCGAGTGTAGACCAGAAACAGGCCGTCACTGTGAGTGAGCCAGTGCTGCTGCGTCGTCGACATCTCCAGCGGCTCGCCATCGTCCCACGCCCACGCGCGCTTCTCGGACCAGTTCAGCCCGTCCGAGCTGGCACTGACATAGCCACGGTTGTCCTCGGCCCGCATCGTGATCCAGAACTTGTCTCCGAACCGAGTCACACTCGGCTCGAGCAACCCGCGTCCTTTGCGATTCTCCAGGGGCGGTCCGACCTGCTTGACCCGCAGCCGCTCGCCATCGAACGCGGCGCGCACTCCCGCGACCATTCGATGGTTCTCGCCGGGCCCGAACGTAAATGACATCTGCACGTCACCATCGGGCAGCACCACGCGCTGGCCGCAGTTGTTCGTATAGATGTGGGCGCCGCGAGGGTCGTCCCACGCCAGAATCTTGCGGCTCGACCAAACGCCAGCCTTGTCGCGAGTCGCGTAGACGGGATAGCGAGCCAGCTGTTCGTTGCGAGCGAAGTAGTCTCCCTTGTAGAAGACGACATGGCCCAGCGCCAGAATGGCGCCGGACGGCGAATGGTACTGCGGCGTAACGTCGCAAACTCCCGCAGTCAGGCCGTCGCTGCGGCCCGGCACCGGGTCGCGGTCCAAGGCGGGGATTGGCGCCGGATCGCTCCAAGTCTTGCCAAGGTCCTTGGATATCGACCATTGCACGGGCCCGAAGTAGTCGGAGCCGCCGATCTCCTGCAACGTCATCAGCGCCCACGGCGCTCCCTGCTCGCCGGGGAACATGCACGCCCGAGGATGAAACCAGGTGCGGCCCCGACCGTCCCGATTGCTCCAGACGACCTGCTTCGTGATCGATGCAATCAGCGGCTGCGCGACATCGCCCGCCAAAACCTTCGGCTCTTGCGCCGAAACAGCGACGCCGAACATCGCCAGCCAACACGCTGCCAGTGCGACCCGCTGGGCTGTTGGGGCGGAATCAACTTGCAATCGGCTCATGGTGTCACGTTGAATGTAGAATGTCAGTTTTTCGAGGCTCTTGCGTCGCCTGTCGGCGCGAGCTGCGATTCAAGTCCACCATCATCGCATACCGCGGACCGCCATGCGAACCATCACCCTGACGCCCCTTGCGCTCGCCGTCTTGCTGGCTGTCGTGTTTGCGTCATCAACGCTCCGCGCCGCCGCGCCGTCGCGTCCCAATCTGCTGTTCATCCTGGTTGACGACCTCGGCTGGTCCGACCTCGGCTGTTACGGAGCGGACCTGCACGAGACACCTCATATCGACCGGCTCGCCGACCAGAGCGTCCGCTTCACGCAGGCTTACGCCGCCGCGCCCGTCTGCAGCCCGACTCGCGCGAGCATTATGACAGGCCAGTGGCCCGCGCGGCTGCACATGACGATCTGGCACGAGGGCGCCCTGAGCTCGCCCAACCCGAATCGGCCGTGGCTCGAGGCCAAGGCCGAGCACAACCTGCCTCTGCAGCACCATACGCTCGCCGAGGCGCTGCGCGACGCCGGCTATCGCACTTGGCACATTGGCAAGTGGCACCTTGGCGACGCCGCGCACTACCCCGAGGCTCAAGGATTCGATCTGAATATCGGCGGCACCTTCTGGGGCGCCCCGAGCACGTTCTGGCATCCCTTCCGTGGCCACTGGGGCCGCCAGCGCGAGCGTCCCGACCCCGCCGCCGAAATTCGCTACGTGCCGGGCCTCCGTGGAGGAAAGGAAGGAGATTATCTGCCCGATCGCCTGACCGATGAGGCGATTCAGCTCATTGAGCAGAGCGACGAGACGCCGTTCTATCTCAATCTTTGGTATCACACCGTCCACACGCCGATCGAGGGCAAGCCCGACCTGGTGAAGAAGTACTCCGCCAAGTTGAAGCCGAGCCATCGGCATCGCAACGCCGCCTATGCGGCCATGGTCGAAAACATGGACCAGAACGTGGGGCGCGTGCTCAGCGCGCTCGAGCGATCGGGCAAAGCCGACAATACGCTTGTGATCTTCTTCTCCGACAACGGCGGATTCATCAACGAGTACAACGGCGAGCAAGTGACCAACAATCATCCGCTGCGATCCGGCAAAGGATCGCTCTACGAGGGCGGAATCCGAGAGCCGCTGCTGATTCGCTGGCCCGGTGTCACGCGGCCCGGAGACTGCCAGCATCCGGTCATCTCCAACGACTTCTACCCGACGCTCGCCGAATTGCTGAAACTCGACACCGCGGGCCAGCCATCCACCGACGGCGTCAGCCTCGCTCCACTCTTGAAAAATCCCGCGAGCGGCTTGAGTCGTGACACACTGTACTGGCACTATCCGCACTACTACCCGACCACCACGCCCGTGAGCGCGATCCGCCACGGCGACTGGAAGCTGCTTTACTACTACGCTGAAGACCGCGCCGAACTATTTCACCTCGGCGACGACCGCAGGGAA
>JAGQPF010000369.1 GCA_020426845.1 Planctomycetales bacterium
AGGCTCACGAATGGGCCGGGATGACCATCGATGGGTCCTGCAAGGACCTCCGGCTTCTTCTCGACGGCGACCTCATAAAGATCCGCCCGTGGCTGGCTCCAGGTTTTGATGAGTTGGTTGGCGGAGAGCTCTTCTACGACTTCCTTAAGACCCTCGATGAGCACCGCAAGTTTTTTCTCCCGAGCGGCCTTGGCCACACCGTTTTCACCGACCCATCGATCGGGAAACTCGCGCCACGGTGCAAAACGCTGCAAGCGTTGTTGGAACTCTTGGGTTAGGTACTGTGACCACATAGTGCCTTTGCAGGCGAAGGTTAAGGCGAAGGAGGGCTCTGTCGCCACCGTGGTGTGCCACATCCCTCGGGGAATGAAGACGACGGTGCCCGGCTCTGCGACGACCTCGATGCCGTCCTCAGTGGGCATTGCCCGAGGCAGCTCGCCTTGACTGTAAGCCGCAACCTCTGGGTTGAAGGGGGTTTCGATGATGACACTTGTGTGGGGATTAGAAAAATTACGATTGGGGCATAGGCGCCAAGTTTTTTGGCCGCGAATCTGCACGTTGAAACCGAAATCGAAATCACAGTGGGGTCTGGCGCCAGCGCTGGCATGGGAAGCGAATACTTCTGTGGCCACGTGACCCGTATGAAGTCCAAGATCGGCCTCAAGGCGCCGAATGAGCGGCAGGAGAGCCGGCACCGATTGTTCGACCTGATTGAAATAGATGGTCCACCCAGCGCGATAGAGACGAAGGGCCTGCTCAGGAGGTTCCACGAGCGTTCCCTCGTGATTGTTTTGATGGGGTGGCCATAGGCGTATGGGACCTGAGGCAACGCTCAGCAAAGACTCAATGCTGCCGAGCTCAGGGATCTGCAGTAGTGCGCGAAAGCGATTCATATCTCCCTGGCCAACAAAAAGTTTTGTTGGCCAATGATTGGCGAAAAACTCATCGAGGCCCAAGGGGTGAGTTAAGGCGCGCAGGTTGAATGCAGTGCTGCCGAGATCAAGGCTGTCCTCAGACATCGCGTGACTCCAAAACCCCCGCATCGACCAACCGGCTCAGAAGGAGGAACAGGTCGACCTCTGTGAATGATGCGACACGAAGGGTTGCGATAATTTCCTGGGCGGTAAACCAGTTTGGCCAAACCGCCGTTGCGGCAAAAGCCTGCTGAAACACCTCCGGCGTTTCAATAGCGACGCGAGTGCCGTCCGGCAACTGAGCGACCCAAGTCCCCCCCTCTTGGCTGAGTAAGGCTCCGGATTTTATCCTGAACATTCTTGTACAGGTGCGCGCCGTCTCAAGAAGGTCCTTCGGGTGCATGTCATTCAGATCGGCGCGAAGTGCCTCTAGAAGCTGTGTGGCTTCTTGAAGGTGTTGGCTTATATCCGCAGGACTGTCGGCCCGCAGGTTGGGGGTACGACGCCACAACTCTTGGCGGTGCAGGCGTTTCAAAAGTGCATGGGCCGCGAGTATGGCCCAGGACTGCTGGGAGAAGGTGAAATTAAGCGAAAGGGTTTCCTCTTGGGAAGTGGTCGTGTGCCAGCAGCCGCGGGGAACAAAGAGCAAAGATCCGGGCTGCAATTCAATGTTCTCGGTGTTCGCTGGCAACTCCGTGGGAAGCGCGCTGTGGCACTGCTCTCGCAACTTGGCAGAAGGTTCGTCAAAGATAACATGGCGTTCGGTGGGATAGTTGACGCTGTTGTTTGGGGCGATCCTCCAGGTCTTTTTACCTCGTAGCTGCAGAGAGAAATTAGCGTTGGTATCGAAATGAGGGGGGGCTCCGGTTTCGGCGGGAGACACGTAGACAATACACCGGGCCCATGTCGTTTTTGGGAGTCCAAGATCGAGGCTAAGATGTTCAACCCATACTTTGAGCGCGGGAATGAATCGCTCTGCGGCTCCTACTGAAAGGCCGATTCCCGCCTTGTACATTTCCGCGGCGACTTCGGGCGAGACTTCAACACAGTGGCTCTCGTCACGGCGGTCGGGCAAAATGGCGGTTACTGAAACGCCGCGACAGACGTTGAGGAGGGCGCTTGGGGTCTGTAGCTCGGGGAGTTGGGTCAGCTCGGAGAGACGCTGCGGCGATCCGTGTACCACCAAGGGTTTGTCAGGCCAGTGCTTGGCCAAGAAATTCGCCTCGGTGTAGGGTTGCAGCAGGCGTTCGAGACCGGGGCGTTCCAACGGCTTTTCTCCTAATAATAATTTCTTAAAACCAACAGCTGTTTAAAACCAACAGTTAAGACCAATAGCGTTCGATAGCGCCCCACTGATGCA
>JAGQPF010000370.1 GCA_020426845.1 Planctomycetales bacterium
ACCCCCGAAGAAGTGGCGGCCAACCCCGCCTCCCACACAGGAAGCTACCTGGCACGACACCAGCAATAAAACACGCCCCAACCAGAACCGGCACCAAAGCAGGCCGGAGTTCCTGGGAGCTTCCGGGGCGGGCCGCGAGCCGCCAGGACGGCGGCGGCAGAGCCTCCACGGATGGATTCACGGCGTGCCCGGAACGAAAATCCCTGGGGCACCGACCGGGACTCAAAGCACTAAACAATCGCACCCAAACCCCGCACCAAAGCAGGCCGGAGCCCCAGGGAGCTTCCGGGCCGGGCCGTGAGCCGCCAGGACGGCGGCGGCAGAGCCTCCACGGACGGATTCACGGCGTGCCCGGTCCAAAAGCTCCCTGGGACACCGACCGGGACTCAAAGCACTAAACAATCAAACCCAAACCAAGCACCAAAGCAGGCCGGAGCCCCGGGGAGCTTCCGGGCCGGGCCGTGAGCCGCCAGGACGGCGGCGGCAGAGCCTCCAGGGATGGATTCACGGCGTGCCCGGAACGGAAATCCCTGGGGCACCGACCGGGATTCGGAGTGACTAACACAAGGACCAACTAAGGCACCCGACAGGAAAAATTCGCCGCCTTCCAGTTCGCCGGATCATCCGCCCCGCCAGCAGGTCCGGTATACACAGCCTCCTGCGGCGACGGACACAAGGGCCGCTCATTGTCCACCTGGCCATTGCTGCTGTGCGTCGCCACAATACGATCCGGCGCCACGCCCTTCTCCACCCACTCCACCAGCGGCGCCAGCTTGTCCCAGGTGTTCGGCCCCGGGCCGCCCGAGCAATGCCCCATGCCCGGCGCCAGGAAGAAGCGCGTGCTGTCCATCGCCGCCTCCACGCCCCCAAAGGTCGTGTTCACCATCTCATTGAAATAGCCCACCGTCGCCTTCGCCGACGACAGCGAATCGCTCCAGCCATGGTAGATCAGCAGCTTGCCATCGTGTTCCTTCAGGAAGCGTGTCAGGTCCGGGTCCGTCGCGTCCATGATCGACGACATCAACGCCGCCTTGCCCGCCGACAGATCGTTGATGTCGAACTCCAGCCACGAAAACTCCGGCAGCGCCGCATGGCGGCCCGGCACATAGGTCGGCCGCGTCATGTCCGGAATCACCACTCCCGGGTCTTCCTCGTAGAACAGATAATTCACATGGTCGCCCGCCGGACCCACCAGCATCGTCGGCGCATTGCGATTGCGCGCATTCGGAATGTACAGATTGATCCACTCCCGCTCCGACCCCAGCGCCTTGCCCGGGTACAGCACCGTGCCCCGGCTGTCGTAAGGCCCCGAATAGAAATCCTCGATCACCTGCACCTGTGCCGGCGTGAAACAACTGTCGCCCGACTTTCCTGCCGCACACATCATGTCAGACAACTCCGTGCGCGGATTGAACTGGCAGCTCAGCGGATTGCCCAGGACGCCATCGCGCACCCCGTCATTCGCATCGCACTTCGCCAGCACCCGATCGTTCAGCGTCTCCAGCAGCTTCGTGCTGTCGAAGCTGCCATCGCCGTCCGTGTCCACCGCCAGATTGCCCGCAAAATTGTCCTTGAACAGCCGCTGCAGCCACCACACCCCCGCCGCGTTCATCGCCTGGTAATAGTTCACCGGCGCCCCCGCCACAATGCCGTCGAAGTCCTCCGGGAAGCGCTGCGCCTCCATCAGGCCCTGACGCCCGCCCGTGGAACAGCCCTCGAAATAAGAATAGTCCGGCGCCTTGCGGTAATAACGCTCCACCAGCTCCTTGCCCGCCATCACCGTCAGGTGTACCGAACGGTAGCCGAAATCGATCTCCGCCTGACGATTGTTGTAGCCGAACTGCGAACCCGGCTCCACGCCACTGTCGTGACCCATATTGCTGTTCGCCACCGCGTAGCCTTCCGCCACCCGATGATCCGCAAAGTCCAGGTCCCCGTCCTTGCCCCCATCCCCCCATTTAAGGAACCGACCGTTCCATTGCGAAGGAAGTGGCAACTGCACATGGTATTGCGTTGCCGGGCCGATCAGCCCGCGCACATAGCAATAGGCCGGCGTGCTGCCACTGGCAGGCCGCAGGTCCGCAGAGAGAATCGTCAGGTTGGGAGTATAGGCCAGCGCCTCACAGGCCTGGACATCGGCAGCAGACTGCGCCTGCGCCATCTGGATGCTGCCCGCCAGCAGCGATATGGCGAACAGCGAGCGGGAGAGTGTTCTTGTCATTGTCAGCTCCTCGTATGACATCGGTCAGCCAGGACACAGAGGACCGAAGTGTGCCCGATCATCGCCTATTCACCACAGGAGGACAAGAAGGACGCCGCGCAATACTCCGGACTGCCCGTTCAGTGCACAACGCCCCAAAAAAATGGGCCGGCTTCCACAACGTGCAACACGACGGGAACACCAGCCCACAAGGCCTTCGCTAACCAAATCAAGTACAGCAAGGTTCGGGCCAAAACAAATTCTGAAACGTTTTCAAAGGGATAGAAAATTTGAATTCGGCCAGCCCGGTTGAAATCCGCAAAAATTCACGAATCTCACCAATAAGTCGAAAGCAGACACTCAAAGGTTTAAACGAAGATGCAGGCCGAAGACTAGGAGAGCGTCCGAGCCGGGCCGTGAGCCGCCAGGACGGCGGCGGCAGAGCCTCCACGGACGGATTCACGGCGTGCCCGGAACGGAAATCTCCGGGTCTCCGACCTGGATTCAGAGTGCAAAAACTAGCGCGGCACCGCAGCCGCCTGCTGCAACAGATAGGCGCGAATATTCTCCACATCAATCGCCCCCAGATCCGCCGCAAAACTCGCCATCCCCCGCGACGCAAACAACCCGTCCAGCACAATGCTCATGAACGCATCCTGGTTCAGAATGCTCGACGAGAAACGCAGGTCCGGAATCGACCCCACGCTCAGCGCCGCCGGCCCATGACACACCGAACAATAGCTCCCGTAGGCCGCCGCTCCCGCCAGCGTATCGCCCCGCGTCGTCGTGATGTCCGTGTTCAGTGGCTCCGGCGGTGTCGGTTCCGGAATCGACAGCTCCCCCGTCGCCCCCAGCTTGAACGCGATCAGACGCCCGTTCATGTAACGCGGATGATTGCCCGACAGCAGCCCCATCGTCAGCGGGATCGCCCCGCCCTGCCCCGCCAGTGCCAGCACATACTGCTCACCATCCAGCTCATAGGTCACCGGGCCGCCCAGAATCGCGTCACCCACTTCCCGGTTCCAGTATTCCACCCCGTCATCCGTCCCATAGGCATGAAACACCCCGTCCGCCGACCCCTGAAACACCAGGCCACCGCCCGTCGCCAGCGTCCCACTGTTGCCATACACCGGGTAATCCACCCGCCATGCCGGGCTCTGCGTCACCGGGTCCCAGGCAATCAGACTCGACGGCGTCAGCGCCTGCGAACGCGCACGATCCTGCGGATTGCGGATCGGCTGCGATGATGGCCCCTGCCCCAGGTTCCAGCCCACATTGTTCTTTTCCATGCTGCCCGAATTGGAATAGACCGAGGACGTATTCTGCGTCGGCAGGAACACATAGCCGGTCGCCGGGTCGCGGGACATTGGGTACCAGTTATGCCCCCCCAGCGGCCCCGGCATCATCACCATCGGCTGGTCCTTGTAGCGGATGCCTTCCGCCTCGATCGGGCGCCCCGTCACCGGATCCAGGCCCGATGCCCAGTTGATCTCCACATAATTGTTGCCGGAGATGAACTCACCATTGGTGCGGTCGATCACGTAGAAGAAACCGTTCTTCGGCGCCTGCATCA
>JAGQPF010000371.1 GCA_020426845.1 Planctomycetales bacterium
CTCGCCGCGCACGGGCGAGGGCGCCCATGCTACACGCGAAGGACGCTCATGCTACGCGCGAAGGACGCTCATGCTACGCGCGAAGGACGCTCATGCTACGCGCGAAGGACGCTCATGCTACGCGCGAAGGACGCCCATGCTACGCGCGAAGGACGCCCATGCTGCGTGCGAAGCGATTACTTGCGCGAGCTTTCTTGCTGGTCTTCGACCTTCTCGGCAGCGTCCGTCTTGCGAGACGCGTTGCGGCGTTTGATGGCGGCGCCAATCAAGCCGGCGAACAGCGGCTGCGCGGCGGTCGGCTTCGAACGAAACTCGGGGTGGAACTGCACCGCAACAAACCATGGGTGCGAGGGGATCTCGAGGATCTCGACGAGCGTGCCGGCTGGATTGGTCCCGGCAATCATCATGCCGTGGGCGATGAACTGCTGGCGATAGACGTTGTTGAATTCGTAGCGGTGCCGATGTCGCTCGTCGATATTCGCGGAGCCGTAACATTCGAAGGCGCGGCTGGTGGTGTCGAGCACGCAGGGCTGTGAGCCCAGCCGCATGGTGCCGCCCTTGTGCGTGATCTGCTGCTGCTCGTCGAGCAGGCAGATGAGCGGGTGCGGCGTGTCTTTCTGGAACTCGGTCGAGTGAGCATTCTCGAGGCCGACCACGTTGCGCCCGAACTCGATGGCGGCGCACTGGAGCCCAAGGCAGATGCCGAGAAACGGGATGTTCCGCTCGCGGGCGAAGCGAATCGCCTCCACCTTGCCTTCGATGCCTCGCTCGCCGAAGCCGCCCGGCACGAGAATTCCGTCATAGCCGGACAAGATCCGCTCCGGACCTTCTCGCTCGACGTCCTCGCTTTGGATCCGGCCAATGCGGACCTGCGCTCGATGGTGCATGCCGGCGTGGTCGAGCGCCTCGTAAATGGACTTGTACGCATCCGAATGCTCGGCGTATTTGCCGACCACGGCGATGCTGATCTCGTGGTCGGGATTCCGCAGCCGATGCAGCAAGTCACGCCAGTCGTCCAAGTCCAGCGTTCCGGCGTGCAGGTTGAGCTTGCGAACGATCAACTCGTCCAACCCGTTCTCGACCAAGCTCAGGGGCACCTCGTAGATCGAGAAGTCTTTGTCTTTCTCCTCGATCACGGCGTCGAGCGGAACGTTGCAGAACAACGCCATCTTCTCGCGGTCTTCCCGACTGATGGTCCGCTCGGTGCGGCAGATGAGGATGTCGGGCTGGATGCCGATCTCGCGTAGCTGCCCGACGGAGTGTTGGGTCGGCTTTGTCTTGAGCTCGCCGGCGGCCTTGAGGTAAGGGACGAGGGTGAGGTGAATGTAGAGGCAGTTTTCCTTGCCGACGTCTAGCGAGAACTGGCGAATCGCCTCGAGGAACGGCTGGCTTTCGATGTCGCCGACCGTGCCGCCGATCTCGGTGATCACCACGTCGACGTCGTCGTCGGCCATCTTGCGAATGACCGACTTGATCTCGTTGGTGATGTGAGGGATGACCTGCACGGTCTTGCCGAGAAACTCGCCGCGACGCTCCTTTTCGATCACCGAGAGGTAGATCTGGCCGGTTGTGTAGTTGGAGTCGCGGGTGAGCGGGCTGTTGGTGAACCGCTCGTAGTGGCCAAGGTCCAGGTCGGTCTCGCTGCCATCGTCCAGCACATAAACTTCACCGTGCTGGTAGGGGCTCATCGTGCCGGGATCCACATTGATGTAGGGATCCAGCTTTTGCATTCGCACTCGCAGGCCGCGTCGTTCCAGCACCATTCCGATCGACGCGCTTGTGAGTCCCTTGCCCAGGGAGCTGACCACCCCGCCCGTCACGAAGATATGTTTTGCCATTGCGACCCGCTCGGCGTTCGTCACGAACGCGGAAGTAGAACTGATGGAAAATGGCAATCTATCAGTTCATCGTTCGCTTGACAAACGCCCGGTAATCCTCGGGGGTATCGATTCCCAAGGCAGAGTGGTTGATGACCGCAACCTGAATTGAATGTCCACGATGCAGCACTCGCAATTGCTCGAGCGACTCGACTTCCTCGATCGCCGCGGCCGGCCACTCGGCCAATTCGAGCAGAAATTCTCGGCGATAAGCGTACAACCCGACGTGTTGGAGAAACACCGGTGGGCTCTGCTCCAGCAACCCGTTGTCCCATTTTCGGGCATGTGGGATGGGGCTGCGGCTGAAGTACATCGCGCGGCCTTGGGCGTCGCAGACCACTTTGACGCAGGCCGGGTCTTCCAGGATTTGGCGATCGCGAATCGGCGTCGCCAACGTCGCCATCGACGCCTCGGGGTGCGACTCCAAGCACTCGATCGCGGCGTCAATCGCGGCGCCGTCTATCTCCGGTTCGTCGCCCTGCACATTCACGATGATGTCGACCTCGGGCATCTGCCGCGCCACTTCCGCGACGCGGTCCGTGCCGCTGCGGGCCGTGGGACTGGTCAGTCTCACGTCGCCGCCAAAGGCTCGCACGACGTCGGCGATCTGCTCACAATCGGCTGCCACACAGACGCCCAGTGGAGCGGTGGCTCGCGACGCGGCCTCGTAGGTGTGCTGAATCAGCGTCTTGCCGGTCTCGGCTAGCAACAGTTTTTGCGGCAACCGCGTCGAAGCCAGGCGGGCCGGAATCACGATTTGGCTGCGGGAGTGGATTCGAAGACGGACGGCGGCTTGAGTCATCGTCGATTCCTTGACGTAGTGCAGGCGGCCGGCCTGCGGCCCAATCCACAACAATCACAGCCTGGCAGCCTGTGCCACGGACGTGTTCCGATTGTCTTTTCAACAGACTTCAACAGACTGGCAAGGGTGGTGACGATAGCAAATGAACGGAGTTTGGAGAATAGCGATGGCCGAGCGAGGCCGGCGGACTGGCGGACAGACGAACTGGCGAGGGCGAAGTTCTTTCGTTCGCAACGGGCAGCGCGAGGCGATCCCTCGCTGACGCTTCGGGTTTCCTTGTTGGCGACGCTTCGGCCGCCGACGTTGTGGATGACCGAACGCCATTGTGGCGTCTGCAGAGGCAACACCCGCTCCACTATGGCTCCGTTTGTTTTCTGCGGCCTGTGCGATTTGCGCCGGGGAGCGACTTGAGCGATCAGATAGAAGCTGCGGATGCGGTCAACTTTAGCTCCGAACGTGGCCGAAGAAATCTACAACGCGGCATAGTGAGGAACGCGCGAAGTCGGTGGCGTCCGGTGGTGGAGGTCCCACTTGTTCCTCCCGACGAGCGTCCATATAATCATCCTGGTTAGTTCCGCTGGGAGATTCGGGTTGGCTACCAAGCCCAAAATCCTCTGTCTCTGTGACAACCTAGCTTCCGCTGGGGTGCCCGAGGGTCTGCAGCAGGACTGCGAACTGGTCATGGTCAGCAGCCCGTTGCGAGCGCTGGCCAAGTTCTCGATGCCGGGCGAAAACTTCGCCGGCGTTTTTGTGGCCAGCGACAAGTTTGCCGAGGCGATGCGGACGGGACGATTGTTCCAGAATGACCGCATCCTCGAAGGCATGCCCGATGGCGTCGTGTTGATGGACGCCGACAACAACGTCCAGTGGGCCAACAATCGCATTTGCCGGTGGGCTCAGTGCGACGATGTCGTCAACAAGAACTTCTATGAGCTGCTGGGCAGCCCGGAGATTCTGGGACCGGACTTCTGCCCTTTCCACACGGCGCTGGCCACGCAAACGCCCAGCAATTCGACGCTGCGAATCGGCGACAACGTCTTCCTCCAGGTGCATGCCGCGCCGCTATTGGAGGGCGACGGCGAGCCTCAGCATCTGATCGTCACCGTCCGCGACGTCACCGCGGAGATGCTCCAGCAGCAAAAGATGGCGGCGATACATCAAGCGGGACAAGACCTCTCGAACCTCAAGCCCGACGAGGTGTTCGAGATGTCGGTCGAGGACCGCATCGAGCTGCTAAAGAGCAACATTCTGCACTACACGCAGGACTTGCTGCATTTCGATGTGGTTGAAATTCGGCTCATGGATCAGAAGACCGGGAAGCTCGAGCCGCTGTTGTCGGTCGGCATCGACCCGGAGCCCGCCACTCGGCCGCTTTGCGCCGATACGAAGAACAACGGCGTGACCGGCTTTGTCGCCGCTACCGGCAAAAGCTACCTGTGCGAAGACACCACCGAGGACCCGCTCTACATCGAGGGATTCAAGGGGGCCTGCAGTTCGCTGACCGTGCCGCTGATTCTGCACGACGAAGTGATCGGCACGTTCAATGTCGAGAGCCCCGAGGTTCAGGCGTTCAACGAGAACGACCTGCAGTTCCTCGAGATCTTTTCGCGCGACGTGGCCGTCGCCTTGAATACGCTCGAGCTGCTCGTGGCACAGCGCGCCAACACGGCCCAGGAAAGCGTTGAGGCAATTCATAGCGCGGTGGCGCTGCCGATCGACGAAATCCTCAACGAAGCGGTCAGCGTCATGGAGCGATACATTGGCCATGACTCGGACGTCCGGGAGCGGATGGAGCGGATTCTCCGCAACGCTCGCGACATCAAGCAGGTGATCCAGAAAGTCGGCCGCACGATGGCGCCGGCCAAGGCGGTTCCCGACACTGGCATGCCGCGGCGCACCAAGCTCATGAATCGCCGCGTGTTGGTGGTCGACGCCGACGACGCGGTTCGCAACGACGCACACGCGCTGCTCGAACGATACCATTGCATCGTTGAAACCGCGCATCACGGCGACGAAGCCGTCTACATGGTTCGCAACAGCTCCGAAGTGTACGACCTGATCATCTCCGATATCCGGCTGCCGGATTACTCCGGCTACCAGCTGATGGTGCGGCTTCAACAAATCATGGAGCACGTGCCGTTGATTTTGATGACGGGCTTCGGCTACGATCCGGGCCACTCCATCGTCAAGGCACGACAAGCCGGGCTGCACCCGCGCGGGATCCTCTACAAGCCGTTCCGACTTGACCAGCTGCTGGAGACCTGCGAGCTGGTGCTGATGGAGCACCTCGCGGCGCTGGACAAGCCGGTTTAATCGCGATAGTCGCCCTACTCGATCGGTGTGTTGGTCGAGACCATGTGGTCGGCCAGTCGCCAACCGTCGGGAACCTCCGCCTGTTTGATGACGACGGGGATGCCGTCGCGAATCACGCACAGGGGATGATGCGGGTCGCTGTCCTCGATGCCGGGGTTAATCAGCTCGGCGCCCTGTCCGATCACGCAGTTCTTGTCCAGAATCGAGCCGACGATTTTGGCGTGATTGCCGATCCGCGGTCCGTGGGCCGGGTCGCCATCGTCACCATAGTAGTCGGCGCCCATGAGCACGGAGTCCTCGATATGGACCCCTTCGCCGATGATGCATCGCAAGCCGACGATGCTGTTGCGAATCACCGCGCCTCGACCGATGCGGCAGCCCTCGGCGATCATGCTGCCCTCGACATGCGCACCATCGATGCGAGTCGGCGGCAAGAACCGAGGCCGCGTGAACACCGGCGCTTGGGATGAGACGAACTCGAACGGCGGAGTCGATTGAGCGAGGCTCAGGTTGGCCTCGTAGAAGGCGCGAATCGTGCCGATGTCCTCCCAATAATCGTCGAACAGGTGGGCGACCACCTTGCGGGCTCGAATCGACGCCGGGAAGATCTCCTTGCCAAAGTCCCGATACTGAGTCTTTTCGAGCACGTCGATCAGGGTCGACTGATTGAAAATGTAGATGCCCATGCTCGCCAAGCAGCCACGGCCCTCGGGCGAAACGCCGCGCTGCGTAAACCACTCCGGCGGCACGTGGACCGAGTCAAGCTCCTGGTCCGTGGACGGCTTTTCGAGAAAGCCCTCGATGCGTCCCGACTCATTGGCACGCATCACGCCCAGTGACCGGGCGGCCTCGCGGGACACCGGCATCGCGCCAATCGTGGCGTCGGCGCCGGACTCGATGTGCGTCTGCAACATCTTGCGGTAGTCCATGCGGTACAGCTGGTCGCCCGATAAAATGAGCACGTAGTCCGTGTTGCGCTGCCGCACGTAGCGCAGGTTCTTGCGAACCGCGTCGGCCGTGCCCTCGTACCAGTCGGTCCCCGCGTCCATTGTCTGCTGAGCGGCCAGCAATTCGACAAACCCGCCGCCGAAGTGGTCAAAACGATAGGTCTGCCGAATGTGGCGGTGAAGGCTGACCGACATGAACTGCGTCAGCACATAGATCCGATTCAAGTCGCTGTTGATGCAGTTGGAGAGCGGGATGTCGATCAAGCGGTATCGCGCCGCCAACGGCACGGCTGGCTTCGAGCGATATGCGGTCAACGGGAACAGTCGCGTGCCTCGTCCGCCGCCCAGCACCAAGGCGATCGTATTCTTCATCCGTACTTGTCCTTTGGTGTGCGCCGTGTCGCGCGGTTTGATGTATTGAAGCGGGGCTTCGTGGCCCAGTTGATTCCGTCGATCGTTGATTGATCAGTCGATCACTTGATCACGAAATTGACCATCCGTCCAGGAACGACAATCGTTTTGACGATCTGCCGGTCGGCCAGCAACGCCTGAACTCGCTCGTCTGCCAGCGCGGCCGCCTCCAGCTGTTCGCGATCCAGGTCGGTCGGCACCTCGATCGTGGTGCGAAACTTGCCGCAAATCTGGATGGGCACCTCGACCGTGTCCTTCTGCGCGAGGCTTTCGTCAAACGCAGGCCAAGGCTCATGAGCGAGTGTTGACGCATGCCCCAGCGCCGCCCACAGCTCCTCCGCGATGTGAGGGGCGTAGGGAGCGAGCAGAAGCACAAAGGTCTCCATTGCCTGTTGGGGACGCACATCTTGCGGCGTGAAGAAGTTCACGAACTCCATCATCCGGGCGATGGCCGTGTTGAACGACATCGCCTCCGTGTCCCGCGTCACCGCCTGAATCGTGGCGTGCAGGCATTGCGCCTGATCGCGAGTCAGCTCGACCTCCTTGACCGGCGGCGCCAGCTGCAGTTGCTCGGCTTGATAGTCGATGATCATCCGCCAGGCGCGGTCGAGGAAGTTGCGCACGCCGTTGACGCCTTCCATGTTCCAGGGCTTGGTCGCCTCGAGCGG
The DNA here is from genome assembly GCA_020426845.1 of Planctomycetales bacterium. Classification (GTDB taxonomy): domain Bacteria; phylum Planctomycetota; class Planctomycetia; order Pirellulales; family Pirellulaceae; genus JAGQPF01. The sequence continues at coordinate 7,019 of JAGQPF010000371.1, forward strand.
GCCCATGAACATTTCGTACAGTCGCAGCGCGTCGGCGCCGTAGTCGCGCACCACGTCGTCCGGGTTGACGACATTGCCGCGCGCCTTGGACATCTTGTGCGCCTTGCTCTCGACGAACTTCGCATCGATCGACTCCAGCTCCTCGTCGGTGAGCTTGACGTTCTCCGCCTCGACGCCGGTCGGCTCATGCACGCGATCGCGGTTGACCTCCTTGGCGGGCACATAGTTTCCGTTGGGCAGTCTCCAGGCCGAGTGCTCGGTCTCGCCGAGAATGATGCCTTGGTTCACCAGCCGCGAAAATGGCTCAGGCGTCGAGACGTGGCCGCGATCGAAGAGCACCTTGTGCCAAAATCGTGAGTACAGCAGGTGCAGGACGGCGTGCTCGGCGCCGCCGACGTACAGGTCAACGGGCATCCACGCCTGCTCCTTGGCCCGATCCACCATGCACTGGTCGTTGTGGGGATCGATATATCGCAGGTAGTACCAGCACGATCCCGCCCACTGGGGCATCGTGTTCAGCTCGCGACGGTAGCGTTTGCCGTCCCGCTCGACATACTGCCAGTCATCCGGCGCCTTGGCCAGCAGCGGCTCGGGACGCCCGTGCGGCTTGTAATCTTCGAGCTGCGGGAGATCCACCGGCAGTTCGGATTCGTCGACGGCTCGATACAGTCCCGTCGGTTCGCCGTTGTCATCCAGCTCGTGGAGCAGCGGGAACGGCTCGCCCCAAAACCGCTGGCGGCTGAACAGCCAATCTCGCAGCTTGTAATTCACCGCAGCGCGACCGCAGCCGCCGGATGCCAGCGACTCGGTGATCGCCGCCTTGAACTCGTCTGTCGTCCGGCCATCGTAGGGTCCGGAATTTACAGCCAGCCCCTTGCCGACAAAACACTGTTCGCCGCGGAGAACCGCGTCGCGGTCCATTTCGGGGCCCACATCCTGGCCGGGATCGACGACGGCAATCACGGGAATGCCGAACGCCGTCGCGAACTCGAAGTCGCGGTCATCGTGAGCCGGCACCGCCATGATCGCGCCGGTTCCATAACTAATCAGCACGTAGTCCGAGATCCAGACCGGCGTGGGCTGGCCGTTGACGGGGTTGATGGCAAAGCTGCCCGTGAAGACGCCCGTCTTTTCCTTGGTCTGCTGGCGCTCGCGATCGCTTTTGCTTGCCGCGACCCGGCGGTATTTCTCGACGGCCACGCGCTGCGCGTCCGTCGTCAGAGCGTCCACGAGCGGGTGCTCGGGCGCAATGACCATGTAGGTGGCGCCATAGAGCGTGTCGGGACGGGTCGTATAGATCCGCAGCACGCGCTGGTCGGGCCGTTTGGGAAACCCGCCACTGGCTCGCTCTTGTTGCCAGGCGGCAAACTGGTCGTCCGAGCCGATGAAAAAGTCCACCTCGGCGCCGACGCTGCGGCCAATCCACTCACGCTGCTGCTGCCGAATTCCCTCCGGCCAGTTCAGGGTGTCCAGGTCGTTCATCAGCCGATCGGCGTAAGCGGTGATTCGCAGCATCCACTGCCGCAGCGGACGCCGCTCGACGGGATGGTCGCCGCGCTCGCTACGGCCGTCGATGACCTCCTCATTGGCCACAACGGTGCCCAGTCCGGGGCACCAATTCACCATCTCGGCCGATTCATACGCGAGCCGATGTTCGTTCTGATACCGTCGCACGGCCGTCTCGCCTTCCGCGCGAACTTCCTCCGGAATCGGCAGCTCGGCGATTGGCCGGCCTTTCTGCCGCTCCGGATCAAACCAAGTGTTGAACAGCTGCAGAAAGATCCACTGCGTCCACTTGACGTAGTCGATGTCGGTGGTGGCCAGCTCGCGATCCCAGTCGTAGCTGAAGCCCAGCATTTTCAGCTGGCGTTTGAAGGTGGAGATGTTCTTTTCGGTGGACACGCGCGGGTGCGTGTTGGTTTTGATCGCGTGCTCCTCGGCAGGCAGGCCGAAGGCGTCGAAACCCATCGGGTGCAGGACCGAGATGCCCTTCATCCGCGAGTAGCGGCAGACGATGTCCGTCGCCGTATAGCCTTCCGGGTGCCCGACATGCAGCCCCGCGCCGCTGGGGTAGGGAAACATGTCCAGCACGTACAGCTTCTCGCCCTCGGGCATTTCCGGCGTGCGAAACGTGTGGTGCTGTTCCCAGTATTGCTGCCACTTGGGTTCGATTTGAGCCGGGTTGTATCGGGGCATCGGATCGCCTGTCGGGGCCGAAAGAAGGTGGGTTTGGAATTCTAACGGGTGGACCCCGGACCTGCCAGAAGGTTCGCTCGCGGAGCGACAAGAGGGCGCAGGGATCGTCGCATGGAATTCCCCGGAAAATTCCCCGGAAAACACCCAAGCTGCAACTGGGGCAGCCTGCGTCGGCGGCAAAACGCTGTGTCGATCGCCCGAACTAACTCGGTGGCCCGGCGGCGGACTATTTCACGGGCTGCACGACGTGCACCAACTGACCGGCGGCGAGGCCTTCCAGAACCTGAGGCTCGTTCTGGCCGGGCCACCAGATCTCCAAGCGGTCGACGGAGTCCGCCTTGCCGATGCCGAACCACTGTGTCAGTGGCTTGGCGCCGAACGAGCCGCCACTGCCGACCCAGCGCGTCAGGCGGCGAGTGGTTCGCGGCTCGCTGCCGGTGGCAGCCGGCGTCTCCAACGGCGGCTCCAAGTCGTCGTCGCACAGTTCCCGGGGCGGTGCCGGCAAGTCTCTGCCAGCGTCGCCGCTGGACTCGACCGGAGAGTTGCCGGGAGTTTCGTCGCGGATCGTGACGACCAGTTTGACGCCGATCGCGTCGCGGGCGCAAGCGATTCCGGTGAGCTTGACTGCGAAGTAGCCGTTGTCGAAGCCGGGGTTGCGATACAGGCAATCGTAATATCGGTCGCCGGGATAGGCGCCGCCGACCTGCTCGAAGACATCTTGATCGCCATCGCCATCAAAGTCGGCGAACACCACCCCGTGGCCTTTTTGCAAATGTCCGAAGCGGCCGCTCATCGTCACGTCTTCAAAGCCGCTGCCGGTGTTGCGATACATTCGATTCGGCATCAGGTTGAAGTACTCGGGCTCGCCCGTGCCGAGGTAAAAGTCGAGTCGGCCGTCGTTGTCCAGGTCGCCGAAATTGGAGCCCATCGGGGCGACGGGCTGGCGTAGGCCCCACTGAGCCCCTGACTCCACGAATCCTCCGGCGCCGTCGCCGAGATACAGCTTCGGCATCGGCGCGTCGTGCTCTATCCCCAGTTGCTCGGCCGCGAGGTAAGCAATGTCGTCCGCATAAGGGGCGACGAACAGATCGAGCTGGCCATCCTCGTTCGCATCCCAGAACCAAGCGGGAAAGCTTCGCAAGGGCTCGGTGAGTTGCAAGGACTCCGCTCGATCCTCGAACGTGCCGTCTCCTTGGTTGTGATAGAGCCGATTGGGCTCGCCAAAATTGGAGACAAACAGGTCGGGCAGCCCATCGGCGTCGTAGTCGCCCCACACCGCCGCCTTCGCGAACCGATGGTTCTCGACCCCTGCCGCCTCGGCCACGTCCGTGAACGTGCCATCGCCGTTGTTGCGAAACAGTTCGCATGGCGCGGTGACCGTTGCCATATGCTCATTGCCGACGAAGAGGTCGAGGTCGCCATCGAGATCGAAGTCCGCCCAGGCGCCGGTTTGTGTGGGCGAACGGCCGGCAACGCCGGCGTCGAACGAGACATCCGTGAACGTGCCATCCCCGTTGTTGTGCAGCAGCGAGTTGGGATGGCGGCCGCCGGACTGGAACCATCCCCCTCGCAGCACGTACAGGTCCCGCCAGCCATCGTTGTCGAAGTCCGCGTGAATCAGATTCAGTCCGCCCAGCAACCCGGTCAGGCCCGCTTGTTCCGTCCGCTCTTCGAACTTCCCGCGACCATCGTTCAGAAACAAGCGCAATTGCCCGTGCTCGTCGGTCTCCATCGACGACACAAACAGATCGATGTCGCCGTCTCCGTCGAAGTCATCGGCGACGGCGCCTCCGGAGATGCTGAACGTGGCAAGCCCAACTTCGTGCGCGACGTTGTCAAACGGCTTAAACGGCGCGGACGCGAATGTGTCCGTGGGGAGCCGCCAAGGCTCGGGCACCTCGGCGGGATATTGTCCCAGCGTCATGTGCGCCAAGTTGTAGAGCCACAGCGAACGCAGCCAGAGCGGCGAGTGCTCGGGAGCGCCTTCGAGCACCGCTCCGAAGCGACGAATCGCCTCGCTCGATCCTTCCATGCGAGTGTGGATGCCTTCGCCTTGTATCGGAACAATGCAGCTATCGGGGCTGTGTTGGCTGCAGCAGTTCTCGGTCTCCGCCAGCCGCAGATAGGCGACTCCGAGCTGGAAATTGAGCGTCGCGCGAAGCGGGTCGGCGTCCAAGCCCGGCATGCCGCTCTCGTCCAGCGCCTGCTCCGCTTGAAGCAGGGCTTCGATGGCGGCGCGCTCATGCCCAAGCCGCAGCTCGAGCCGAGCCAGCTCCAACTGGGCGTCCAGTCGCTCCGGCTCGGGGATGTTGGGCGGCATTGTTGCCACCGCTTGCCGCTGGCGGTCGGCCCGCGCGCTGCCGAGCCATTCGATCGTCTCATTGGTCGTGTCGCGGATGATCTGCAGTTCGCGCAGCATTCGCTCGTGACCGGTTCCCGGCAGCTGCGATTCAGGTCCCGCGGCGGGGGCGAACTGAAATGGCGCGACGGATTTCGTGCCCATGTCCTCCGGGCTAGTCGCTGTTCCGCGGGAGACGCGCGTCGGCTGCGACCGCTCGCGGCAGCCCGTCTGCAATCCGAGGCTTGCCGCCAGCATCACGAGCAACAGAGCGGCATTCGGCAGCGGCGGTCTCACTTTCATGGCTCCCTCGAGTCATGCCTGACACGTCTGTGTCATGGCTCACGGATCAAATGCTGCCGATCCACCTGAACCTGGTGGAGGGTGTGCTGAAGCCCATTCGGCCAGTGCACATCAATGTCACATGGCCCGTCCCACTCGCCAAGCCCGCAGAACAAAGCGGGTTGCTGGGAGACGGCATAGCTGCCGCCGCCAATCAGTTCGTGCACGCGGCGCTGCTCGCCTTGATGGTCCTTCCACCGCACCACGACGCGGCAGCCGATGCCTCGGCGATTGTTTTCAATCCCCTCGAAAGCCAGTTTGAGCCAGTGACCATGGCTGGACCTGTTTTCCAGCAAGGCGACGGGATCGTTCTGATGGACGACGGCTAGGTCAACGTCGCCATCGTCGTCGAAATCGCATCCCGACACGCCGCGGGCGACTCGCTTGCCCTGGAGGAATTCGCCGGCCGTGTCGCTGACATCCTGCCAGCGCCCGCCTTCGGATGAAAACACTTGCGATTGCATCTTGTGGAGCGGGTTGCCCGGGAAATTCTCCACATGTCCGTTCCCGACAAACAGATCCAGGTAGCCGCTCGAGTCGAAATCCTCCGCCACCGTGCCGAAGCCCAGCTTCGGCATCGACGGAAAGTGCAGGCCCTCGCGGCCCGTGACGTCCTCGAACCCGGCCGTCCCCAGGCATTGGTAGTAGGTGTTCGACTCGTTGAAATAGTGGCTGATGTAGATATCCAGCCAGCCGTTGTTGTCGAGGTCCCCGATGGCGAGCCCCATGCTTGCCTGCAGCGACCCCATGCGGTTGGCCGCGCATCCCAGCACGGATGCCTGCTCGCGAAACGTGCCCCCTTCGTTGATGAACAGGAAGTTGGCGGTGGTGTCGTTGGCCACGTAAACGTCGGGTCGCCCGTCGTTGTTGAAATCGGCGATCGCGACTCCCAGGCCCTTGCCGCCCTCGCCGACCAGGCCGACCTCTTTCGCCATTGGCAGGAAGGTGCCGTCGCCTTGGTTCTCGTACCACTCGTCCGGCCACGCCTCGAACTCTCGCGGGTGACAGACGCGCGGCTCGCCGTTGGCATTGACGCATGGACCAGCCACCAAGTGGTTGTACTGGACGTAGTTGCAGACGTAGAGATCCAGATCGCCGTCGCCATCGAGGTCGTGCCAGGCCGCGGAGCTGCTCCAGCGCTCGTCGGCCACACCCGCCGCCTCGGCGACCTCCTCGAACGTGCCATCGCCAAGATTGCGCCAGAGGGTGTTGCGGCGATAGTTGGTGACATAGATGTCGTCGAAGCCGTCGTCGTCGTAATCACCGACAGCCACGCCTTGGCTGTAGCCGAACTCGGCAATGCGAGCCGACTCGGTCACGTCCACGAATTGCCCGCCGACGTTGCGAAACAATCGGTCCGTGGGCTGTGAGTCCTTCGCAGCCGGCAATTTGCAGTCACCGGCCTGATTGAGATACAGGTCCCATTTGCCGTCGCGGTCAAAGTCGCCCCACCCGCAGCCGCCGCCGGTCGCCTCGACCATCAGTGCTTGGCCTTCCTCCGAGTTGACATAGGAATGTTGCAGTCCTAGCCTACTCGCCACATCCTCCAACCGAATATTCTCCAGCTTAGGCAAAGCGGGTTTGCTTGAGGATTTGTTCGACTGCTTCGTAAAATTGAACGGCGTCGGCTTTGGCGCCGGAAGTGCTTGGGTCGATTGGCCTGCCTCTCCATTCGGCTCGTCCTTGGGGCCACACCCCGCAGCCAAACCTGCAACTACCCCGGCTACCATCAACAATCGGATCCAGTTGAGGTGTTGCGAGGTCATAAGCGCCGCCTGAACTCGATTCATCCAAAGGCAATGAAAAAGGGAGATGGGCTACTGGAGCCCATCTCCCATGAGAACTGCTTCGATGCGACCTGCCAAGCGGCAATTGCCGGGAAAGTCACAATCAAACTAGACCGATCGGTCCGGTGCGTAAGGCTTACGGCACTTCAACCGGCTGGTTGTCGTTGCGCGTCGTGATCTTGTACCGAGTCGCATGATCGATGGTCTCGGCGAAGAAGCGAACGCTCGCGTCGGCCAAAGCGCCTTGGGCGCCGGCGGGATGGTTGGAGGTCCAGCCATGGCAGCGACGGTCACCCGCGCCTTGAAGCCAAGCGCGATTCCGGTAGTTGTTGATTGGGTTACGGGCCGAGTTGATCGCTCCGAAACCACTGATCCACGACGAGTCATCGCACGGGTTACGGTCAACCGGGATCGTCACGTCGTTGCCGCCGCGGAAGTGCATGTCCTCGAAGATCATGATCGTGTTGGCAGTGCCGTCAAGGATGTCCTTGAGCGCCCAACAGCCATGATACTTGAAGGTGCCGTTGCAGTTGATCTGCTCGCCAAGTGCTTCGCCGTTGACCCAGGGGGTCCCGGGGTTCGCGCCTTTGACGAACATCCGAGTGAAGGTGGCGGGCGCCTCGGTGTTGAAGTCCGGCACGGCACCGCAATCTTTCCAACCACCCCAGATGTGACCGAGGTTGCCCGAGTAGTCGGTGCTTGCCGAATCGATGGTGCCAGTGTGTCGGTAACCCGAGCGGCTTTGACGGATCGGATCCTGGTTGTTGGAGGGGCAGATCAGCGACTCGATGATCGCGTTGCGAGTCGGGGACGACAGCGCATTCAAAGTGTTCTGCGTGCCCGTCGCCATCGCGGCACACTCGTCCTGGATGCGATTGTAAAGCGGCTCCTGCTCCATGTAGGGCAGAACCGCCACGATCCAGGACAGCTGACGCCAACGAGCATTGGGCTGGCCGGGAGCGACCGAGTTGCCCAAGTCGTTGTTCCACGGCAGCTTCTTGAAGGTGTCGTGGTAGTTATGACACGACAATGCCAATTGCTTCAGGTTGTTGCTGCAGCTCATGCGGCGGGCAGCCTCACGAGCGGCTTGGACGGCTGGCAGAAGCAACGCCACCAACACGCCGATGATTGCGATGACCACAAGCAACTCCACGAGCGTGAAGGCCTGTCGTCGAACACGAGTTGATTTCATGAAGTACCTCAGTCAAAAACTAGACCAGAAGAGACGAAGAAGCCGAGGGGAACTCGGCGAACCGACGACAGTCGTTGGACGAGAGCGAGAGTAGATACAAAAAAATGAATCCCGCGCTTGTCTCACCGCTCGCCAAACTACTGAGTTTCAAACTTTGTAGCGACAATCGCCGCCCCTCAGGTAAGGGGCGGCGCAGCCACTCTGATTCCAATGGTAGTTACTCGACAATAATGTCGATAGTGTTCGACTCCGCTTTCACTTCGACTTCGATCGGCTTGTAGGACTCCGGAATCCGAGCCGAAGTCTCCGGGGGCGGACCCCCATTACCCGATGTCATATAGTCGGTGCCACCACCGATGTCATTCAGCTTCACAATGTATTTACCGACGGGAGCGCCGGGCTTGCCCGCATCAGAGTATAGGACGTACTTGCCGTCCTTCGCGTTCCCCGTGCACATCTGCCCCGTGCCGCTGGCGGGGTGGAACTGCACCTGAATATCGGACATGTCCTTGCCGCCGATCTTCAAGGCGCCGGTGACCGGGTAAATTGGGGGACCGGAGTCGCCGCCGCATCCGGCGAAGACCAAGAGGGCCAAACCCAACAAACTCAAGAAGTATCGACTCATAAGGGTCCTCGACTTAGATTTGATCCACTGTCGCACTCTACCGGACGAATCCACGCCGATAAAGCAAATTGTTAAAAATTTGGGAAAACGGAGTATAAGCAGGAAGCGTAGTTGAAACACCCCCCTTCCTGGCTGTGTGCAATCACTCGCCGGAGGGCGATTCTGCGTTTTTCAGCCGTTTTACGTTTTCCGCTACCTGATTTTCACCCGCTAACTCCGCAAATTCCGCCATTTTTTCGAGCAAATCCGGGGGTGTTTCGTTGACGTTCGGCATCACCAGGGCAATGCGCAAAATGTCCTGAGCCACGACGGAGAGTTGCTGGTGGTGAGCGACCTGATCCAATTTTTCCTGCCGGCGGTACACCATGGCGAGCTGTTGATGGGCGACGCCATCGAACGGATGCAGCTTGAGGCAATGTTGGTAGGCTTCGATCGCCTCATCTAGCTCCTCGCGTTGCAGATGGACCCAGCCCTTGAATCGCCAGAAGCGACTGTCCTCCAGCGAGTCCTGGCCCGCCTGGCCCAATAAGGTCAGCGTGTTCTCCATGTCACCGCGATTGGTCGACAGCTCCAGGTGATAAGCCAGCAATTCCTTGTTGTGGTTGAATTGCTTCACGAGCTCGATCATCGTCGCTTCGAGCACATTGACGCCGTTTTCATTTCGCTGTTGAAACTCTTCGCGCATCGCCATCGAGCGAGTGAAATGGAACCCTCGCGCGACGAGAAACGTTTCGTTGCCGGGGAACCGCTCCAGCCATGCATTGTTCAAGTCGCCGCCATTGGTGAAGGTCATCCAATCGGCGCCGAACAGGAACACATAAGTGGAAGGGCCGTCCGAGCCAGCCGCAATCGCCCTTCGCGCCTCGGAGATGATTTTCTCGTGCTGTCTCGACATTCCGTAATACAGGATCAGCTGCTGATGGGCCTCGGCGTTGGCCGGATCGAGTTGCAAAATGCGATTCCAGGTTGTCTCCGCAGCCAGCGGATCCAATAACTCGAGCTGAATCGTGCTGAGATTCATCAGCCCGGGAATGCTTTCGAGATCATTGTCGGGCAACTGAAACAGGTAGACGGAGGCCTCCAAGAGCCGGCCTCGCTGTTGCGCCGCTTGGGCCGCCAGCAGCAGCGGCTGCGCGGATTCGGGCTGCCATTCGTACCAACTCAAGGACGCCCGCTCCAAGTCCTCCCAACGCTGGTCATTCAGCGCCGTTTGGCACTCATCCTTCAAGTCGGCGATGCGTCGATTGCCATACCAAAAGTATCCCAGCGCAAGCACGCCGGGAATCGCGGCGATAAACACCAACCGCATCAGCAGTTTTTCGGTTCGTGGTCGCATGGCATACCGGCTAGCCTAGCCTACGGCTGCTGTTGTTTGATGTGGAGTATTTGGTTGGCGGGGATCGGTCCGTCCAGGGTTTGTGTTTGGCCACCGGGCCAAGTCACTTCGATGCGATCCACCTGCTCCGCCGCCCCAAGTCCAAAGTACAGGGGCATGCTGCTCTGAGCAAGATATCCGGATTGGCCGTCGTGCCGCTTCCATTGTGTGGCGCCGCTCGCCTCCAATCGCACGACGGCGCCAAGGCCGTCGCGATTCGCCGAGTCTCCCTCCAGACGCACCTGCAGCCAATGGACCGAATGTCGCTGAGCCAGGTCGCTGACCAAAAGTTGCGGGGGCGAGTTGAAGTCGTTCGTAATCAGATCCAGGTCGCCGTCGCCGTCGATGTCCAGCAGCGCCGAGGAGCGTGAGCCCAGCGTCGACCAGACCACGACGCGTCCGGTTCGATCTCGCCCAAGCTCGTTGCCCTGATCCTCCCCGTCCAAGTCCAGCACGAACCAGGGCCGGATCCGTTTTCCGGCTGGCCGTGGCTCGACCCGCAAGGCAAACTCGCTATCCACCCAACGCTCGCCGGCCTGATTCAGCAGCAACGAGTTGGCGGCGTAGCGATACGGAAAGCACATGCTCGACGCCAGGAATGCGTCATCGAAGCCGTCCGCGTTGACATCACCCACGCTCAAGCCCCACGGCCAATAGTTCTCGGCGCCGATCTCGTCGGAGACCTCCAGGAATCCGCCCTCGGCTTCGCGGCGA
>JAGQPF010000372.1 GCA_020426845.1 Planctomycetales bacterium
TGCAGCACTGCGCAGCCCCACCGCGCCGGCCAAGGCACGCTTCGCGCGTAGCATGGGCGCCCGCGCCCGTGCAGCCCTGAGCAGCCCCACCGCGCCGGCGGGCCCTATCTCCAGCGTCGCGCCTGAGCGGTGCCATGCGGCTGCTCGCCGCGCACGGGCGAGGGCGCCCATGCTACGGACGATCGATGCGGCTGCCCACCGCGCACGGGCGGGGGGCGCCCACGATCTTGAGCGGCTGCTCGCTTGAAAAGTGCATCCCTGCCCTTCAGTTCTTGGCGTCTTGGCGACTTTGCGTGAGACCTCGGAACGCAGGCGGAGGCCACACGAAATCGCGCGGGGGCGTGCTACGGACGCGCCGAGCGGCGCTGTTGCCCGCTCGGCGACAGCGGCTCGACGGATTACAGTAACTTCGAGCCCGCGCGCCCGTTCCTGCCTGCTATGCGAAATGTTGCGAAATGTTGCGAGACGATGCGAGTCGCTTACATCTCCTATGACCGATTTCCTTCCCCCAAGGGGGCGGCCACGCACATTGCCGCCTTCGCCGGGGCGCTCGCCGAGCAGTTCGGTGAGATCGATCTATACACGGTGTCTGCCGCCGCCCCCGGCGAGCCGCCGTTGCTGGCTGAACTGCCTGGGGTGCGGCATGTGCCGCTCGCGGCTACGGGTCCCAATCTGATCGAGCGTGTGCTTTGTTTTCGCGCGCAGTTGCAGGCCGCGTTGACGGGGCGACACTACGACGTCATCCATGTGCGATCGATCTACGAAGGCCTGCCGATTGCGCTGAACAAACAGCAGTGGTGCCGTCGCTTGGTGGTCGAGGTGAATGGGCTGCCGTCCATCGAGCTGAAGTATCACTATCCCGACGTTGCCGACGACCTCGAGCTGACTCGCAAACTGCGCTGGCAGGAGCAACGATTGCTCGAGTCGGCCGATTTGGTGCTGACCGTTAGTGACGTGAATGCGGCACATCTCGTCAGTCGCGGGGTGTCGCCGGAGCGGATTCGCGTCATCCCCAACGGAGTCGACTGCGAGCTGTTTGCGTACTCACCGCCGCGGCGCTGGCCGGTGGACCAAGTGACCATGTTGTACAGCGGCACGATGTCGCCGTGGCAGGGCGTCGCGCAGGCGATCGAATCGGTCGCCTTGTGTCGTCGCGACTTTCCGGCGGAGCTGCACTTGGTGGGCGAGTCGCGGCCCCGCCAACGCAAGGAACTGGAACGCGCTTGTTTCGATTGGGGGGTCACCGACGCGGTGCACTTTCATGGCCCTGTTTCCCAAAGTGAACTGGTCGACCTGCACCATGCTGCTGATGTCGTGTTGGCGCCGTTGCGACCCAACGATCGCAATCGCAAGCAGGGCTGTTGTCCGCTCAAGGTGTTGGAGGCGATGGCCAGCGGCACGCCGCTGATCGCCAGCGATTTGGAAGTCGTGCGGCTGCTGGCCCGGCATGGGCAGGAGGCGCTGCTGGTGCGGCCCCGCGGCGGCAAGCCAATTAAGGACGCGGTGCTGAAGCTGCAAAGTGACCCGCACCTGGCGCCGCAACTGTCCGCCGCCGCTCGCCGCCGCGCCAAGCAGCACTTCAGCTGGCAGCTTGCCCAAGCCCGCTTGCTGGCTGCCTACGAGGAACTCGCGTAGGCATTCGCGCGGAATCGCGGTCGTGCGGGCGATAGCTTGGCGCCGCCTCGCACGGTTTCGCGGCAACGGTTAAGCTCAAGGGTGCCGGAGCCGCTCCGCCGTCCCGAAGTCCGGGCGTGGCGGGCGGCTTGGCTGCGACATCCCGCGGTTGACTGCCCATGATCCTGCTGATCGACAATTTCGACTCGTTTACCTACAACCTCGTGCAGCGGTTGGGAGAGATCGACGCTGGCCTGGACATCGAAGTCCATCGCAACAACGCGATCACGGTCGAGGAGGTGTTGGCCAAGCGGCCTTCGCACCTGATCATCTCGCCGGGGCCGTGCACGCCCACCGAAGCGGGCATCTCCGTTGCGTGCGTGCAGCAGTGTGCGGGCGAGTTCCCGATTCTTGGCGTCTGCCTTGGCCATCAATCGATCGGCCAGGCGACGGGCGGCAAGATTGTCCGCGCCAAGCAGTTGATGCACGGCAAGACGGACCGCATTCATCACGATGGCAAAGGATTGTTTCTGGGCCTGCCCAACCCGTTCGTCGCCACGCGATATCACAGCCTGGTGATTCAGGAAGACACCTTGTCGCCGGACTACGTGGTCACCGCCTGGGCCGACGCACCCGGTGGAGAGCGAGAGATCATGGGCATTCGCCATCGGGAGCTGCCGATCGAGGGCTTGCAGTTTCACCCCGAGAGCTTTCTCACCGAGCCGGGCCACGATCTCCTGCGGCATTTTCTCGAAATGTAGATCGGCCCGCAGCGGAGGCCTGAGCTTGTGATTGATGAAACCGAGGCGCGACAGCGCGTGGCTGATTGCCTTTCGAGGCTGCCTGCGATCGAGCTGCCGTTGGACGAGACGCTCGGCAAGGTGCTGGCCGCGGACGTCGCCAGCGACATCGACTCGCCTCCTTACGACAAGGCGCTGGTGGACGGCTACGCCGTTTGCTCGCAGGACTTTGCCGAGGCCAATGCTGAGGTGGTTACAACGCTGCGGGTGCTTGAGGAGGTCACGGCCGGCCGCACCCCCAGCCAGCCGTTGCGGCCCGGCTGCGCGACTCGCATCATGACCGGCGCGCCGCTTCCCGAGGGGTGCGATGCGGTTGTGATGATCGAGCAGTCGCAGCTGGACGGCGATCAGGTGCGGCTGACCGGCGAGGCGCAGCCCGAGCAACACCTGCTTCGCGCCGGCGCCGCCATGCGGCGCGGCGACCTGGTCCTTCGCGCCGGCGTCGTTATTCGCGCAGCGGAGATTGGCGTGTTGGCCGAGGTCGGCTGTGCTCGGCCGTCCGTCGTGCCCGCGCCGACCGTCGCGATCCTCTCCACGGGCGATGAGCTCGTGCCGCATGACCAAACGCCGACGCTCGGCCAGATTCGCAATAGCAACGGACCGATGCTCGCGGCGATGGCGCGGCAAGCTGGCGCCAAGGTCATGTCACTCGGGATCGCGACCGATGATGCAGCCGATCTGGAGCGTCTGATTCGCGAGGGGTTGCGGGCGGACATGCTCGTGCTCAGCGGCGGCGTCTCGGCCGGCGTGCTCGATCTGGCCCCGCAAGTGCTCAGGCAGTGCGGCGTCGACGAAGTGTTTCACAAAGTGCGATTGAAGCCCGGCAAGCCGGTCTGGTTCGGCCGCTCGGCCGCGGGCGTGCCGGTGTTCGGCCTGCCCGGCAACCCCGTCGGCAGCTTGGTCTGCTTCGAGCGGCTCGTGCGGCCTGCCTTGGCCCTGATGCGGGGACTGTCCGATCCGTTCGAGGATCGCAGTGTCGACGCCCGACTCGCGGCGCCGTTTTCCCATCGCGGTCCCCGTCCCACCTACCGACCGTCCCGCCTCTGCCGCGAGGAAGGCGTGCACGTCGTCGCCCCCGTTGCCTGGCAGGGCTCCGCCGACCTGTGCGGAATCGCTCGAGCAAACTGCTTGGCCGCCTTCCCCGCCGGCGATCGCGATTACGCTGCGGGCGAATTCGTCCGCTGCCTGCCACTCGACTGACAGGATGACGGCGCCTCGCGGCGTTCCCTCGCGCACGTTTGGGGTCGTGATCGTCCGTAGCATGGGCGTCCTCGCCCGTGCGCGGCGAGCAACCGCATGGATCGTCCGTAGCATGGGCGCCCTCGCCCGTGCGGCGAGCAACCGCATGGATCGTCCGTAGCATGGGCGCCCTCGCCCGTGCGCGGCGAGCAGCCGCATGGATCGTCCGTAGCATGGGCGCCCTCGCCCGTGCGCGGCGAGCAACCGCATGGATCGTCCGTAGCATGGGCGTCCTCGCCCGTGCGCGGCGAA
>JAGQPF010000373.1 GCA_020426845.1 Planctomycetales bacterium
AAGCCCGAGGAACCGCGCACAACCACGCGCAACAGCCCCGACAGGGGCGACAGATGTTTAGCCCCGGGCGCAAGCCCGAGGAACCGCGCACCCCACGCGCAACAGCCCCGGCAGGGGCGACAGATGTTGGCCTCGGGCGCAAGCCCGAGGAAACGCACCGAATATGGGAGACGATTCGATGACGGTCACTGAGGAACAGATTCGCGATGAGCTGCGGAAGGTGATCGACCCCGAGCTGTTCGTCAACATCGTGGACCTCGGGCTGGTCTACGAGGTGGAGTTGTTGCCGGCGTCGGCGGCCCCCGCGGGCGCAGCGGACGAGCAACATGATGACAGCAACCTGTCACCTTCCGACGCGCCCGATGGCGATGGCGACGCCGAGGACGCCAGTGAGCAATTGCACATCAAGATTGCGATGACCCTGACCAGCCCGATGTGCCCCGCCGGTCCGCAGTTGGTTGCCAATAGCAAGCAGGTGGTCAACCAAATCGAAGGCGTTGGCAGCGTCGAAGTCCGGGTCGTGATGGATCCTCCCTGGTCGCCCGACCGGATGACCGACGAGGCCCGCGACCAACTGGGCATTTTCTGAGACGCCCGCGTCGCATCCTGGCCCGCGCGGCCTTGCCGCGTTGACGGCCGGCGCCGACTGCCCGAAAATCACGGAGGCTGGCTCGTTCGGGCCGGCGCGCTCCCGATTCGCAACTCGAGGCCCGGCGGTGAAACTTCTCGTCTACGAGTTTGTAACCGGCGGCGGCTTCCTGAGCTGGCCCGCCGCGCCGCCTCCCTCCGGCACCTTGCTCGCCGAGGGCGCCGCCATGCTCGACGCCCTGCTCTGCGATTTGCAGCCCGCCCATGAACTGGTCGTGCTGCGTGACGCTCGGCTGCCGACGGCGTCAATTCCCGACGTGGTCACCCACGTGATCGAGGACGAAGGTCAGGAGCGACGGCAGTTGGAGCGACTGGCGGGCGAGGTGGATGGCGTGCTGTTGATCGCGCCCGAACTGCATGATTCGTTGCGAATGCGAGCGCAGTGGATTGTCGAGAGCGGCGGCACGCTGTTTTCGCCGGCTCCCGAGTTCATTGCCGTGGCGGCCGACAAGCGGCGCTGCTGTGACCGGCTCGCCAACGCGGGCATCGCGACTCCACTGTCCTTTGACGATTTGGCCCTGCCGACTCCGGCCGACACCGGCGAGGCTTGGATCTCCAAGCCGAACGATGGCTGCGGCTCGCACGACATTCACGTGCTCCATTCTTTCCACGAGGCGCGAGCGGCCGTGAGCCATGGCCGGCGAGTGGAGCGGGTGGTGCAAGGCTGGCCGCTGAGTGTTGGCGTGCTGTGCGGCCCCGCCGGCAACATGGCGCTCGATCCCTGCGAGCAACATTTGAACACGTCGCTGGGGTATGTGGGGGGCCGTGTGCCGCTCTCTCGCCCCGAATTGGCTGAGGTCGCACAGCAGGCCGCCTTGCAGGCCGTGGCGGCGATCGGGGAGACCCGCGGGTTTGTCGGCGTCGATCTCGTCGTGGGCCGGAACGCGACCGTTGTGGAGGTGAATCCTCGGCTCACCACTTCGTATGTCGGGCTTTCGCAATGGTACGATGGTCGGTTGGGAGACGCGATGCTGAGCGTAGCCCGGGGCCATTCCGTCTCGCTTCGCGGCGAGGGATCGCCGATCGAATTCACCGCGACCGGGCTCTGCACGCGGCTCAGCTAGTGACCCGTCAACATTAAAACGTTGGTTCGGCCGCCTCCCAAGCTGCCGGCGCCCCGTTTGGCAGATTTCCCGACGCCGCTTCGAATTCCCACTCTCGCAGGTGACCGACATGAGTTTCTTGGCGTTTGACATTGGCGGCGCCAATCTCAAGGTCGCGGACGGACTTGGTTATGCCG
This sequence comes from Planctomycetales bacterium, assembly GCA_020426845.1. Classification (GTDB taxonomy): domain Bacteria; phylum Planctomycetota; class Planctomycetia; order Pirellulales; family Pirellulaceae; genus JAGQPF01. The sequence continues at coordinate 1,889 of JAGQPF010000373.1, forward strand.
CGTCGCGTCGACTGCCGATGTGGAAATCTCCCGATCTCAGGGGAGAACTGAGGACGATGATCGCCAATGCCCCGGAGGCGACGCGGCTGGCAATCACGATGACGGCGGAGCTGGCGGATTGTTTTGAGTCGAAGAGCGAGGGCGTGTGCTCGGTCCTGGATGCGGTGGAGGCGGCGGCCGACGGGCGGCCCGTCCGCATTTACCGCAATGACGGCAAGCTGGTCGCTCCGGGAGTGATTCGCGCCAAGCCCTTGTCAGCCGCTGCGATGAATTGGCATGCTCTGGCCCGTTTCGCGGCTCGATGGTCGGACGAGGACTACCATTCGCTGTTGATCGATGTAGGCTCGTCGACGTGTGATGTGATCTGGCTGCATGATCCCGCCGAATTCCCCCTGGGCCAGGGAGATTCGCAGCGTTTGTTGGCGGGCGAGTTGGTTTATGTGGGAGTGGAGCGCACGCCCGTTTGCTCGCTGGTGTCGGAGTTGCCGTTTCGCGGCAGCAGTTGCCCGATCGCTCGCGAGTTGTTTGCCACGACGCGTGATGTGAGCCTGTTGCTGGGGCAGATACTGGAGGATCCGGGCAACACGGACACAGCCGATGGACGCCCCTCCACCAAGTCGGCCGCGCGGCGTCGCATGTCGCGGATGGTCTGCGCTGACGACGACGAGTTCAATCACCGCGACGCCGTGGCCATGGCGCAGGCGGTCTATGACGCGCAAGTGACGCTGTTGGCCGACGGGCTGCGGCAGGTGTCGGAGCACCACGATGGCCCGCCTCGGCGCGTGATTTTCAGCGGGCATGGCGAGCTGCTGGCTCGGGCGGCCGTCGAGCGTTGCGGATGGGATGTCGAAACCATGTCACTTGCCGCCTACATCGGCGGGCCCATGGTGTCGCGCTGCGCCCCCGCTCACGCCTTGGCCGTGCTGGCGCGTGAGGCGATGCAAGCATGAAACTCCGCATCATCAAAGTCGGCGGCAGTCTGTTCGACTTGGCGGACTTGCCCGAGCGTCTCGGGGCCTGGTTGAAACAGCAGGCGCCCGGAGTCAACTTGTTGGTGCCCGGCGGCGGAGCGTTGGCGGACTGCGTGCGACGTTACGACGCCACCTTCGCGATGGACGAGGCGTACGTGCATGGTGTGGCCGTCGCCACCATGCGGCTGCTGGCCTCCATCTTGTCCCGAGTCTGCGAGCTGCCGCTGGTGGACGAGCCCCCGACGATCGGTCCGGCCACCGTGGTGCTCGACGTCCGCCGCTTGATGCTCCGCGAGCCCGCCGCACCCGGGCTCGCCTTGCGGGCGACGTGGGATGTCACCAGCGACTCGATCTGCGCTCGTCTTACGCAACTGCTGGCTGCCGACGAGCTGTGGCTGTTGAAGTCGGTCACTCCCGCCGCCGCCGGTCTGGAGCAGCTGGTCCAGGAGGGAATCGTCGATCCCGAATTCCCCCATTACATCGCGGAGTCCTCGGCAACCTGGCAAGTGATCAACCTGCGTGAGCCAACCTGGCGCGACCACCGAGCGGGGCCGTAGCCTGGGCGCCCTCGCATCAACCCCCGAAGTGCCGCAGGGGGCGACAGACGTTAGCCACGGGTGCGCGCCGGTGCGCCCGTGGCTTCGCGCTGCGCATGCGTATTCGAAATCACGCATTGCACGCGCATCAGCCCCCGAAGGGGGCGACAGACGTTAGCCACGGGTGCGGGCCCGTGGATTCGCGCTGCGCGCCCGTGGCTTCGCGCTGCGCACGCGTATTCGAAATCGCGCATTGCACGCGCATCAGCCCCCGAAGGGGGCGACA
>JAGQPF010000374.1 GCA_020426845.1 Planctomycetales bacterium
GGGCGGCCTCGCCCGTGTGTGCGTGGGCTTCTTCGTGGCCTTTATTGGGTGCCGCTTTGGGGTTGCGCAGTGCTGGACGGGCGAGGGCGCGCATGCTGCGGGCGAAATAGTCGTGTTGCAGGCTGCCAGCCTGCAACCTGCGCTCAACAGCACAACAATCACAGGCTGGCAGCCTGTGCCACGGGTGAGGCTGGCAGCCTATGCCACTGGCTCGGCCGAGCGGAACACAATCTAGGCAATTTAGCAAAACTTTTCCGATCACAAAATTTCTGCCGATTACGCAAAGTTTTCTGATCAAACAAACTTTTCCGAGCCGATAGAAATGGCAATTCCCCCCATTTTGTTGCGAAGGACTGCACCATGGCTCGCACGTTGCCCCTGGTACTGCTGGTTTTCATCGCCACCATCACCCGTAGCGACAGCCTGTTTGGACAGCGGCCGCGGACGCTTGGCTTCACGCCGGCTCATGAAAAACTGCTGGACGATGCCCGAGCTCGACTGCAGGCTCGCTTGCGGTCCGACGGGATTTCCAGCGAAGGCAGCGAGGGCGATGTCGTCGGCGCTGGCGTGATCGGTTCGCGTGTCAAACAGGTGGCCTACCAGACCGAGCCTTACTTCGAGGAAATCGAGCCGATGGCGCCGATGGAGGTGCACGGTGAGGGATTCGAAGGCGGCTGTGTCGGCAGTTGTGGTGGGTGCGCACCGTGTGGCGATCATTGCGGTCCCCTCGGCGGTCCGATTGGCCATTGCGGCCCGGGCGGCTGCGGATTTAACTCCTGCGATTGCGGCGAGTGCCTTCCCTGTTGTTTTCCACGATTGTTCGATTGTCGGACGTTCGAAGTCTTTTGGGGCACGCAAGGGTTTACGGGCCCGGTCAACCAAGGTGGCACCGGCAGCTTCGGCTTTCACGAGGGCGTGAACTTCTCGTCACGCATTCCGAACCTGTTTTGCGGTGAGTGCGGGTTTCAGGTCGGCGTGCGCGGCGTGCACTCCAATTTCTCGGGCTCCAACTTGACCGACGACAGTCGCAACCAGGTGTTCGTGACCGCGGGCGCCTTTCGGCGAGTCGATTGGGGACTGCAAACCGGTCTGGTCGTGGACTACCTGCGAGAAAACTGGTACCTCGACGCCGACTTGCTGCAGCTGCGAGGCGAAGCGAGTTGGGGCTTGCACTGCGAGGGCGAACTGGGCTTTCTGTTCCGCGTGGGATTGAACGACCAAACGGTCGCCATCAACCCCAACCTCCAACAGGCAACCATCACGCCCACCGACGTCTACGCTCTGTTCTACCGCCATCGGTTCTTGCCGTGCGGTCAGGGAGAAGGCCGCATCTACGCCGGGTTCAGCGGCCAGAGCGATGGTTTGCTCGGCGCCGACTTCCGCATGCCGCTGACCCATTCCCTGGGGCTTGAAGGCGGATTCACGTACTTGACTCCGGACGAGCCGACCAACCAGGGCGGCACGCAAAATGAGTCGTGGAATATCTTCCTGGGTCTGGTTTGGCAGCCCGGCTGCCCACAATCCGACGCTCGAAACTACTACCGACCGCTGTTCCGCGTCGCCGACAACGGCAGCTTCCTGGTGGACCTGCAGTAGGCGGGGCGCCGAGTAGGCAAACTAGGCTGACTTTGCGGGTTATTCGGAAAGTTCTAGTCCTAACGATCGTGCCTGTTCGATAACTCCTTCCATTGGTCGCTTACTGCCGAGTGGATTGGAGACGTCATGAGAGCTTGGAAGACATTCATCGTTCTGACTGCCGTGGCTTGCAGCCCGGTTGCCGTTTGGGCGCAACATCCCGGCGCATTCCACCGCGCCGGCTACTGCTCGGGCTGCGGCGCGGCCGAGGCGGACTGCGGTTGCGTGGAAGAGGTTTGCTGCAACACGTGTGGACCACGTCGGTGCATCTGCTTCCCGCGGATCATTCCGGGGATCCTCAACGGCGTCGACCGGGTGCTCACCGGCCTGTTCTCGTGCCATTGCCGCCCAGCCTGTGCCGGCGCTTGCGACGCTTGTGGCGCGGGGCCTGCGTGCGGCTGCGACGACGGTGGCGCGATCTACGACAGCCATCACGGCCCCATGCACATCCATCCGACGCCCGCTTCGGACGCGATGCAAAACCCGTTTGAGGATGATGCCGTGCAACCGCAGGCACGCTACCAAACGCCCTACCGCAGTCCCTATCGGACGGGCCCCGTGTCGCCCTACACTCGCTATCGCACTCGCACCGCTCAGCCGACGCGATATCGCACCGCTTCCGCCCAACCCGCTGCAGCGGCTCCATCGGCCGCACCTGCTGCATCGGCCAAGCCGACAAGCATTGCCAGTTCGCCCCGATCGAGTGCACAGATGCGGCCGGCGCCTGCCAAGGCAGCTCAAACCGCCTCGCGTGCCAGCTCGGTCACTCGCGGTTCGGAACTGGCCGACACCAAGCCACGAATCATGAAGGTGGAGTACGCCAAGCCGATCGTCAAGCAATCGAGCCGCACGCAGTATGCTCAGCCTGCTCAGCCCGCTCCGCCGACTCGCACTGCCGACGCGGCCAACGATGTGCCCGTGAACCCGCTCCGTTAAGTCGGCGAGACAAACACCCTCAGCCGAAGACTGAATGAAGACTGAATGAAGCTGCCAAGACCAATCCATACGGCCACAGCCGACGCAACTCACGGATGAGCTTGCGTTTCAGAGGCGGCCAGCCGAAAGGCTGCAGGGACAACGCCGGTCACGGATGCCGCTTGTCCCTCACGAAACCCCGCCCCTATCGGCTTCTGACCCGCTCCGGAGTTTTCCGGAGCGGGTCTTTTTATGCGCTGACGCCGAATTGCCGGCTACTGATCGAGCTTCAGTTCTTTCTTGAGCGTCTCCCACTTGTCAAAGACGACTTTGCGCTCTTTTTCATCCTTGAATCCCAGCTGCGAGGGGTTGATCACGAACGGCTGTTGGTCGGGCATGACATCCGCCTGGAACCCGACATCTCGCAGTGGCCTCCCGGCCAAGTGCACGGCGGCAGCCAGGGCAACATCGCGGACCTGTGTGATCGAACGCACGTTGTTGATCGTGCGAGTTTGAAGTGGGCTGCTGTCTTCGAGCAGCTCGGTCAGGATCGAAATATGCCGTTTGTCGCCGAGCTTGGCGATCGTGAGAATCGCATACTGCTTGACGTGCGGCGCGGGGCTCGACTGCTTCAACGTGTTTTCGGCCGCCTGAATGCCTTCGGGCAACTGGTACTGCATGGCCAGCAACAGCGATTGGTAGGCCAAGTTCGAATCGCCCCGCAGCACCCACTGCCCCATCATCTTGGCCAACAGCGGCTTGTTCACGCCGCCTGACATCGTCTTGTGCACGATCGGCTGATGCAGCAAGCTCGTGACATAACTGTACGTCTGCGAGTTGACCTCGACCTCGGGATCCGATCCGACAAACACCAGCGCAGCGACGTCTCCCAACCCGAGCTGCGCGCCACGGCTGGAAAACTCCTGCACCTGTCGAGCCCGAGGGTAGATCGCCGCCGACGCCTGCGCCGGGTTCTGCTCCATCGCCTTCAGCAAATCCGGCTCGGCGCGGTACATCTCGACAAACAGTTGCCGCGACGCGCGGGAGTCGCCGATCCGCTCCTTGTAGCGCGACCAAGCGGGCAGGGGATATTCGTCTTCCCGCCCCTGCAGGAATCGGTCGAGCATTTCATTCAGCTGCCGCGCGCGGACCTCCGAGAGCAGCCGCTGACACGAGTAGCGAATCTCCCGATCGACCGACGATGCGCCTTCCTCCAAGGCCTTGGCGGCCGCCAGTCCCAGTTCCTGTAGTTTTGCGGCGGCCAGTTGGCGGTTGACGTACACATCGTCGCCCAGTTGCTTCACCAGCGCTCGCGCCTGTTCCTCCTCGGACGGCTCGGCGCCGCGGGCGGGGCCATTCCAGGCCGCCGTCGCGATCAACGCCATTGCCAACATCCCGATCGCTCGGGAGGGCCAGCCGGCGAGCTGGGTGGTTGGGTGGTTGGTCATCCTGGGCTCCAATTGGGAGGTCACAAGCGGTTCAATCCCTCCAATCTAAGTCATGAAGCCGCCGACGCCAACGCGCCAATCGCCAAGCCCTTGGCGCCGGCCCGGGAGGCAGCTATGCTGGCAGTGGTTAGGGATTTGCGGCCGCTTGCAGCCTCACTGCTAAAGTGCCACCGTCCGATCACTTTCCCGCAGCGAACGATCGATATTCAGCGATCATCCGCGGGGGAGCACAAGGCTTGGACAACTACGACGGGAAACCCACCTGTCGCAGCCATTCCGGTCGAGATTCGGGCGGCACAAGAAGAGATGCTCAGCTGGTCGCCGCAACCCTAATTCACAGGTTGCGGCTTTTTTTGTGTCGCTACCGAATTACCCGATCACTCGACAACCAACGGGCCCCGGGACCGAAAGTCCCGTCCCGATTCCCCATGCGGGAAATAGTCGTTGAGTTGTTCCCCAGGAATGGAATCATGCCCGGAGTCTCTCCCTTGACCAACCCAAAGTCCATTCAACCGACGCCGCCAGGCCCCTCCACGCTGGCCGTGCATGCGGGTGAGGAACGGCAGAAACTGGGACACGCCATCACCGACCCGATTATCTGCGCCTCCACGTTCACGTTCGCCGACACCCAGGCCGTCATCGACTACATCGAACAGGATCAGTCGCGCGGCGAGTATGGGCGTTATGGCACACCGGGCGAACAGGTCGTCGAACGAAAATTGGCCGCGTTGGAAGGCGGCGAGTCGGCCTTGCTGTACTCGAGCGGCATGGCCGCCATCGTCGGCTTGTTGATGTCGCAGCTTAGCTCCGGCGACGAAGTCGTGTTCTTCGACGAGTGCTACCACCGCAGCCGAGAGTTCTGCGCCAAGCATCTGTCTCGCTTCGGCGTCGTCACTCGGCAGGTCAAAATGGGCGACTATGTGGCGATGGAGGACGCCATCACCCCGAACACTCGGCTGCTAATCAGCGAGTCGCCGACCAACCCGCACCAAAGCGTCGTGGATCTCGAGCGGTTCGTGGAGATCGGCAAACGCCACGAAGTGCCGACGTTGATCGACGCCACCTTGGCGACACCCTACAACTTGCGCCCACTGGAGTTCGGGGTGGACTTCGTGCTCCACTCCGCCACCAAGTACCTCGGCGGCCACAACGACTTGCTGGCCGGCGTGTTGATCGGCAGCGCCGAGCGAATGGCGCCGGTCCGCAAGTTGCGCGGCATCCTGGGAGCCGTCAACTCGTCGCACAACATTTATCTGCTCGAGCGCGGCTTGAAGACGTTCGAGCTGCGGATGCAGCGCCACAACGAGAACGGCCTCGCGGTGGCTCGCTACCTGGAGTCCCATCCGGCGATTGAAACCGTGTTGTACCCCGGCCTCGAGTCGCACCCGTACCACGACGTCGCCGCTCGCACGATGCGCGGCTTCGGCGGCTTGGTCACGTTCCTGGTCAAAGACGCCGATTGGAAGGCGACGGCCCGGATTGTCGACTCCGTCCAGCTTGCCCGGATCGCCCCCAGCCTCGGCGGTGTCGAGACCTTGATCGAGCAGCCGCTGGTGATGAGCTACTACCAATTGCAGCCCGAGGAGCGGGCGAAGTTCGGCATCCCCGACAACATGATTCGGATCGCCTGCGGCATCGAGAACTCCGCCGACCTGATCGCCGATCTCGACCAAGCCATTCGCGCGGGTCTGTCCGGCTGACGAGGACAATCTGATGGAATTTCGCACCCGAGCGATACACGTCGGTGGAGAGCGCGATCCGCAAACCGGCGCGGTGGTGCCCCCGTTGCATCTGGCCTCGACCTTCGTTCAGCCAGGCGCCGGTGAGTGGGGCGAGTTCGACTACTCGCGCAGCGGCAACCCGACTCGCAAGGCGGTTGAGCGCACGATCGCATCGCTCGAAGGCGGCTGCGGCGCGCTCTGCTTTGCCTCGGGCATGGCAGCCACCCATTGCGCCACCATGCTGTTGGAAAGCGGCGATCACCTGCTGGCCGGAACGGACATCTACGGGGGCAGCTACCGGCTGTTCCACAAGATTCTCAACCGGGCCGGCGTGCGCGTGTCCCTGGCCGCCGCCGACGATCTCGCCGGGCTCGAACAGGCAATCACGCCCGCCACCAAGATGCTGTGGATCGAAAGTCCCGGCAACCCGCTGATGTCGATCACGGACATTCGCGCCTGCGCCGAATTGGCTCACCAACACGGGTTGCTGCTGGGCGTCGACAATACCTTTGCCAGCCCCGTGCTCACGCGTCCGCTGGAGCTCGGCGCCGACATCGTGATGCACTCCGCCACCAAATATCTGGGCGGACACAGCGACCTGCTGGGCGGCGCCTTGGTTGTCAAAGATCCCGAGCTGCTGCAACGGCTGTATTTCGTTCAGAACGCCACCGGCGCCGTGCTCGGCCCGCTCGAGTGCTTCCTGCTGCAGCGCGGCATCAAGACGCTCGAGCTACGGATGCGCGAGCAATGCCGCACGGCGCAGCGAATCGCGGAGCATCTTGCCGAGCATCCCGCCGTCACGCGAGTGCTCTATCCCGGCCTGCCGGGCCACCCTGGACACGCCATCGCCGCTCGACAAATGGACCGCGGCTTCGGAGCGATGCTCAGCTTCGAGGTCGACGGCGGCTACGAGCGCGCCAAGCACGTCGCCGAGCACACCGAGTTGTTCCAGCTCGCCGTGAGCCTGGGCGCCGTCGAGTCGTTGATCGAACAGCCCGCTTCGATGTCTCACGCCAGCTACGATCGCGAAGACCGGCTGGCTCACGGCATTCGCGACGAGCTGATTCGCATCTCCGTAGGACTCGAGCATCCCGACGACTTGATCGCCGACCTCAACCGCGCGCTTTCGTGACGGAGCCGATCGTCTCGGGACAAGTCAC
>JAGQPF010000375.1 GCA_020426845.1 Planctomycetales bacterium
CAACAGCCCCGACAGGGGCGACATACGTTAGCCCTGGGCGCAAGCCCAGGGAGCCGCGCGCAAACCTCAATCTTCACAGGCTGGCAGCCTGTGCCACGTCGCGCGCAACAGCCCCGACAGGGGCGACATCCGTTTGCCCTGGGCGCAAGCCCAGGGAACCGAGCCGCACACAGGCGGGGACGCCCATGCTATTCGCGAAGCCAGGCGCGAAGCGTGGGATGGTCAAGCCTGTGGCAGGCGCCCTTCCCTGCCCGCTCGCCACACCAATGCAGCGACGGCCATGCCCGCCCAGCAAGCCAATGAGGTCAGCCCCACATCGATGATCGAGGGCGTGTGACTCGCGAGCGGCAGCTGCCCCAGCTCGATCATTGTGCACACTGCGGCACAGGCCAACGCCATTATCGCTGCGGCAATCAGTCGACCGGCCGCTCGCATGCGAACCACGAGGCACGCGCTGCCCACGAAGACCCCCAGCGGCGCGAACCAGGCGACTTTTTGTATCACGAGAAAAATGCCGGCAACGTCGGAGCCGGCCGCCCATGTGCGCCACGACACAAAACTTCGCAGCCGCTCCCGCAGGACCTGCCGATCTTGAATGACTCCGGACGACTGCCAATACAACGAACAAAGCACGATGGTGTAAGCCAAAGCGGCCACCAGCCAAAACGCCGGGCGGCGATAGGCGGGACTTCCTCCGGATTCGCCGTCTGCGAGGGCAACAGGCTGGCCGAAGCGAAGCACGAACGGCGCCAACGCGACGCCAATCATCACGCCGAGGCTCCCCAGGATCACATCGGTGATTGAGCTGAAACGGCTGGCAATCAGCAACTGAGCGCACTCGAGCGCGATGACGACCGCAGTCCCCAGCAGAATCGCCTCCCACCAACCGCGTTGACCTCGACTGGTGGAGTGCCCCCAGCCGGCCGCGGCCAAGACACCGATCGGCACGAACCGCAGGATGTCGCAGACGTACGCATAGACAGCGGCGCTGCGTGTCGGGTAGGCAAACGAAAAGGGGACGAGCTCCACCTGGCGAGAGGCAAACTTTCGGGCTAGTTCGCCCGGCCCCGAGACCACGTCCAACGGCAACAGCAAGTAGAAGGTGACGCCAACGAGGTAGGCATAGCAAAGCCAGATGATTCGCTCACCGACCCGTTGGTGCGTGGGCAAGGCACGAGCCCACTTCAACGCCGGGACTCGCAGCACGCCCCAAGCGGCGACGCCGACGAGGTGGCCGGCGGCCTGAGCGAGAACGTCGCGTGCCGATGCGTCGCGAGTCGGCAGCCACACCTGCCCCAATTCGACGAAGCAGGCCAGGCAGGCGCCGCCGGCCCACGCCAATAAACCGGCCAGAATCAGCGGCGCCCCGAGTGACTCGAACAAACCCGCGACGCAGAACGCCAGCGGCACGGCAACCGAGACGTTGACGGCCAAATCGGCGCGGCCATGCGAGAGGTCAATCGGCTCGGTGAAGTTCGCCATGAACTGTCTCCAACCCTCTGCGAGCGACGGCCCTTGAAATTCGAACGGCGCCCACGACCCCACCAACACAATCGCGACAAGCGAAACGGCGCCTACCAGAAAGATGACACTTGCAGCGCGTTGCATTGTGAAATGGCCTGAATTGCAGTGACGATTGCCGAAGCGTGTATTTCTACTGCCGGCTAACGAAGTTTACACGCAGCACGGGCTGCCAACACGCAGCACGGGCTGCCAACACGTAGCACAGGCTGCCAGCCTGTGATGGCTGTGGTTTGCAGGCACGCCACAGTAATCACAGGCTGCCAGCCTGTGCCACGTGTAATCCAGAACCCTCACAGGCTGGCAGCCTGTGCTACGTAATCCACTACAACCGCTCCCATCGCGCCAAACCGCGCCGTTCCGACGAGGCTCTCCAACCAGTTGTACCGGCTTTTGACATCCGCGGATCGCGACCTACGGTATCCATAGCGGCCAGACCCCCGCCCCCCTGCGTGGGCATCAAGATCTCCAGCGGAGTTGCGAAAAGTGCACACTGCATTGCATATGCCGACCGGCGTTCCGCACCTTTCGCTTCAGCCGCCCTCTTGCTACCAATCCACGCGAGATGGGGTGACCTTTCGAGTTGCCGAGACGCTCGAGGAACGACTCGGGGCGTTGGCGTTGGTCTACAACTGCTACACCGAAGCGGGTTTGATGAAACCCAATTACTTTGGTGTGCGCGTGCTCCCTCAACATCTGCAGCCCACCACCACCATCCTGATCGGGAGCTATGGCCCGCACGTGCTGTGCACAGCGACCATCATTGAGCAAGGTGAGATGAGCCTGCCTTTGGAGCAGCTCTATGCGGATGAAGTCAAGCAGCGTCAGGACCAAGGCTTGAAGTTGGCCGAGGTGTCGTGCCTGGCCTGCGCCCGGGAACATGCGCCCGACAGCTGCACGGCGGCGATGCTGCCGCAGCTCATTGCGTACATGGGCGCCTACTCGCTGTCATTCGGCGTGGACCGGCTGGTGATCGCCGTCCATCCGCGCCATTGCCGTTACTACTGCCGACGCCTGCAGTTTCGTCAGTTTGGCGAAGAGCGTCAGTACTCCAAAGTCTGCGATCGTCCCGCGGTCGCGTGTGAATTGCCGAACATCGCCGAAGTGCTGGCGAGCTTGATCGAAGGCGACCCGAAAATGTCGTTGCCGCAAGCTCATCGCCGCCCTGCCGAGCTCAAGGCCGATGAGCAGACCAAACTCCGCAGCATGTTGATGGACACCAGCGAGTCGCTCGTTGTGGCCAAACTCTAACCGTTCTTGACGACACTTTCGGGGCCAGAACGTCGGATGTCTCCCACCTACGCCGCACCGCTACTGTCGTTGGCGCAATTCAGGGCGTTGGTCGATTCGGCCAGCACTGCCCCCTCTCCCGACAACAACCAACCTTGGTTATTTTCCGAGGCCGACGGCGCGATCGATTGCTATCACGACCCGTCGCGCGCGCTCCCCTCCGATGTCCGCGGCATGTTTGATCTAACGGGTCTCGGCGCCGCGATCGAAAACATTTGCATCTCGGCTCGGGCGGAAGGTCTCGAGCCCCGGGTTGAGGCGATCGGCGACGATGAACCTGACCAGCGTGCCAAGCGCGCAATGGGCCCCGCAATGGGCCCCGCAATGGGCCCCGAAGCGGACCGTGGCGATCTGTTGTCAAGCAATCCGACGGGGCCGAGACATGTGGCGACGGTGTCGTTCAAAACGCCTGACACGAGCGTTGCGAACGATCCGCTGCGGCGCCATCTCGAAGGCCGCCATACCTGCCGCAAGCCGTATTCGCGTCAGCCGCTGCCGGTGGCGGCGAGAGACCGAATCGAGGAACAGGTGCGACAGTTTCCCGGCGCCCAATTGGATTGGTTGTCGGGCGCCCGAGCGTTGAAGGAGACGGCGCGAATTGTCGCGCTCGCCGACCTGCTGCGATTCCAACACCGACCATTTCATGAAGAGTTGTTTCGGCAACTTCGCTTCGACCGGCAGTCCGTCGTGGCCACTCGCGATGGGCTGGACGTGCGGACGCTCGAGCTGCCTCGAGGGATCCCTGCCGTCCTGAAGTGGCTGGGCGATTGGCGCCGCATGCAGCGAGTCCATCGCCTCGGGCTCGGCCGGCTGCTGGCCATGCCATCGGCGCGGCTGGTGCGATGCTCTGGAGCCGTAGGTGTGCTGTCGGTGAGCGGCTGGAGCACGTCCGAGTTGCTGACGGCGGGCCGCGCATTGCAGCGAGCTTGGCTGGCCGCGACGGCCGAGGGGCTGGCATTGCAACCGTTGGGCAGCGTGCCGATCTATCTGGCCATGAGCAATCGACCCTCCCTCGCAGGAGACTGCCACCACGACTTAGCGGACCGCCACCCATGTTTGGCCGACCGCCTCGCCCCCGCGCAGCAACGCACCCTTAGTCAACTCAAGCAGCGCTGGGAGCGTCTTTACGACGCCCCGCAGGGACGCGTGTTGTCGATGCTGTTTCGCATCGGCTATTCCCGCCCCGCATCGGCGCGCAGTCTTCGTCGCCCCGTGGACGAGTTGATCTTGTCCTGCCCCGAACTTGAATAGACCCATGTCAAGCAACTTGAACACTTTGGAATTGCCGGCCGCACATCCTGCCGTGGAAGGCTGGAATTACGACGAGGCCTTCTCGCGGAACCTGGGGCTGTTTACCGCTGCCGAGCAGCAGCGTCTGCGCGATTGCCGCGTCGCCATCGCCGGCATGGGAGGCGTCGGGGGCGTCCACTTGTTGACGCTGGCGCGAATGGGGATCGGCCGCTTCACGATTGCCGACCCGGACTGCTTCGAGACGGCCAACATGAATCGGCAAGCGGGGGCCCGCATCGACACACAGGGACGCCCCAAGGCGGAGGTCATGGCGGAGTCGGCGTGCGAGATCAATCCGGAGCTGGACATTCGCGTGTTCAATACAGCCGTCACGGCGGACAACGTTCACGAGTTTCTGGACGGCGCGGATGTGTTTGTCGATGGCGTGGACTTCTTCCGGCTCGAAGCGCGTCGGCTGCTGTTTGCCGTCGCGCGAGCCCGAGGCATCTGGGGCGTCACGGCGGGACCGATGGGCTTTAGCACGGCCTGGCTGGCCTTCGACCCAGCAGGGATGAGCTTTGACGAGTACTTCGATCTGAACAACCGGATGGACGCTCTGGATCAGCTGGTCGCCTTTGCCGTGGGTCTCGCGCCGCGCGCGACACACATACCCTATTTGGATATGGCCCACGTCGACTTGGCCGCCGAGCGCGGCCCCTCTTCCGCCACCGCGTGTCAACTAGCGAGCGGCGTGACGGGAGTAGAAGTGGCGAAGATACTGCTTGGACGCGGCAAGCTACTGGCCGCACCCTGTTATTCGCAGTTCGACGCCTGGACCCGTCAATTCAGGACGGGAAAGCTGCGCTGGGGCAATCGCCACCCGATTCAACAAATAAAGCGTTCGCTTGTCCGCCGCCGCGTCGCTAAGGATAGGTAGGCGGGAAACCAGGAGACTAGGACGTACAAGGGAAGTACAGGAGAGCTTTGCCAGCCTGCAGAAGGCCGTTCACTGTCGGTTGTTAGCTACCGTTAGCCATCTATCGATTAGCTATCGGTCAGCTATCGTGTTTCGCAGGGGCGGTGGAGGACGCCTTCGACTTCGGAGGCGGCACTTGGGTCGGCGCCGGCAGCGAAACGGGTTCCGTGACGAAGAGAAAATCAACGTCATACTTCTCACCGCGCCACACAGTGCCCCGCCAAGTGTCCTGTTGAATGAACACCTCAGGTTGTCCATCGAGGACTTCCGCCGGCAATATGCGCAGCACATCCCCGAGCTTTGGATCATGCTCGTAGCGCCCTACGCCTGAGAACACAAAGGTGTGTGCGTTTTGAGAGAATTCGAGCGCAACGGTGCGACCATCGAACTGTCGCAGTGCGTACTTCGGTTTGGGAGTTTCAGTTGTCACATCAAGATTGCGGGAAAGTGTAGAGAGGCGACCTTGTCGGTAAACCTATCGCAGTGAAAGCCACCATTACTCCGACGTAGCGGAGCCTTTCGCCACGCTAATCATTATTGGAGCTTTATCCCGGAAAAGCAACCGCCATCCCCGGAACAACAACCACACACCCACGGGGGGTGCGCGCATCCCAAATGGTGGACAAGGCCAAAATTTCAATCAATACTGTGTTGCTGGGGCTACTGTTCCACTACTTAGAAAGCGAAAGCGAAATGCCCGTCCTGGATCGCGAAGAGTCCTTCTATCCAGCATCTTTGCTTGACGCGCCACATGCTCCGGCACAGGGACCAAGTCGAACGGATGACGCGGATGACGAGCCGCGATGGTGGGTGCTCCACACTCGTTCGAGACAAGAGAAGGCCGTGGCTCGCGATCTGCGGCTCGCCAAAGTCTCTCACTGCCTCCCGCTGACGCCCCAGTCAAAACTCCAACGCAGCCGCAAGAAGACGGCCTTTGTCCCCATCTTCGGCAACTACGTGTTCCTCTACGGCACACAAGACGATCGGCTAACTGCGCTGAAAACAAACCGAGTGGCCCATGCATTGGAAGTGCCCGACCAGATTCAACTTGAACGTGATTTGCTCCAATTGAAGCGGCTGATTCACCTCGAAGTGCCTCTGACCATCGAAAGCAAGTTGCAAGTGGGACAAAGGGTGCGCGTAAAAAGTGGCTCGTTGGCTGGGCTGGAGGGCACCATTCTGGAACGGGTGAGACCAAGCAGGCTGGTTGTTGCCGTGAACTATCTGCAGCAAGGCGTTTCTTTGCAGATCGACGATTTTATGCTCGAGGCGATCTGACTCAGCTACGGCGAGCCCTCACTTCCAATGGATGGCAGTTGAGGCACACGCGTCGAGCCCTCGCCGAGCGATGTCGGCGTTCCCCCCGTCCCCGTTATCTCGCCGATGCGAGCGTCTCCATTGCGGGCCAGCGCAGGGTTGTAGATCTTCGCGAGCCGCCGGTCTTCGACCGCCATCTGCTCATCTCCCAGCGCCACCCAGCTGTCGGCGCGTTGCCAGTACGCCGCGGCACATTCAGGGTTTGCCGCAATGATCTGCGAGAACAACTTGACGGCCTGCTGGTGTTGCCCCAACTTCGCGTGACACGAGGCCGACAGGATCTTCGCCGACTCCGAATCGCAGTTCGCCGGGGCTTCTGCCAAGGTTTTCATCGCGTCGGCATATTTCAACGCGGACAACTGGCAGCGGGCCAAACTCAAATACGCCTCACACGATTCACCATCGAGCACCACGATCGCTTGCCACTGCTGAATCGCTTGATCGAATGACCAGTTGCGAGTCAAGGTCTCGGCCCGCAGCCGGTGCAGTTCGAGATTGTCCGGCTGCTGCTCGAGGCATTTCTGCAAGTCGTCAGCGGCCGGCGCAAACTCCCCGCGTGCCAGATACGTGCGTGCGCGCAGCTCCCGAGCCTCAAAGTGCTCGCCATCCAACGCCAACAGCTCGCTCAGCTGGGACAGGGCAAAGTCGCACACATCCGCCTTGAACACTCGCGTCTCGTCGCGAGGCAACTCGGCAATGCGGTCCCACAATGCCTGCTCTTCCGACTGACCGCAGCCACTCAACATGAGACAGCCGATGACCAGGGCCAACACGGTTGTCGAAAATACCGGTCGCTTCATGGCCAGCCGCTCAGAAAGTTTCCATGTCGTGGCGGCTTCTCAACAGACTGGCGGCTCCGGCCGGCGCGATCGGGGTGACGCTGACCTTGCTGCGTTCCAGCTCTTGAATACGAGCAGCCATGCGTTGCAATAGCAACAGGACTTCATGTCCGGCGGGCTCGCCAAGATGCACGGCAAGCGCTTTGCGAGTGTTGAAACTCAAGTCAAATTCCGACATGGGACGGTTCTCTTTCGACAGCACAAGTGACAAGGTGAAGCATCAGGGTAGGCAGCGTGCCAAGGGTGGGCCAATCCAACGAGTCAGCCAAACGGGGAGCCTGCGCCAAAGCGAGATCGCCCGCTGATACTTGGGGCTCTCTTTCCGCAGTCCGTCCATTTCGCCGCGGCGAACGTAGTACTGCCAAACCGGGACGCTCTCGTCGGGCCCCCACTGTCGCTTGAAACGATGCGGTCCGGAGTCAATCGTGCTACGCCCAAAATCGAAGACCTGGCTGCCGCGTTCCACAGCTCGTTCCAGCAACTGGCTGTACATGAACATGTTGACGTTCAGTGAGTTGTATTGGCGCAGCGAACTGGCGCAGGGAACTTCGGTAACCCGCTCCCCATGCACCAGCATGGCCGCGGCAATCGGCTTTTGCCGATGACTGACCGTCAC